>DASRFH010000126.1:0-30885 GCA_035651675.1 Chloroflexota bacterium | reverse complement strand
TCGGCCTCCCGGCGGCCGGGCACCGGGGCGTCCACTTCGCGACGGACCTGGCCGGCCGCGTCGTGTGGTACGAGCCGGACCCGGAGCCGGGCTACACGACGTCGCTCTCCCAGCCACTACCGGGCGGCAACACGCTGGTCTACGTGACGGGCCCGAGCCCGAAGATCCGCCTGCTCGACCCGGCTGGCAACGTCCTGCGCGAGACCTCGGACGCGGCGATCAACGAGCAGCTCGCCACCATGGCGTCGACGCCGGGCCACACCGTCCAGCAGTACCACTTCCTGCACCACGAGCTGCGCCTTTTGCCCAACGGCCACGTCGTGGCGCTCAGCGCCGTCGATCGGGTCTTCCCGCCCGGCACGCAAGGCTCGACCAGCGGTGCGCCGGTCGACGTGATGACCGACCAGATCGTCGACCTCGACCAGAACTGGCAGGTCGACTGGGTCTGGAACGCGTTCGACCATTTCGACGTCAACCAGCGGGCGGTGCTGAACGAAACCGCCAAGGAACCCTGGGGGACCGTCAACGACTGGACGCACTCGAACGCGGTCGTCTACTCGGCCAAGGACCACGCCCTGCTGCTCTCGGTGCGCCACCTCGACCGGATCGTCAAGATCGCCTACGACGACGGAGTGGGCGACGGTCACGTCGTCTGGCAGCTCGGCAACGGCCTGGACTTCGCGCTCACCAACCCGCCGGCGGGCGACGTCTTCCCGTGGTTCTCGCACCAGCACGGCATCCAGACGACCGACGACGGCCGGCTGGTCACCTTCGACGATGGCAACACCCGCTGCGCCCTGGTGGGGCCGGGCTGCCACAGCCGCGGTCAGGCGTACCGGCTGGACGAAGCCGAACGGCGCGCGACGCTGGTCGTGGACGCCGACGTCGGCAACACGTCCCCTGCGCTGGGCTGGGCGCAGGTCCTCCAGAACGGCGACTACTTCTTCACCTCCGGCTTGCAATCCAACAACCCGCAGTTCGGCCAGGGACAGGAATTCGACCCGACCGGCACCACCCAGCTCTACGCCATCCAGGACCTTCCCTCCCTCCTCTACCGCGCCTACCGCATGCCCTCCCTGTACAGCGGCTGCTGCGGCCAGTAGCCGCGGCGAAGAAGCGCCGGACGCGGATCGTCGAGATCGCGCCGAGCCGACGCCCACGAGGGTCGGGGCAGCCGACGAGCGCCCGGATCGCCAGGCGCATGGCACGCCCCTTGCTGCCACGCGGCTGGCAAGAGGAGCGCGGGCGATGGCGAACGTACGTGGCGTCCTACCGAACCTCGAGACGGCCTGGGCGGCGATAGCCGAGCTGCGCCACGCCGGGTTCCGCGAGCATGAAATTGGGCTCGACGCCATCGGCGAAGGCGACGACGGCATCGCCAGCGGTCACGGCGACCGCATCGCGCTGACGATCACGGCCGACGGCCGCGAACCGCTCGCGCGCGACCTCCTGGCTAGCTTCGGCGCCGCGGATATCGCCGAGGGCGCCTTTCCGACGCAGGAGATCGGAACCTTCGATCCCCTGCGGCGCGGCTAGAACGCCGGCCCGGTGTTCGCCGGGCCGGCCTGGCCGGCCGTTCCGGGCGGAGCGAGGAACCTCGGCCGGCGCGCCGTGCGCCGGCGCCCCGGGGGCCAAGGACGGCGCGACGGCCGAGACCTCTCGTCGTCCCTCCTCGGGATGACACCACCGGGCCGGCATTCTAGGAGTGCGCCCCGAGGCACCGGTTCGAGGCATGGCCCCATCACGGCGCTCCCCCCGGGTGGGGGCGACCATCCCCGCCGCCCGCGGCGGGGGCGTGTCGGGTCCTACAGGTGGATCCGCCAGACGCCGGTGCTCGTCGCCGCGAAGAGGTAGCTGCCATCCCGGCTGAGGGCGAGGTCGGCCACCGCGCCGAGGCCGTCGCGCCCGAGCTGGGTCCAGGTCGCGCCGCCGTCGGCGCTGGCCTGGACGACCCCGCTGGTCAGCCCAGCCCAGACACGGTCGGGTGCGCTCGGGTCGTAGGCGAGGCCGCCGACCGACGGTCCGCTCGCGATCGTCAGCACGGCGTTCCAGGTCGCGCCGTCGTCGTCGCTGCGGAAGAGCTTGCCACCGCCCGGCGAAGCGGCGAGGTGCGCGCCGACGTACAACCGCGCGGGCGCCGTCCCGCCGCCGCCGACGAGGCGCGACGGGTAAAGCCCGACCGGGTGGAAGATCTCGGTCCAGGTGGCACCGCGGTCCGCGCTACGGTGGAGCCCGTCGCCGCCCGGCACGTTCCGGCCGGCGTAGCAGTTCGACGTGCGCAGCACGCTGGTGGGATCGGTCGGGTGTGGCGCCAGGATCAGCACCGCCCAGGTGCACAGCTCGCCCAGGAGCGGGCCCATCACGGTGGTCCAGGTTGCGCCGCCGTCGGCGCTGCGCCGCAAGGTGAACGCCCCGCTGCCCTGGCCAGAGGCGGCGTACACGAGGTCGTGGTCGGCCGGGCTGACCGCCAGCGCGAGCGTGGGGGCGCCCGTCGTCAGCACGGCCGCCCACGATGCGCCGCCGTTCGTGCTCTTCTGCACCGCGGTGGCCGTCGCCGCGTAGAGGATGGACGGCGTCGTCGGGTCGACCGCGACGAGGCCCGCGCCGACCGGCAGCGCGTCGGCGGTCCACGTCTCGCCGTCGTCCCCGCTGCGGAAGAGGCCGGCCGTCGTCCGCGCCAGGACGGTGCCGCCGATCGGCGTGTAGAGCTTGGTCGCCGCGCCCACCAGGTCGACCTGCTCCCAGTCGTGGACGAAGCTCCACGGCCCATTGGCCGCGACCTGCCAGCGGTGCCAGAGCGGCTGGGCGCCGCCTTTGGGGCGCGCGGTGGCGAACACCTCGAGCCGACCGTCCGCGTTGCGCCCCACGCCCACCGCGTTAGCCGGCTCGCCGCCGAGGCTTTCCCAGGTGCTCCACCCACCGCCGGGCTCCTGCCAGATGTGCCAGACCGCGTCGTCGACGCCGAAGAGGAACACCTCGAGCCGGCCGTCCTGGTTCGCGCCGATCCGCGGTGTGCCGAGGAAGGCGACGCCAGGCGGCGCGCCGAGGCTCGCCCAGCTCCCCCAGCCGCCGCCAGCGCTCGACTGCGCCAGGTGCCAGACGGCGTGCTGGTCGGCCACGGCGACCACCTCGAGGCGACCGTCCGCGTTGCGCCCGACAGCCGGGCCGGCGAGGTTCGCGCCGGCGGGCCCGCCAAGGCTCGCCCAGGCGCTCCAACCACCGCCGGCCTCCTGCCACGTGTGCCACAGCGCCCCGTCGAGCGCGGTGCCGAAGAGATCGAGCCGACCATCCGCGTTCGTACCCAGCGCCAGGTTGACGATCGACGTCCCGGCGGGCTGCCCGAGCGCCGTCCACGCGGCCCACGCGCCGCCGGCCGCGACCTGCCACACGTGCCAGGCGGCGCCGTCGGTGCCCAGCGTGAACAGCTCGAGGCGGCCGTCGGCGTTCTGCCCGACGACCAGGAAGTGGGCGCCCACCCCGCCGGGCGGACCGCCGAGGTCGTCCCACCCGCTCCAGGCAGTCGGAGACGCGGGGTCCTGCCAGACGTGCCACACGACCCCGGTGCTCATCAGCCCGACGCGGACGAACGCCTCCAGCCGGCCGTCCTGGTTGCGCGCGGCGACCGGGAAGCCAAGGAAGGAGCCCGGCGGCGCGCCGAGGCTCGCCCAACCGCTCCAGGCGCCGCCCGCTTCCTGCCAGACGTGCCACAGCTCGGTCGTGGTCGGGCCAGGCGCCTCGACGAAGACCTCGAGCCGCCCGTCGGCGTTGCTCGCGACGGCCGGCTCGCCGCCGCTCGCGGCGCCGCCGAGCGACGCCCAGCCATCCCAGCTCATCGACGACTCCTCCGTTCCGACCCGCGGCGTGTTCCGTAGGAACACGCGCACCCCGCCAGGGGTGATCCGTCACTGAGGGATGCGCAGCACCTGGCCCGGGAAGATGAGATTCGGGTTCGCGATCTGGTTCCGGTTCGCCTCGTAGATCCGCGTCCAAAGCGGCGCGCTGCCGTACCAGTGCTGGGCGATCGCCGACAGCGTGTCGCCCGGGACGACGGTGTACTGCGCGAAGCCGTGGTACGGGTCGATCAGCGCACGCCCGAAGGTGATCGGGACGACGACCTTATTGATGTCGCTCCCGTCCTTCGCTGAGACCTCGAAGACCTCCAGCGTCCCCTGCGGCGTCGACGGCACTCCGCCGGGATCGAGGCTCGCGCTGTAGTTGCCCCAGATGCCCGTCCCGCCGACGTGGATCGACACCTGGACGAGCTGGGTCCCGTTGGCGTCGCGCAGGCGGGCGGCGATGACACCCTCGAACCCGGTGCCGACACCGCAGGCCATCACCGGGAGGTCGACCAGGTCGTACGGCCGCGGCTGGCGCACGGCGATGGGCGGGAACGCTGACACGGCGGGCCTCCCGTAGCGGCGAGTGGCGCAGGATAGAGAGGCGGGGTTGAGGGAGGGTTGAGCCGAAGCGCACCAGGCGCGCGTCTGCTCACGGTTGGCGGCCGCCCTATCACCCGTACGGTAAGACCGCGGCTGACGCGCGTCGGTCTGACGATCGTCGCCTGCGAGCCAGCCGTCAACGGACGGTCTACCGTCCGCGACCTCGGGCGCAACAAAGCCCCCCGAGCATGGGACCACAGGAGGTCAGCCCCGACGTGCCAAGGCCGTCAGCGGTGGGTGCGTGGGTCGGCGTGATATGGGGGGCCCCGGGGTGAGCGCGCCCGCCACGGGGCGAACCCCCAGCGCACGCGAGCCTCCGGCACTCAACCTGCCCGGGCCACCGACCCGTGCAGAACCCAATCCAGGTGTACGAGGCCCACGATGCCGAGGAACACGAACGAACAGCCGACCGACCCGGGGACCGTCCCACCGCAGTACGAGCAGTACGCTGCGGAGCTGAAGCGGCGCTGGGCCGCCCACGCCGGCGGACCGTTCTGGGATGAGATCGAGCCGGCGTTCCGCTTCGGGTGGGCCGCCGCCCACGACGTCGGGCTCGCGGGGCGCGACTGGACCGAGATTGAGGCGGACCTGGCCGACCACTGGTTCGCCCCTGAGGCCGCCTCCGAGGAGATGGCCTGGGACCAGGTGCGCGACGCCGTGCGGATGGCCTGGGACCTCGCCCACGAGGCGACGCGCCCCGCCCCGCCGACCGCGTGACCGGGGGCGGCGATGGAGAGACCGCTAATCGCGACCGTCACGCTCAACCCGGCCTGCGACCAGGCCGTGACCGTCGAGCGATTCGAGCTGGGGGTGGTGAACCGCTGCCAGGTGGAGTCCTTCGACCCGGGCGGCAAGGGGCTCAACGCCAGCCGCGTCATCCACCGCCTCGGGCGGCCAACGCTCGCGCTCGGCTACGTCGGCGGCGTCACCGGCGCGTTCATCCGCGACCGGCTCGACGCCGAGGGCGTGCCGCACGAACTGTGGGAGGTGGCCGAGCCGACCCGCCTCAACGTCATGGTGCGCGAGACGGAGAGCGGCCGGCGGACCCGCATCTACGGGCCGGGTGCGCACGTCCCGGAAGTGATGCTCGACCTCCTGCGCGCCCGCCTCGAGCGGCTGCCGCCGGGCAGCATGGTCGTCCTTGCCGGCAGCCTTCCGCCGGGCCTGCCCGAGACCACCTACCGCGACCTGATCGGCTGGCTGCGGAACCTGCGGCTGCCAACCGTGCTCGACGCGAGCGGCGCGGCGCTCGCGGCCGCGCTCGGCGCCCGGCCCGCGCTGGTCAAGCCGAACGTCGAGGAGGCCGCTGCCTTGCTGGGGTACAAGCTCGACCACGACGACGTGGCCCTCGCAGGCGCCGAGGAGCTGCGCCGGCGCGGCGCGGAGCAGGTCGTGATCTCGCTCGGCGAGCGGGGCGCCGTGGCAGTCGGCGACGGCGGCCAATGGAAGGTCGTGCCCCCGTGGGTCAACGCGTTGAGCACGGTCGGCTCGGGCGACTCAATGGTCGCGGGCCTGGCGATCGGGCTGTTCGAGGACAGCGGCCTGGTCGAGGCGCTGCGGCTCGGAGCGGCGGCCGGGGCGGCCACGGCGACGACGCGGGGCACGCAGCTCTGCGCGCTCGAGGACGTCCGACGGCTGCTGCCGCGGGTAGTGGTCACGCCCTTTCACAACCCACTGCCGAGCGGCATGGGTCATCGCGAGGCGATCGGCGACTCAGGGCACCGCGCCCAGATGGCGCACGAGCGCCCCGCGGCCAGCCAGGTCGCACCTGGCATACGCGCCACGGCCGACCTTCACGACCGGGGGGCGAACGGGCCAGTCGCCGGACGGGTGGAGCCACTCGCCCGCCAAGACTGGAGCGTGGACCTCGCGCTCGACGGGCCGGCGCTGCCCGGCCGGCTTGCTTAGGGCGCGGATAGGAGGTTCGTGGTGGAGCACCGGCCGTCCCGGCACACCTGGATCGTGCCGTGGGTGGCCCCCCTCGCGTTGGGCAGCCTCTACACCGCCGAGCTGCTGAGAGAAGGGGCCGCCAGCGAGCCGATCGGGCTCGCCGTGCAGCTCGTCCTCGGCGCCCCACTCGTAGTCTCGGCGAGCGTCCTGTGCGCCGTCGTGGACCAGGAGGCGCGGACAGGCGAGCTCACGCCCAAGCTCCATCGGTGGCTGCACTGGACGCCGCGCGTGCTCTTGCTGTTGTTCGTCGCCGTGCTGGCTTTGCTCTCGCTCGACGTCTTCGAAGAGGGGCGCACGGCGGGGGAAATCGCGCTCGGGCTGCTGCTGCACAACCTGCCCGCGCTGGCGCTCCTCGCCGCGACGGCGGCCGCGTGGCGGAGGCCGCTGGTGGGCGCGCTCGCGCTGACGGGCTTCGCGGTGTGGTGGTTCGCGCTCTTCGCCGTCGGGGGGTTCGCCCCATCGGTCGTCCTGCTGATGGCGGTCCTCCCGCTGACGGTCGCGGCCCTGTTCTTAACGAGCTGGCTCTTCCCGCAACCTCGAGGACTATCGAGCCGCGCCGACGGGGGCCAGGCGTTCGGCTCCGGCGCCTGACTGGGCGCCGAGCGTCCACGCCGCGCACCCTGGCGTAGACGGACGGCCGCGGCTGGTCGGAGGATTCGGCGCCGGCGCCGAGGCAGCCGAACGGGGCCGCGGCCGAGGCGCTCGTCTCGTCGTCACGCGCTGGCAGGGGACGAGACGGCCGGATCCGCCAGACGGCTCGGCCTTTCGAGCCCGAGACGGCCAGCGCGCCGGACCAGCAGGACCGGCCGCTGGGCGGTTCGCACCACCTCGTCGGCCACGCTGCCGACGATCGCCCGGATCGGGCCGGTCAGCGCGTGCGTGCTCATCACGATCAGGTCGGCGTCTACCTCCCCGGCGACACGCTCGATCGTGGGCGCGACCGGACCCACCGCCACGCGGCCCTGCGCCGCCAGCCCCGCGTGCACCAACCGCACGGCCAACTGGTCGACGTAGCGGCGTGCGGCTGCGCCCGCCGCCGCCTCCCAGTCCAGGCCGTCGAGCAGCATTTCGAGCGGGCGCAGCGACGGGTCGCCCCTCTCTGGGAGCGGGACCACCTGGAGCAGGACGATCCCGGCGCCGATCGTGCGCGCCAGGTGCGTCGCCGCGGCCAGCGCCAGCGCACCGCCCAGGGTGGCGTCCAGCGGGACGAGGAGCGTTCGGAAGCGGCCGACGTGGCGCGTGCCGGGCCTCGTCAGCAGGATGGGGACCGGGCTGCTTGCCAGCACGCCCTCGGCGACGCTGCCTAACCAGGCGCGCGCTAACCCGTGCCGGCCGTGGGTCGCCATGGCGATGGCGTCGGCGTCGAGCTCGCGCGCCGCGGCGGCGATCTCCTCGGCGACCGCGCCGTCGTGGCGGATGGCGGTGCTGGCGCGCACGCCGCGGGCCTCCATTCCCGCGGCGACGCCGTTCAGGTAGGTCGCGACGAGCGCCCGCTCGGCGGCCCCTCGGTCCTCGAGGACGGTCAGCAGACACAGCTCGGCGCCGACCTGCCCGGCCAGTGCCGCCGCGGGCGTCAGAGCCTCGGCCGCTTCGTCCGTGCCGTCCAGCGTCACCAGGATCTTCGAGAAGAGCGGCCTGGTCGGGGAGCCAGCGGCTGCCGGGGGCGTGGGGAGGGTGACCAGCTCGTCGGCGATGCCGGCGACGCCAGGCACGCCCGCGATCAGGTCCAGCACCCGCTGGCGCTCGGCCGCGTCGGCGACCACGCCCGTCAGGTACACCTTGCCGCCGGCCACGTGCACGGCGATGTTCGCCGGGGACGGCGCGCCCTCGGTTGCCAGCAACGTCCGGGCTGCCTGCTCGATCTCTTCGTCGGTCCGCGGGATCCCGTTCATGCGCCACCTCGTCGCGTCGAGCGTGGACGGCGAACGTTGCCGGGCGTGTAGGCGCTGGTAGACGGCCGGTGAACGCGGGAGCGGGGGGCTCCGGGGGCGGCGTTTACGCGCCAGCAACCCGGCGCTACCCACCGCGCAAGACGGCGCGGCTACAGGTTGCTCGCAGGAGAACGCGATGACGTACCGTTTCGTTCGCCGCTTCGAGGAGCTTGGGCGCGACGACGTGCCCCTCGTGGGCGGCAAGGGCGCCAACCTGGGCGAGATGACCAGGGCCGAGCTGCCGGTCCCACCCGGCGTCGTCCTGACCGTCGACGCCTACCAGCGGTTCTACGACGCCAACCACCTCGGCCAGCGGGTTGACGCGGCGCTGGCGGCGCTCGACGTGGACGATTCGGCAGCGCTCCAGGCGGCCGCCGACCGGCTCCAGGCCATGGTTCTGGCCGCGCCGGTCCCGGACGACGTACGCGCGGAGATCGAGGCGGCCTACGCCGAGCTGGCCGAGCGGACCGGCCAGGCCGAGCCGTTCGTGGCGGTCCGCTCGTCGGCGACAGCCGAGGACACGCCGCACTTCTCCTTCGCCGGCATGCTGCGCACCTTCCTCAACGTGCGTGGCGTCGACGCGCTCGTCGATGCGGTTCGCGGATGCTGGGCCTCCACGTTCGGCGGCCGCGTCCTTTTCTACCGAGCCAAGCAGGGCCTGCCAGGCGCGCAGCCGGTGGCGGTGATCATCCAGAAGATGGTCAACGCCGACAAGTCGGGCGTGATGTTCACGGTCGACCCGGCCAACCGCAACCCGCGCGTGCTCGTGATCGAGGGAGCCTGGGGCCTCGGCGAGGTGGTCGTCGGCGGCCAGGTGACGCCCGATCGCTACGTCGTCGATAAGGAGACGCTGCACCTGGTCGAGCGTGCGATCGGGCGCAAGGAGTTCATGCTCACGCGCGACCCGGCGACCGGACAGAACGTCCGGATCGACCTTGCCGACCCACGCGCGACCCAGTCGGTGCTGACCGACGACGAGGTCCGCCGGGTCGCCGAGCTCGCCAAGCGCGACGAGGCGCACTACCGGGCGCCGCAGGACGCCGAGTGGGTGTTCGAGGGCGCCGACCTCTACATCGTCCAGACGCGCCCGGTGACGACGCTCGGCGCGCCGGCCGTGCCGGCCGCCGATGGACAGGCCGCCGCGAAGGAGCCGCTGGTCAGGGGGTTGGGCGCCGGTCCGGGCGTCGCGTCGGGCGTGGCACGGGTGCTGCGCGAGCCGACCGAGGGCGCGCGGCTGCTGGCCGGCGAGGTGCTGGTCGCGCCGATGACGTCGCCGGACTGGGTGCCGCTCATGCGCCGAGCCGCCGCGATCGTGACCGACGGCGGCGGGATGACCAGCCACGCGGCGATCGTCTCGCGCGAGCTGGGTATCCCGTGCGTCGTCGGCACGCGCCGGGCAACCCAGGTGCTGCTCGACGGGATGGAAGTGACCGTCGACGCCCGCGAGGGCGTCGTCTACCGGGGCCGGCTGGCTCCCACAGCTCCGGCGCCGCTCGCTGCGGCCGCGCCCACGGTGGGCGCGGCCGGCGCGCCGGTCACGGCGACGGCACTGTACGTGAACCTGGGCGAGCCCGACCTCGCCGAACGCGTCGCGGCCGAGCCGGTCGACGGCGTCGGCCTGCTGCGCGCCGAGTTCATGGTGCTCGCCGCGCTGGAGGGGAAGCACCCTCGGCTCCTGGTCGACCGGGGCGGCGGCGACGAGTTGGTCGACCGGCTGGCCGGGGGCATGCGCGTCTTCGCGCGCGCCTTCAGCCCGCGCCCGGTCGTCTACCGGGCGATGGACTTCCGCAGCAACGAATTCCGCGGCCTCGAGGGCGGCGACCGGTGGGAGCCGGTCGAGGCGAATCCGATGATCGGGTACCGCGGCTGCTACCGCTACGTGCGCGAGCCCGACCTGTTCGCGCTCGAGCTGCGCGCGCTGGCGGCCGTGCGCGAGGACTTCCGGAACCTCCACCTGATGATCCCGTTCGTCCGCACCGGCTGGGAGTTGGCGGCGTGCAAGGCAGTGGTGGACGCCTCGCCGCTGGCCGGGCAGCGCGACCTCCAGCTCTGGGTGATGGCCGAGGTGCCATCGGTTGTCTACTGGCTCCCCGCTTACGCGGCGGCCGGCGTGACGGGCGTGTCGATCGGGTCGAACGACCTGACGCAGCTCCTCCTCGGCGTCGACCGCGACAGCGAGGCGCTCGCGCCGCTCTACGACGAGCGGGACGGCGCCGTGCTCGCGGCGATCCGCCAGATCGTCGAAACGGCCCACGGCCTCGGCATGACCGCCTCGATCTGCGGGCAGGCCCCGTCGGTCCACCCGGACTATGCCGAGAAGCTAGTGCGGTGGGGCATCGATTCGATCTCGGTGAACTCCGACGCGATCGGCTCGGCTCGCCGCCATATCGCGGCGGCCGAGCAGAAGCTGCTGCTCGAGGCGGCGCGCGCCGGGTGTGCCACGGCGCCTCGGGGCTACGCGCCGCCGAAGGCAGCGGCGCCGGCATCCAACGGCCGCGGTCCGCTCGCCGCCGTGCCCGTGCCCGCCGCCGAGTGAGCGCGGGGTCGGCACGGGAAGGGGGTGAGACGGGCCACCGTGCGTGAATGTCGAGGACGCCGCGCTCTCGGGGGTTTCCCCGGATGACAGCGGCCTTCCGGAGTGGTCTTATTAATGCGCGGACCGGCCGCGCTGGTTCGCAGAGGATATCGAAAGGAGGGAGTACTTCTATGGCGAACGTCACGACTCGACGGGTCGTTGCCGCGGTGGTCGCGCTGATCGGCGGCTATCTGCTCTACGTGAGCGCCGACCCGGCCAGCGGGTTCGGTACGACGCTCCTGGCCTTCTGGGCGGGCGTCGCGTTGTTCGTGGCGGTCGGGGCGGTCCTGATCCGGTACTACCAGCCAGGCGTGGACGCGCCGAGCGCCGACGAGGTGGACGTCCGTGAGTGGCGGTTCGTGCGCTTCCTGCGCTATGGCCGGGAGGCCGCCCCGCTCTACCTCGGACTGCGCCTCTTCCTCGCCTACGAGTGGATCCAGGCCGGGCTGCACAAGCTGGGCGACCCGGGCTGGATGCAGACCGGGCAGGCCTTGCAGGGCTACTGGCAGCGGGCGGTCACGGTGCCAGCCACCGGGTCCGCGCCGATCGTCTACCCGGCCTACCGCGCGTTCTTGCAGTTCATGCTCGACAACGGCTGGTACACCTGGTACAGCAAGGTGATTGTCGGCGGCGAGCTCCTGATCGGGCTGGGCTTCCTGTTCGGCGGCCTCATCGGCTTCGCGGCCTTCTTCGCCCTGTTGATGAACTTCGCCTTCTTGTTCGCCGGTTCGACCAGCTCCAACCCCACCTTGATCATCCTCGAGGTCGTCGTGCTCCTCGGCTGGCGCGCGGCCGGCTGGTGGGGCGTCGACCGGATCCTCCTGCCCCGGATCGGGACCCCCTGGGGCGGCCTCCAGACCGCGCCGCCCAGCGGCGCCCTGCCTCAGGGGGCGCGTGGGGGTGGCGGGGCGTAGCCGCGGCACGTTAGCTGCCAGGCGGTTGGCTCGGCCCGCGGCGCCGCGCGCGGCGCCGCGGGCCGACCGTACTTGGCGCGTCCGCCTCCGAAGAGGACCCGCCGCCCGCGTCAGCTCAGGAGCACGCCGCCGTCGACGAAGACGGTGCTGCCCGTGATGTAGGCGGCCGCATCCGAGGCCAGGAACAGGGCGACACGGCCGATGTCGTCGGGCGTGCCCGTGCGGCCGAGCGGGATCCTGGCCAGGAACGCCCGGTTCATCGCCTCGACGTCGATCGGTCCCATCGCCGCGGTGGCGGCCCGGGTGCCCGGGGTGGTGACGCTGCCGGGGGCGATCGCCACGACGCGGATCCGATGCGGCCCCAGCTCGAGCGCCAGGTTCTTGGTGAACATCACTACGCCGCCCTTCGAAGCGTCGTAGTGCGCCAGGCCCACGCTCGAGGGGTGGTAGGCGTCGATCGAGGCGATGTTGACGATCACGCCGCCGCCGCCCTGGGCGACCATCTGCTTCGCGGCCGCCTGGGCGCACAAGAACGTGCCCTTCAGGTTCACGTCGAGGACGCGGTCCCAGAGCTCCTCGGTCATCGCGAGCACCGGCATGAAGGGGTAGATCCCGGCGTTGTTGACAAGCACGTCGAGTCGACCGTGCGCGGCGACCGCCGTCTCGACCATGCGCTCGACGTCTGCGGCCGAGCGGACGTCGACCGCGACCGCCTGTGCCACGCGACCCTCGCCGCGCAGCGTCGCCGCCGCGCCCTCCGCGGCTGCCCCGTCCAGGTCCGCCACCAGCACCTTCGCGCCGGCTTCGGCAAGACGCCGGGCGATCCCAAAGCCAATCCCGACCGCGCCACCCGTCACGACCGCGCTTCGGCCGGTCAAGTCGAACAGCCGGGCAATGCTGCTCGTCGCCGGATCAACCTGCGCCGGCTGGGAGGCGGTCCGCGCAGGGGTCTCCTCGCTCCTCGTGCTCGTCGTATCGGTCACCACGACGCTCCTTTCGACGCCGCGCGGCTTCGCCTCAGGCGCGGCACGCGTCGCCGCGCTGGGCCCGCGGCACAGACCCAACGGTAACCCAGGAGCCGCCGCGTGGCGTCAGGGAACTCCCGGATGTGACGCGCGGCCTGTCGACCTGGCGGTGAGGAGGTAGTCGACGCAGCCGTCGAGCATGTAGAGCTTCGGGTAGTCCACCTCGGGCACGTCGACGACACCGTGGACGCGCGTCCGGGGGGACCCGCCGCACGCGTACCAGATACACGCTTGCCCGGCGCCGCGGCCGCTACGCCCGCCGGCTCCGGCCAGCGGTGGCTGCGCCGCTGCTCGGGACGTTACGGCGTGGGGTGCCGCTCGAAAGGACGAACGCCGCCGTGACCAGGCCGCCGCCGATCAGGACGCGTGCGCCGGCCGGCTCCCGCAGGAGCAGCGAGCCAAGGGCCGCCCCCACCAGAGGCTGCAGGAACAGGGACGCCGCGCCGGCTCCGGCGCCCACGACCCGAAGCGCCCCGAACCACGCGAGGAACGCGCCGACCGACACCGCGGCCGCCGGGTACAGCACGCCCGCGAGCGCCAGGCCGCCGACGCGCTGGACGCCTCCCGAGGCGATCTCCCCCGCGAGCAGCGGGAGCCACACGAGCAGGCTGCCCAGGTGGGCGAACGCGAGCAGCGTCAGCGCGCCATGGCGCCTGGCGAAGCCGGTTCCCGCGACGCTGTAGGCCGCCTGCAGCCCGACGCCGGCCAGCACCAGCAGGTCGCCCAGCGCACGCGCGAGCCCGTCGGGCCCACCCGCGGCCGCGTTGCCGAACACCAGCACTCCGATCCCCACGGCGCCCAGGCCGATCCCGAGCGCCCGCCTGGATGCGAGGTGTTCCCCCGCCACGAGCGCGGCGAGCAGCGCGGTGAAGGTGACCTCGCCGATGACCATCAGCGACGCATCGGTGGCGGTGGTCATGCCGATGCCCCGGTAGCTCAGCAGGTAGCTCAGCGCGATGCCGACCAGGCCGAGGGCGGCCATCCCGACGGCGGAACGGGCGGGGACGGGCGCGGTGCCGCGCAGGTGCGTCCAACCGGGCGCGAGGTGCGGGACCGCCAGCCAGAGTGCCCAGAAGAGCAGCGCCGCCAACGTGACCCGCAGGGAAGCGAGCGCCGTCGGCGATAGCTCGCGCAAAGCCACCTTGACGACCACGTAGGACGAGCCCCAGACGAGGTTCGCGGCGACCAGGCTGGCCCAGGCCGCCGCACGAGCTACCGGCAACAGCCTCCACCGTTCGGGTCGCGTCCCGCCTCGCTGCGCGTCGGCGCGGGCACCAACCGGCAGTGTAGCCTGCCGAACAGCGAGCACCGTCTCGCCGCCGGCCGTTGGTGCTGGGCTGCACCCACCGCGCGGCGCAGCGGTCGGCGTGTTGGGCGGTTGGCCCGCGGCCGGCTGGGGCCGGCACGACGCCCGCGCCCGCCGGTGACGCCGCGCGATCAGGGAAACCACCGACGCCCACCGCCGTCCCCGGGCCGACCATGCCGTCGATGGCCGGCGACCGGCAGGGAGGTGAGGCCATGTTCGGGCACGTGCTCGTGCCACTCGACGGGTCGCCCGAAGGCGCGTCGGCGATCCCGGCCGCGCACGTGCTGGCCGCGCTGGCCGGCGCACGAATCACCCTGGTGATGGTCGTTCCGCCCCAGCCCATCGCGGACGAGGGCGCCTTCGAGGACGCCGCCGCGTACCTCAGGCGCGTGGGCCGCGAGCTATCGGCCGCCGACTCGCACCCGCTGGATGTCGTGGTAAGGCAGGGCGACCCGGCGGCCGCGATCCTCGAGGAGGTGGACGCCGGCCGGGCTGACCTGGTGGTGATGGCGACGCGGCGCTGGGAGCACCCGGCCCAGCCGCTCGTGCGCAGCGTGGCCGAGCAGGTCGCCGCGCGCAGCCCCGTGCCGGTCGTGCTCGTCAGGCCGGGCGGGCGGCGCCTCGCCGCGATCAAGACGATCCTGGTGCCGGTCGACGGCACGTCCGGTGGGGCGCGTGCACTGCGCACCGCGGTCGACATGGCCCACGCGTCGGGAGCGAGGCTCGTCGTCGTCGAGGTCGTGCCCCGGATGCCGCTCTTCGTCTCCGACGCGCTCCGCGGCACCCGCATCGGGCGCTACCTCGACCCCGCGTGGGTGGAGGCCGAACAAGCCCGAGCCAGCACGTACGTCGAGGGCCTCGTCGCCAGGCTGCGCCGCGTCGGCCTGGAAGCCGAGGGAACGACGCCGGGCGGGGTGGTCGCACAGACGATCGCCGAGACCGCGGCCGAACGGGAGGCGGACATCATCGTCATGAGCACGCGCGCTCGCCGAGGGGTAAGCCGCGCGCTGCTCGGCAGCGTCGCCGCCGACGTCGTCCGCTGCGCCGACCGGCCGGTACTGCTGGTCCGCAGGGGCGCTCGGACGACGCGTCGCCGTGTGGCAACCGGGCTCGGCGCAGCGGACGACCCGGTGGCCTGAACGGGTCGACGCGCTGAGGGGCAGACGGTGGCGCTGACGACGGGGGCACAGCGCGGCCCACGGGCGTACCACGCCGAGGTGGGCTTGCGGCGCGAGAGCACCAGCCTGGCGTGCGCGCTGCGCGGCCTCGCCGTCGCCTGGCGGGGCCACCGGCACCTCCGCGTCGAGGTGGCCGCGGCGGCCGTGGCCCTGGCTGCCGGGGCCGTCCTTGGGCTGAGCGCGGCCGGCTGGGCGGTGCTGGTCGCGACGATCACGCTCGTCCTAGTGTTGGAAACCGTCAACACGGCGATCGAGGCGGCTGTCGACCTCGCCAGCCCCGGCTTCCACCCGCTCGCCCGTAAGGCGAAGGACACCGCGGCCGGCGCGGTGCTGCTGGCGGCCGCCGGCTCCGTGGTCGTGGGCTGCGTCCTGTTCGGGCCACAGCTCCTCGCCTTCGCCGGCCTGTGACCGCGGGCGCCTCCGTCGCCCGTTTACCGCCGGTCTACGGCCATCCACGTTCGACGCAACCAACCCGGCGCAGCTTTGTGGCAGGTCACCAAGGAGACAGGAAACGTGGCGACGACCAAGCGGAAGAGCGATCGTGAGATCCAGCAGGACGTGCTGCGCGAGCTGGCCTGGGATCCGCGCGTCGACGCGGCCGACGTCGGGGTCAGCGTCGACCAGGGCACGGTCACGCTGACCGGCTCCGTCCCGACCTACGCCGAGCGGATCGCCGCGGTCGAGGCCGCCCACCGGGTCGCGGGAGTGCTCGACGTGGCCGACGACCTGCGCGTCAAGGTCCCGGGGCATCATCAGCGCGACGACGCCGACCTGGCCCGGGCTGTGCGCCACGCGCTCGAATGGGACGTCGTCGTGCCCCACGAGCGCATCCATACGACTGTGGCGGACGGACGGGTCACCCTCAGCGGCCAGGTGGACTCGCCGCACCAGCGCGACGCCGCCATCCGGGTGGTACGAGCCCTGGTGGGCGTGCGGGACGTGACCGACGAGATCGAGATCGCGCCCGGGACGGTCAGCAGCGCCGCCGTCCGGAACGCCATCGAGCAGGCGCTCGAGCGGCGCGCGACGCGCGCGGCCGAGCACCTGGAAGTCGAGGTCGTCGACGGCAGGGTGATCCTGCGCGGGGTGGTCCACTCGTGGCCCGAGCGCGAGGCGGTCGTGGGCGCGGCCCGGTACACCAAGGGCGTGCGCGCGGTCGACGACCAGCTCGTCGTGGCGGCGAGCTGAGCCCCGAGCAGAGAGGCGCGGCCTAGGAGGGGGCGAAGCGATGAAGAAGACCGACGCGCAGATCCGGGATGAGGTGCTGCTGGAGCTGGACTGGGACGCGCGGCTGCGCGCGACCGACGTTGGCGTGACCGTGCGCGATGGCGTCGTGGCCCTGCGCGGCACGGTCGCCAGCTTCCCTGAGCGGATCGCCGCGCAGGAGGACGCGCACCGGGTGGTGGGCGTGCTCGACGTCGCGAACGACCTGGTCGTCAGCCTGCCGGTGGCCGACGAGCGCTCCGACGCGGACGTCGCCGCTTGGGTGCGCCGCGCGCTGCGCGGCTGGCCGACCGTGCCCGAGGCCGACGTGCGCTCCACGGTCTCCAACGGCTGGGTGACCCTTGAGGGGGCGGTGGCGACCGAGCAGCAGCGCCAGGACGCCGAGGCGGCCGTGCGGGCCCTCCGAGGCGTCCGCGGCGTGATCAACCGGATCACGCTCGACGAGACCGCGCGGGAGGATCCGCCGGTCCAGGTCTGGGTCCGTGACGGGGTGGCCACGGTCGTCGGGACGGTGACCTCCCCGACCGAGCACCGCCGGATCATCGACGCGGTCCAGCGGGGGGCCGAGGGCCGCGAGATCGACGACCACCTGATCGTCGCGCCGCCCCCGACGACCTGAGATCCGGCGGGCGCACGGCGTGGCGACTCCGCCCCCAGCCCTCCTGCTCGACCTGTACGAGCTGACGATGGCCCAGAGCTACGTGGACGAAGGAATGACCGCGCCCGCGACCTTCAGCCTGTTCGCCCGCCACCTCCCGCGGGACTGGGGGTACCTGGTCGCGGCCGGGCTCGACGACGTGCTGAGCTACCTGGAAACGCTCGCCTTCGGCGCGGAGGAGCTGAGCTACCTGCGCAGCACCGGGCTCTTCACACCGACCTTCCTCGACCACCTCGGGCGTCTGCGGTTCACCGGCTCGGTCCGGGCGATGCCCGAGGGGACGGTCTGCTTCCCGAACGAGCCGCTGCTAGAAGTGACCGCGCCGATCGTCGAGGCACAGCTCGTCGAGAGCGCGATCGTCAACCAGGTGCACTTCCAGACGCTGATCGCCTCGAAGGCGGCGCGCTGCGTCGAGGCGGCCGTCGGCCGCCGGTTGGTCGACTTCGGTCTGCGCCGCACGCACGGCTACGACGCCGGGCTCAAGGCCGCGCGCAGCGCCTACCTCGTCGGGTTCGACGCGACCAGCAACGTGCTCGCCGGGCAGCGCTACGGCATCCCGATCGCCGGTACGATGGCGCACTCCTACGTCGAGGCGTTCGGCGACGAGGCGGAGAGCTTCCGGGCGTTCGTCCGGGCCTATCCGGACGGGACGACGCTGCTGGTCGACACCTACGACACGGTCCGCGGAATCGAGCGCGCAGCCGCGGTCGGCCGCGAGCTGGCGGCGGCCGGCCACCGGCTCGGGGGCGTGCGCCTCGACTCGGGCGATCTGGGGGCCGACAGTGCCGAGGCCCGTCGAATCCTCGACGCGGCTGGCCTAACCGACGCGACGATCTTCGTCAGCGGCAACCTCGACGAGCACACCATCGCCGCGCTGCTGGCGGCCGGCGCACCGATCGACGGCTTCGGCGTCGGCACGCGTATGGGCGTGTCGGCCGACGCTCCGTACCTGGATATGGCCTACAAGCTGGTCGCCTACGACGGTCGCCCGACGCTCAAGACGTCGGCCGGCAAGGCGACCTGGCCGGGACCGAAGCAGGTCTGGCGCCGCCGAGACGCCCGGGGGCCCGCGGACCTGGTCGCGCTCGCGGCCGAGCCGGGGCCGGCGGAGGCCGAGCCGCTGCTCCTCCCGGCGATGGCGGACGGCCGCCGGACGGGCACGACCTCGCTCGCTGAGGTGCGGGCGCGCGCCCGTGCCGAGATCGAGCGGCTCGCGCCCGAGCAGCGCCGGCTGACGGCGCCCGCGGCGCCCTCGGTCGGCTTCAGCGCAGAGCTGGTCCGCCTGCGCGACGCCCTGACCGCCCGCGTGAGCCCGCGGCCGCCCCAACCCGCTGTCGTCTGAGGCGCCGGACAACCGCGGCCAGCGAAGGTCGCGCGCCCGGCGTTCAGGCCCACGCGCCGGCGTCCACCGCCGGCGCCCATCACGCGGTCGGCGTGTCGCATACGACGGCGGCGGTAATTGGACATGAACCACGCGAGCGCGGCGGTAGTCCAGTGCGCGTGGCTCGCGGTGGATCAGGGAAAGGGCCCGATGCCAACGGACCAATGGCGCGCGGAGACTCATCCGTGGAGGTGCCGGTGAGCTCGGACGTCGGCGCGCACCTGGCGGCGTATGGCCCGTGGCAGGTGGGCGGGGCCGCGGCCGCCGAATGGCAGTTCGTCGTGGTCTATCTGGGGCTGTACGCCGTCGTCGCCGCGATCCTGCTCGCAGGCTGGTACGTCGACCGACGGGCCGTGGTGGGGCCGGCGCCTGCGCCCCCACCGGCCCCACCGGTGCCCGACCGCCAGGCTGCGGCCGCCCCGGGCCCCCTCCGCGACCTGGCACCGGAGGAGCTCGCTCCGCTGCTGCTCGGGCGCATGGCCCGCCTGGCTGCGTTGGCCGCGCCGTACGCGCCCGACACGCCTGGCCCGAGGCAGCGGCTCGTCCTGGCCGCCCTGGTTTCGACCTACCACGACTGCGAGCGGTTGGGACTGGCGGCCCAGGCTACCGCGGTGCTCGACGCCAGCCGCGCGGTGCGTCCACCGCCTGCCGAGAGGGCGCCGTAGCCGCATCCGGGACCCTCGCTTGGGCCCGCCAGGCTTCGCTCCCCTCGAGGGGGCCATCTGGCGGCCGGACGACCCGGCCGTGCTCGTGCCGACGGCCTTCGGCGCCGGTCGGACGATCAGCCTCGGGAGACTGCCGCAGGCTGCCGATTGGCACCGGCCCGCGCCTCCACGGATGGAGCCGGCGGAAGCGGCGGTGGCTTTGCGCCGCGCGCCTCCGCGACGACCGATCGCAGCTCCGCCTCGTCGAGCGATTCCCGGGCCAGCAGCGCCTCCGCGAGCGCGTCAAGCGCGGCGCGCTCGCGGGTCAGGATCTCGACCGCGCGCGCGTGGCAGTCGTCGACGATCCGCCGGACGGCACGGTCAGCCGCCTCCGAGACGGCTTCGCCGTACCAGCGCGGCCGACCGAGATCGAGGCCGACGTAGCTGTCTGGCGCGTTGCCCTCGAGGGCGAGCGGGCCGACCTCATCGCTCATGCCCCAGCGCGCAACCATCCCGCGGGCGATCTGGGTCACCTGCTGGAGGTCGTTCTCGGCGCCGGTCGTCAGGTCCCCGAACACGACCAGCTCCGCCGCCCGCCCACCCAGCGCGCCGACGATCCGGGTCAGGAGGTAGTCGCGCGGGTAGTTCTGCCGGTCGTCGACCGGCATCTGGTAGGTGGCGCCGAGCGCCTCGCCGCGCGGCACGATCGTCACCTTGCGCACCGGGTCGGAGCCAGGCAGCTCGAGCCCGATGAGCGCGTGCCCGGCCTCGTGGTAGGCGACCCGGCGACGGTCCTCAGGCGAAACGGCGATGTGGCGCGCCGCGCCGAGCATGATCTTCTCCATCGCCTCGGAGAAGTCGTCGCGCCCGACCGCGTCCTTGCCTTTGCCCGCGGCGCGCAGCGCGGCCTCGTTGACCAGGTTGCGCAGCTCCGCTCCGACCAGCCCAGGTGTCGCCGCCGCCAGGTCGCGCAGGGAGACGTCCGGCGCCAGGGGCACCCCGCGCGTGTGGACGGCCAGGATCTTCGCGCGGCCCTCGCGGTCGGGCCGTTGGACCGCGACCCGGCGGTCGAAGCGACCGGCGCGCAGCAGCGCGGGGTCGAGCACGTCGGGGCGATTGGTCGCGGCCAGGACGATGACGGCGGCCTGGCGCGTCTCGAACCCGTCCATCTCGACCAGGAGCTGGTTGAGCGTCTGCTCCCGCTCGTCGTGGGCGGCCAGACCACCGCCAGCGCTGCGCGACCGCCCGATCGCGTCGAGCTCGTCGATGAAGACGATCGCCGGCGCCTCCTTCTTCGCCTGCTCGAACAGGTCGCGCACGCGGCTGGCGCCGACGCCGACGAACATTTCGACGAACTCGGAGGCGCTCATCTCGAAGAACGGCACCCTGGCCTCGCCGGCGACCGCCCGGGCAAGCAGCGTCTTGCCCGTGCCCGGTGGGCCGACCAGCAGCACCCCCTTCGGGATCGTGCCTCCCAGCCGCAGGTACTTAGGCGGGTTCTTGAGGAAGTCGACGACCTCGACCAGCTCCTCGCGCGCCTCGTCGATCCCGGCCACGTCGGCGAACGTGATGGTCGGCCGCGTCTCGGCGTAGCGCCGCGCCCGGCTCCTCCCGACCCCGAGGGCGCCGCCCATGGGGCCGCCGGCCGCGCGCGTCGAAGCCCAGTACAGCAGACCGACGAGCAGCAGAGCCGGGGCCAGGCTGATGAGGAGCGTGAGCCACCAGGCGCCGCCCTCGTCGATCGGCTGGGCGTTGACCACGACGCCGTGCGCCTCGAGCATCGGCATCAGGGCAGGATCCTCGAACGTCGGCTTCTGCGACGCGAACTTCGTCCCGGTCGCGCTCTTGTTGGGCTGGTCCGGGAGCGGCGCGGTCACCGGCTGTTTGAAGGTGCCCTGGATCGCGTCGCCCCGCGACGTCACGTCGGCCACGTTGCCGGCTTCGACCTGCTTCTTGAAGGTCGTGTACGGGACCGTGATCCGGTCGGTCGGCGCCGATGCCAGGCAGGGGCCGACCAGGGCGTTGAGGACCAGGAAGGCGACCAGCCAGAGCCAGAGCGAGCTCACGCTCGGGAGGCCGGGCCGGCGGCCGGCCGGCGGCCTTCCGTCCGGGCGCGGCTTGTCGCGGGGTGGCATCTTGCCACCATGCGAGCCCACCGCGCTGCCCTTATCCATTCGTCCGACTCGTCGGCTCCGTCCCCAACTCTGCGGACTTCCCGAGACCGGCGCATCAGGGGGAAATGCCGATTGGGTAAGCCGAGTCGGCTATCCGGCCGACGCCCCGTGCAACCAGTCGGGCAGCCCTGGCGGAGGACGAGCGTCGTCGCCCCCGCGGTGACGCGGCGGCGGCCTGTGGAGCGGCGCGACCGTCCGCACGATCGATCGACGCCGACCGCCGCTGGAGGCGGCCGACTACGCCGGAGCGTCGACGGCCGCGGTCGCGGACTCCTTCGTCTCCGTCGCGGCCCGCCGTACCAGCATCACCGGCCGGTGGGACGTGCGGACGAGGGCGTCGGCGGTGCTGCCGAGAAGCACGCGCGCCGCACCGGTGTGCGCGTGGGTGCTCATCACGATCAGGTCCGCGCCGACCGCGTCAGCGTTGGCGACGATCGCCCCGACGACCGAGGTGGACGGGCTCAGGACGTCGCCCAGGACCGCCACGCCTTCGGCCCGCAGCCCTGAGGCGCCCAGCCGTCCGGCGAGCCCGCTGACGTAGCGACGGGCAGCCCCGAGTGCTTCCTCGTCCCAATCCGGGTCGAAGAAAATACCGCCGCCGTAACCGGCGATGTCCATCGTCTGGTAGGCAAGGATCGGGACGACCACCTGGATCAGGACCAGCCGCGCCCCGGACACCCGGGCGAGCGCCAGGGCGGAGGAGAGCGCGATCGCCCCGCCGGGGGAGCCGTCGACCGGCACCAGGATGGTGCGCAGCGTGGTCATCCCCTGCCCACCCGGCCGCACGAGCAGCACGGGCACAGGGCTCGTGGCGACGACGCGCTCGGCCACGCTCCCCAGGAACGCGCGGGCGAGGCCGGCGCGGCCGTGGGTCGCCATGGCAACCAGGTCAGCGCCCACCCGGCCGACCGTCGCGACGATCTCGGCGGCGGGCACACCGGCGCGCACCTCGGTGTCGGTCGACACGCCCTTGGCGACCAGGCCGGCCGCCAGGTACTCCAGGTGCGTGCCCGCCGCATCGCGCACGGACGCGTCGGCGCCCGGGTCGACGACGGTCAGGAGCTCGATGGAGGCGCCGGTGGCCAGGGCCATCGTGAGCGCCGGCGTCAGCGCTGTCGCGCCGACGTCGCCCCCTTCAAGGGGGACGAGGATCTTCGAGAACACCACGGCTTCCTCCTGGCGGCTCGTCGGGCGCGAGGCCGTCGAGCGTAGCCTAAGCGCCCCGAACAAGCTGTGCCATGGGGACTTTTCCCCTGCGTCACGCGGCGGTCGGTTGCGGGCGGCGGCGCGTGCGCCGGAGACGCGACGGCCCGGGCGGCCTTTCGGTTTACCCTGCCAGCCGACGGTGCCCTATGCGCCTTTGGGTGTCGACCGAGCTCCCCCGGGTCTTCCCGTGGCCTGTTCGGCCACGGGAAGAGGCTGGGCTTCCCCAGTTCGGCTTCCTCGGTCTCTACTTAATCAGCGTTCGGTATCCTTGGGTCCGGCGGGTGTACCTTACTCAGCCGCCCGGGTCTCGCCTTACTTGTACCCGTCCGGCTGGTCCGGGCAATCGGGGAATTCCCTGAATTCCCCGCCCGTGCGCGGGAGGCCGACGAGCCGGTCCGCGGGCACCAGCCGCGCGTCGTCGCCGTCGGCACGGACGCGGTAGTACACGACGCGGCCGCGGTAACGCTCCAGCACCTCGGCTCCGACGAGCGCGCGGTCCGACCACCAGGGCCGGAGCAGCACCCGCTCGCCGGATGCGAACATCTGCCTGGACGCGACGATCTCCATGCTGCCCTCCTTCGCTCGCCCGGTCGTGCGGTGGCACCGTCCTTCTACCGTCGTCCGGTCCTCGGGTCGTCCGGAGAAACCCCGGATCGCGACAGCCCCTCGGTGGTTCTGTTCCTACCGGTACCAGGGCTCGTCGGGCCCCGCCGGCGCCGACCGGGACTCGACCTCGAACTGCGCGGCCGCCTCGAGCGCCTCGGCGCCGTAGACGACGGCCGGTCCGCCGCCCATCATCACCGCCACGCCGACCGCCTCGGCGAGCTCCTCCCGGGTCGCGCCGGCCGCGAGCGCGTCGTGGACGTGGTAGGCGACGCACCGTCGCAGCGCACGGCCACGACGAGCGCCAGCGCGATCAACTCCTTGGTGCGGGCGTCGAGCGCGCCACCCGCCACGGCCTTGGCGTGCAGTGCGGCGAACCCAGCCATAGGCCCGGGGGCCGCCTCGGCCAGGTCCTTGATCGCCGCGCGGAGGTGGCGATAGCGGTCCGGGTAATGGTTCGTCATGTTCGCCCCTCCGGGCTCTTGCCTTTCCGGCGCCTACCAGTAGTCGTAGCCGGGGGCCGACCGCGTCCACGCCGCCTGGCGCTCGTGCAACAAGACGTCGCGCGAGTCCCAGTTCCGCGGTCCGTCGTCGGGTGAACGGGCTAGCTGGTAGCAGCCGGTGTGCCCCCGGTCGCCG
Source organism: Chloroflexota bacterium (assembly GCA_035651675.1). Taxonomy (GTDB): domain Bacteria; phylum Chloroflexota; class UBA6077; order FW602-bin22; family FW602-bin22; genus DASRFH01. Next base: position 7,038 of record DASRFH010000126.1, on the reverse strand, counting down.
ATCGCGCCGCGCTCGACGGCCCAGCGGACGAAGCGCAGTCGGCGCACCTCCGCGGGAGACCAGCTCGTGTGGGCCGGAACAACGCCCGCGCCCGAGAAGGTCCGCACGCTGCACCTCCTGTGCCGGGTCCGGGAAACCGGACACTCCATGGGTACGCTTCGCCGGTTGCGGCCAAGCTTGCGGAAGGTAGACCAAGGGCAAACGTCCTCGATCCGCCGTAGACGAGTGGTTTACGCATCGCTACGCGGCCGTCAACCTCCTCCGCGCACGCTTGGGCCAACAAACAGGGGAGTGGACCCATGCCCGCCAAGCACCTGCTCTTCCGCGCGACCGCCCGCGAGAAGGTTCTGACCGGCGCCACCGCGCTGGCCGACGCCGTCCGTGTGACGTTAGGGCCGAAGTCGCGGTGCGTCCTGATCGAGAAGGAATGGGGCCGCCCGCTCATCTGCAACGACGGCGTGACGATCGCCAAGGAGCTCCAACTGGCCGACCCCGAGGAGAACCTTGGGGCCCAGGTGCTGCGCGAGGCGGCCGAGCGCACCGGCGACCTGGTCGGCGACGGCACGACCACCGCGACGCTCCTGGCCCACGCGATCCTGGCCGACGGCATTCGCAACGTCGCGGCCGGCGCCAGCGCGGTCGACCTCAAGCGCGGGCTCGAGCGCGGACTCGCCGCGACCGTCGCGGCCGTGACCGGGATGTCGCGGCCGGTCCGGACCAAGCTGGAGAAGGAGCAGGTCGCGACGATCTCGGCGCACAACGACACGGCCATCGGGGCGATGGTCGCGGAGGCGGTCGAGAAGGTCGGTCCGGAGGGCGCGATCACGGTCGAGGAGGCGAAGGGCACGGAGACGCAGCTCGAGGTCGTCGAGGGGATGCAGTTCGACCGCGGCTACCTCTCGCCTTACTTCGTAACCGACGCCGAGCGGATGGAGGCGGTGCTCGAGGACCCTTTCATCCTCCTCTACGAGAAGAAGATCAGTAACGTGGCCGACCTGCTGCCGCTGCTCGAGCAGGTGGTCAAGGCCGGTCGCCCGCTCCTGATCGTCGCCGAGGAGGTCGAGGGCGAGGCGCTCGCGACGCTGGTGCTGAACAAGATCCGCGGGCTGCTCGGCTGCGTCGCCGTCAAGGCGCCCGGCTTCGGCGACCGGCGCAGGGACACGATGGGGGACATCGCCACGCTGACCGGCGGGCGCTTCATCTCGGAGGACCTCGGCGCCAAGCTGGAGGCGCTGACGTTGGCCGACCTCGGCTCGGCCAAGCGGGTCGTCGTCGACAAGGAAAACACGACCATCGTGGGCGGGGGCGGTGCCCACGACGCGATCGAGGGGCGCATCAAGGAGGTCCGGCGTCAGATCGAGAAGGCGACCTCCGACTACGACCGGGAGAAACTCCAGGAGCGGCTGGCCAAGCTGGTGGGCGGCGTGGCGGTGGTCCGGGTAGGCGCGCCCTCCGAGGCCGAGATGAAGAGCCGCAAGGAAGCGTTCGAGGACGCGATCAGCGCCACCAAGGCGGCGGTCGCCGAGGGGATCGTCCCGGGCGGCGGCCTGGCGCTGGTGCGCGCGAGCTCAGCCCTCGACGGCGTCGCGGCGGAGCTCGAGGGCGACCAGCGGACCGGCGTGTTGATGCTGCGCCGCGCGCTCGAGGCGCCGGCCCGGCAAATCGCCGCGAACTCGGGCGTGGACGGCGGCGTGGCGGTCGAGCGGATGCGGGAGGGCGACGGCCGGCTCGGACTCGACGCGGCGCGCGGCGTCTACGTCGACCTGGTCGAGGCAGGGGTCGTCGACCCGACCAAGGTCCTGCGCATCGCGCTGGAGAACGCCGTGTCGGTCGCCAGCACGCTCTTGTTGACCGAGGCGACCCTGACGAAGGTGCCCGAGCCGAAGCAAGCCCCCGCTGCCGAGCCACCGCTCTAACGTGGGCGGACGTCGCATCCGCCAGTTCCACCGCGCCGCCCAGGATTAGGGCGAACCTTCGATCCGGCGCGTGTCCACCAGCGCCGCCGCTCGCGTGCTCGTCGACGAAGGCGGGGACCTGGCACCGGCGGCTCGTCTCGGGGAAAGCCCCGATGTGCTGGACGGGACAGGTCGGTAGCGTGTGTGCGCCCGGACGAAGCCGGCTGGCGGGGGGCGGACCGGCCGGAATCGGCATTCTCCACGGATGCCCGCGGGCGCGGTGTGGGGCAAGGTGGCCATGATGCTTCCCGACGCCCTGGCGACAACCCGCCCCGGTCCGCCATGGGCGTTCCGGCAGCCGCTCGCCGTCCGGAGCGCGCTCCGGCGGTGGCGGTCGCTGCTCGGCATGGTAGCGGGCGTCGGGGCCGCGCTGGGCGTCCTGCTCCTCCTCGTCGGCCTCGCCGACGGCGTCTACGGGCTGATGGCCGAGGATTGGTCGGCGACCGGCGTCGACCTGTACGTCGTCGAGCACGGCGGCGTGATGGTCCCGGTGCTGCCGGGCGACGACCCGGGCCAGATCAGGAACGCCGGGCACGTCCTCGTCCAGGTCCGCGCACTGCCGGGCGTGCGCGGCGCGTTCGGGGTCCTCTCGGGCCAGGTCGAGCGCGAGGTCGAGGGGCCGCGCCGCGACGCGGTGCCCGAGCTGATGTCGGCAGTGGGCGTCGCCGGCGACGCGGAGACCGTGCCGGATGCGGTGGTCATGCGCGCCGGGCGGTGGCTGCGGCGCGCCGACGAGGCGGTGATCGGTTCGACGGTTGCCCGTGACCGGAAGCTGGCCGTCGGCGACGTGATCACGCTCGGGCACCGGCGGCTCACGGTGGTCGGGGTGGGGCGGCTGCGCGGCGTGGGCTACGGAGCGGTGGGGAGTGGCGGCCTGGTCTTCCTCAACGCCCAGACGCTGCGCGGGATCGTCGGCGCCGGCGACGTGCTGACGATGCTGTTCGTCGACGCGGACGACCCAGCCGCGGTGAGGAGCCGGATCGAGGGCGACGTCGACGGGGTCGACGTCGTCGACCGGCGCGCGGCGCTGGCGCAGATCGGCCAGCTGGCCGAGCACGACGTCGTCATCATGCGCTCGGTCGGGGTGATGGCGCTGGTCATCGCCGCGGTCTTCGTCGGCAGCATGCTCCAGCGCTCGGTCGCCGAGCGCCGGACCGAGATCGCGACGCTCCGGGCGATCGGCGTGCCGAACCGCGCGATCGCGGGCCTGGTCCTGGCCGAGGCGGTCCTCGTGACGCTCGCGGCGCTGCCGCTCGGCCTGGCGCTGGCGGTGCTCGGCGGTGGGTGGGTCAACGCCACTTACGCGGCCTGGCTGGACGTCGACGACGTCTACCAGCCGGCCTCCGGCACGGTGGCCGCCGTGCTGGGCCTCGGCGTCGTGTCCGGGCTGCTGGCGTCGGCGCTGCCGCTGCGTGGCGCGCTCCGCGTGCAGCCGGCCGACGCGCTGCGCGAGGCGTGAGGTGGCCGCCGTAACCGCGCGGGCGCCCTGGACGTTCCGCCAGCCCCTCGTCGTGCGGAGCAGCCTCCGCCGCTGGCGGACGACGCTCGGTATGGTCGCGGCCGTGGGCCTCGCCCTCGGCATGGTGATGACGATGATGGCGATGATCGGTGGCTCCACCTGGCTGTACGTCGGCGACTACCAGACCTCGGGCGCCGACCTGTACGTGCTGCAGCGGGGTGGCACGCTTGTCCCACTGCTGCCCGGCGAGGGGCTGGGCTCGCTCGACGACGCGCGGCACCGGATGGCTCAGGCGCGGGGTCTGCCGGGCGTGCGCGCCGTGGTCGGGGTCGTCGCCTGGCCGCTCCGCCGGACGCCGGACGTGCCGGTCCGGCGTCTCCCGCCCGAGCGGTTCCTGGCCATCGGCGTCGACGGCGATGCCGGGGCCATCCCGAACGCGCTGGACGTCCGCTCGGGTCGGTGGCTCGAGCGCGACGACGAGGTCGTGCTCGGCCCGAAGCTGGCGCGGCAAAAGGGGCTCGCCGTCGGCGACACCGTCACGCTCGAGCGCCGCCGCCTGGCGGTCGTCGGCGTCGGCAAACTGCGCGGCGCGAGCCTGGCCGGCGACGGGGCCGCGTTCATGACGCGGCGGACGGTGCAGGAGCTTGGCCACGTCGGCGACCGCGTGGACTTCCTCATCGTCGACGCGGCGGAGCCGGGCGAGACGGCCGCGGCATTGGCGAGCCAGATCGTGTCGATCGACGTGTGGGATCGTGGCCGGATCGTCGCCGCGATCGACCAGCTCATGTCGCGCAGCATGACGATCTGGCGGATGGTCATCGGGCTAGCGCTCTTCCTGGCCGGCGTCTTCGTCAGCAGCATGCTGTCGCGGTCGGTCATAGAGCGGAGCGGCGAGCTGGCGACGCTGCGCGCGATCGGCGTGCCGGCTCGGACGATCGCGTCCCTGGTGGTCGGGGATGCGACGCTCGTCGCTGTGCTGGCGACGCTGGTCGGCATCGCGATCAGCCGGCTGCTCGGGTTCTGGCTGGACCGGGTGCTCGCCGCCTCGCTGAACATGGACTCGATCTACAGGGCAGACGCCGGGCTGTTCGCGCAGGCGTTCCTCGTCGCGCTCGTCCTGGGGGCACTGGCCGCCATCCTGCCCACCCGCCGGGCGCTGGCTGTCGAGCCAGCAGAGGTCCTGCGGGAGAGCTAACCGAAGGATACGGGGAAACACCCGATCCGGCGGCCTGGGCCCGGTGGGAGCATCGATCTGTACAACGGGTGATCGGGAACGGCTGGTGCTGGAAGTCCGGCAGGTCTCGCGCGTCTACGAGCTCGGCGAGGTGCCCGTCCACGCCCTCCAGGACGCGAGCCTGCGCGTGGCCGACGGGGACTTCATAGCGATCACCGGCCCGTCCGGCTCCGGGAAGACGACCCTGCTCCAGATCATGGGCTGCCTCGACCGCCCCACCAGCGGCCAGGTGCTGCTCGACGGTCGGGACCTGGGGACGCTGTCCGACGGGGAACGGACACGCCTGCGGCTCGAGACGTTCGGCTTCGTTTTCCAGCGGTTCCACCTGGTCTCGGTGCTCACCGCTATCGAGAACGTCGCCGTGCCGCTCGAGGCGCTCGGCGTCGACGCCGACGAGCGGTACGAGCGCGCGCGCGAGCTGCTCGAGCAGGTCGGCCTGTTGGAGCGGATCAACTTCCCACCCGCCCGACTGTCGGGCGGCGAGCGGCAGCGTGTCGCCATCGCGCGGGCCGCCGCCAACCAACCGCGCTTCGTGCTCGCCGACGAGCCGACCGGCGCCCTGCACTCGGAGGACAAAGCACGCGTCATCGAGCTGTTCCGCCGCCTCAACAGGGCCGGCCAGACGATCGTGATGGTGACGCACGACCCGGAGATGGCCAGGCTCGCCGACCACCGGATGGAGATCCGGGATGGGGTGCTGCGTGAAGCTGCTTGAGAGACCCAGCCTCGGGCGCGTCGACAGCCCCGAGCCGGCCCACTCGGCGCCGGGGCGGCCCGCCCGCCCGACGGCGCGAACACGGTGGTGGCTGATCGCGGGCGGGGCCGTGTTGCTCGTCGCGCTCCTCTTCCTCGGCGCGGGCGGCGCGGGGTTGGTTACGCCGGCTCCGACGCCGCGGCCATCGCCGACGCCGGTCCGCTACGACGCGCGCGGCCGCATCGCGCCCGTGGCGCAGGCGCGCGTCGGCACGATGCAGGGCGGCACCGTGCGCTCGGTCCCGCCGGCGGGCCGCGCCGTCGTCGCCGGCGAGGAGATCGCCCGGATCGAGTCGCCAGCCGGCGGCGCCGAGACGCTCGTCGCGCCGTTCGGCGGGACTGTGCTGGCGGTGCCGGTCCAGGTTGGCGACACGGTCGTGCCCGGCGCGCCGGTCGCGGTCGTGGGTGACCTCACGCGGCTGCGCGTCGAAACGACCGACGTGGACGAATACCTGGTGGCTCACCTCCGCATTGGCCAGGAGGTCGCCGTCGCGGTCGACGCACTGCCCGGTCCCGAGTTCGTCGGCCGGATCACCGAGATCACGCTCACGCCCGCGACGACCGCCAGCGGCGACCTCCACTACCCGGTCTACGTGGCGATCGAGGGGTCCACGCCCGGCCTGCGGCCGGGCATGACCGCGCGCATCAGAGCGCGCGGCTGAGCCGCGCTCGCGTTACACTTCGGCGGGCTCGGTCTTCGGCGCCTCGGCGACCTCCCGGGCTGGGCGGCCTGGCAGTGCTGGCTGGCCGACGCGGTCGCCGCAGTCCGACCTCTCGGCTCCGTCCAGCAGATCTCAGCCACGCGCACGCACCGCCGCGGCACGCCAGCCTGGCGCTACACCGCGTCGCTGTCCACCTCCACCGAGCCGGTGAGACCGTCGAGCGAGATCGATGCGCCGGACTCGATCGCGGCCGCCGCCGGACCAATCCCGACGACCGCCGGGACGCGGAGCTCGCGCAGGACGGTGGCGGCGTTGGACAGAGCACCGCCCTCGCCAGCCACGACGCCAGCGGTGTGCGCGACGAGTGGCGCCCAGCCGGCCGGGAGGACGTCCACCACGGCCACGTCGCCCGGCCCGGCGGCAGCCGCCTCGCGAGCATTGCCGACGCGGAGGGCGCGGCCGCGCGCTCGGCCAGCCGAGACGCCGGATCCCCGGAGGACGCGCACCGCGGTTGGCGGGCTGAGAAGCTGCATCGCCTTCACTCCTCGCGCTGCGCCCAGACTACGGAGCCGCCCACGCCGCGCGCATCCGGGTTTTGTGCGGATTCACGGCGCCGCACGCACGCCTTCCGCGCCAGTCGGCCAGGCAGCGACCGCCTCCACGCCCGCCGTCCCAAGAATCGTTGCAGTCACAACAACTATCAGGTAGCCTATCCAGGTGCAGCGCGTGCCCCCCGGCGCTGGCCCGCCGCGCCGCGAGCGGCCGAACTTCGCCGCGCTCGGGCGCGCGATGCGCTACCTCGGCCGCTACAGGCGGCTGGCGGCGCTCGCCTATGCGTCGCTCCTCGTCTCGAGCGCCGCCCAGCTCGCCGTGCCGCAGCTCGTCCAGTCGATCGTGGACACGGTCGCGCGCGTGGCGAGCAGCCCGGGGAGCGCGGCGCAGAGCGGCGACGCGCAGCGGGCGCTGCTGCTCGCC
>DASRFH010000125.1:0-14361 GCA_035651675.1 Chloroflexota bacterium | reverse complement strand
CGCAGCGCGATCTGGCGCGACCTGGCCGCCCGCTGGCCCGACCCCGACGAGCACCGCGTCCCGCCCGGCCGCGAGCCGTTCGGGCCCCAGGCCGTCGAGGCGGCCACCGGCGGGCCGCTCGGACGAAGGCGGCTGTTCGGTGGGCCCATGGCGGCCCCGCCGACCGCGGCCGCGCCGCCACCAACCGGGCCCGCCGAGAGCACGCCGCCGCCCTCCCCGATCGCCTACGCCGGGTCGCGAGCCGGGGACGACCTGCTGGCGCGCACGCGGGGCACGACCATCCCTGGTGGCGGCGATCCCTCGCACGCCGCCGAGGGGTACGTCGTCGACGAGGCCGCGCTCGCGCCGTTGCGCGGCACGGTTCGGCTGCGACGGCGGGGGGACCGCGGCGTGCCGACCGTCGTGCTCGTCGTGGGGGGGCTCTTCCTCGTCGGCCTCGGCGTGGGCGCGGTCGTCCGCGGGCCGGAGCTCGTCGCCGCCTACGCGCCCGGGGTGTCGCTGCCCGCGCTCCCGGCGCTCCCCCCGCTGCCGAGGCTCGCGGCCTTCGACGCGGGTGGCGGTACGCCGCCGACCGCCACCGGCACGCCCATCCCCCCGACGCCGACCGACGCGCCAGGCAGCGGCTCTCCGGCCGCGGCGGGCGCTGCCCCGACCGACACGCCGACCCCCGTGCCGCCCACTGCGACCGCGGCCCCACCAACCCGGACCGAGCTCCCGCCGACGGCGACCGATACGGCGACCGCAACGGCGACCACCACCGAGACGCCCGTCCCACCGACGCCAACGCCGGAGCCGCCAACGCCGACCTTCACGGCCAGCCCAACGCCGCGCCCACCCCCGACGGCCACCCCCCGACCACCCACGCCGACACCGCGCCCACCACCGCCGACCGCGACGCCGACCCCTGTCCCCCCGCCAACCAACACGCCTGAGCCGCCGACCGCCACCCCGAACACACGCGGCGTGCTCGTGCCCCTGTCGCCGACCCGCCCGCGGTAGGTCACAACGAGCAGCGGCACACCCCGAGGCTGTCCGGGACGACGCCGCAGGCGGGGCAAGGGTCGGCGTTGGGCTTCGGACGGACGCGGTCGACGGGGAAGCGCCGCACGTTCGGCGGCAGCGTGGGGCGGCGCAGCGCGCTCGGGTCGGGCCGCGCGGCCGCGCGGCGGGCCGCGCGGGCGTCCGGGTCGACGAGGCTCCCGAAGGCGCGCCCACCGCAGCGCCGGCAGCGGCCGGTCGCCGGGAACGCCTCGCCGTCGGCCAGCCGTTGGCGCGCGCCCGGCCCGACGCTCACCTCGACCGGCGCGTCGGCGCCATCCGGGCAGCGGTGCGGCAAGGCCACCCGTTCCGCCGCCGCCGACACCTCGACCACGAACCCGGTCACCGGCGTCCCTAGTCGCCGACGCCCAGCTCGAACGCGGCCAGCTTGACGTACTCGGTCACCACGTCGAAGGCGGCGTCCTCGTTCGTCCACCAGGCGTCGGGGTCGAACGTCGCGTCTGGCGCAGGCGACGAGTACAGCCGGATCGGCGAGCCGCGGAAGACGGACCGGAAGACGATCTCGCTCCGTTGGCTGTGCCACTCATCCGTGACGATCACCAGGTCGTGCCAGCCGCGCGCCTCGGCCAGGCGGCGGACGCCGCGCGCGTCGCTCGCAGTCGAGTCACCCTCGTTGGTCGGGATCACCGCCGCGGCCGGCACGCCCCGCCGCACGAGCCGCTCGACCGACCACTCGGCGTAGGTGGCCGGCGCCGCCTCGCCGGCGACGGGCCCACCGGTCGTGAGCACCACCGGGGCGAGGCCCCGCTGGTAGAGCATCGCCGCCTGCTGCTCGCGGTTCGCGTGCCGGTCGCCGCCACCCAGCACGACGAGCGCGTCGGCGTGCGCCGGGAGCTGCTCGCGGGCGATGAGGAACTCGCCGAGCGCACGCATCAAGGAGCCGAAGCCGACGACGAGCAGGAAGGCGAGCAGGACGAGCGCCAGCGCCAGGCGGTGGACGAGCCGCTTCGGAACCCTGTAGCACCGCCGATCGAGGATGGCCGCGGCCGGGACACTTTCCGAGACGACCGGCGGCGCTGTCTCGACGGCCAAGGTCAGAGCTTCGCCTGGATCGCCCCGAGGATCTTGTCCCGCTCGCCGAAGCCGCCGTCGCGGTACATCGAGTGGACCAGCTCGCCGTCGACCCAGACGTCGAACGCGCCGTCGCCGGCCGGCACGATCGTGATCTCGCCCAGGTACATGTGGAACCGCTTCATCAGCTCGGCCGTGAGGTCGAGCGCCTCGTGGTCGTAGCCGCACTCGGCGCAGTAGGCGATCTTGACCTTGATGGGCAGCGCGGGCATCGGCGGCTCCTGCGTGGGCTCGTGCGGACGACCGAAATGATAGGGTGCGTTTCCCCTCCGCTGCGGCGCCTACCCATGTATGGAGGTGGTGGCGATGGGTGGCAAGAAGGGCGGGCTCTACCGCGACCGGTTCACCGAGGAGGAGCGGCAGCGGCTGCGGGAGGCGGGTCGGGCCGGCGCGGCCGACTCGGTCGACGAGGAGATCGAGCTGCTCCGTGTGCTGATCCACCGCGCGATGGAGGCGCCCCAGCCGGACGCCGAATCGGTCGGTCGGCTCGTCGATCGGCTCGGCAGCCTCTACCGCACGCGGCGCGGCCTAGGCGGGCGCGCCGACGAGTTACTGACGGCTGGCCAGGTCGCGCGGATCGGGCACCAGGTGCTGCTCGAAGGCCGCGAGCGCGCCGCGAAGGGGGCCAGCCGATGAGGGCGCACAAGACGACCGAGACCGCGGCCGGGCCGACGAAGCCCCGGCGCCGCACGGTCGCGACGCAGCCGCTCAGCGCCTACGAGCTCGTCACCCGCCGCGCGGTCGAGGACCTCGAGCGCGAGCTCGGCCGCATCGACGCCAAGGTGAACGCGCTGGTCGTCGGCATGGTCGCCACGCTGGTCGCCGAGGTGTGGCGGGCGTTCCTGAAGGGGTGACGGCGTGGAACCGCCACCCCGCGCCGATTGCTTCGCCGTGGGCGCACCCCGGAAGGCTGGGCGCTGGCGGCTGCCCGGCGCTCCCCTTCGTATTCGGTATACTCGGCGCCGGACGTTTGGAGGGAGGAACCACAAATGCCGCGATCCTTCGGTCGTCGTGCCCTGCTCCGCTGGACTGGCGCCGCTACCCTCGCCGCGGTCGCCACTCCAATCGTCGCTGCCTGCGCCAGCGCGCCGCCCACCGCGGCACCCACCGCGGTGGGTAGCGCGGCCAGTGGCGCCGCCGCGACGAAGCCCGCCACCGGCGGCACGCCCCAGGCGGCTGCACCGGCGACGGGCGGGGCGACGAGCCAGCTCCGGCTCAACATCCGCAGCGGGCCCTACAACGACGCGTGGGCCAAGGTCGGCGATCTCTTCAAGCAGAAGTTCCCGAGCGTCGAGCTGAAGTGGGAGCCATTCCCGGCGTCGGAGCTCACCCAGAAGCTCGAGACGATGGCGGCCGGTAACACCATCGGCGACCTCTACTTCATCAACACGTTCCAAATGGACCACCAGAGGTTCGGTGCGCTCGGCATCGCTAAGGCGCTCGACGACTACGCCAAGAAGGACGCGATCGACTGGAGTCAATGGTTCAAGGTCGCGGTCGACCAGCTCTACGCCAATGGCAAGCTCTACGGCATGCTCGACGGCGCCAGCCCCGGCCGGGCCGGCCTCTACTACAGCGTCGAGATGTTCCAGGAGGCGGGCATCCCCGAACCGGACGAGAGCTGGACGCTCGACAAGCTGGCCGAGGTCGGCCAGAAGCTGAGCAAGGACGGCAAGTTCGGGTTCCGGCCGCTGGCCGGGTCGGCGCCGGAGCTGCTGATCTGGGTACGCGCCTTCGGCGGCGACATCTACTCGAAGGACGGCAAGAAGGCAACCGTCAACACACCTGAGGCGAAGGCTGGGCTCACCTGGATCTACGACGGCATGTACAAGACGAAGTTCATGCCGCTGCCAGACCAGGCGAAGGACGGGTTCAGCACGCTCTTCGCGGCCAAGAAGCTGGCGATGCACAACTCGGGCACCTGGGACGCCAACGCGTCGAACGCGACCAAGGTCAAGTGGAACATCGTCCCGCTCCCGAAGGGCCCGACCGGCATCCGCGGCTCGATGGCCGAGGCGAACACGATCTGCGTCACTTCGCAGTCGAAGAACCCGGACATGGCGTGGGAGTTCGCGAAGCTGGACGCCTCGAAGGAGGGCGGCATCTTTCACCTCGACCTCGGCGTCACACCCGGCGGACGGCCCGACGTCTACAACGACTCGAAAGTGCAGGAGAAGTACTTCTGGATGAAGCAGTGGGCCAAGATCTGGGAAGGGGCGCTCCCGTTCAACGGTCCTGCCAACTACCGCGGCAGCGAGGCGTCGGACACGATGCAGCAGGGCTTCGACGCGCTCTGGATCGGCCAGGCGAAGCCCGACGGCGACATTTTCGACAAGGTCAACGCCGCGGTCCAGAAGGTCCTGGACAAGCCGGCGTAGCGTGATCGGGGCTCGGCGCGCCGCCCGGGCCGGCTCGCGGGGTGGCCTGCGGCGGCGCGAGGCGATCGAAGGGTTCCTGCTCGTCTCGCCCTGGGGGCTCGGGCTGCTCTTGTTCATCGTTGGCCCGCTCCTCGCGTCGGCGTACCTGAGCCTGGCCGAATACAGCGTGCTGCGCCCGCCGCGCTTCGTCGGGTTGGATAACTACGCCAAGGCGCTCTTTGAGGACCCGATCTTCTGGCAGGCGATCCAGCGGACATCGCTCTACGTGGTGATGCTGGTGCCGCTCGGGTTGGCCGCCTCGCTCGGCTGCGCCCTCCTGCTCAACCGGGGCGTCCGCGGCACGAACCTGTTCCGCACGCTCTTCTTCCTGCCGACCCTCACCCCCATCGTGGCCGGCGCGATCCTCTGGACCTGGATCTTCCAACCGGAGGTCGGTCTGCTGAATTACGCCCTTAGGGCGGTCGGCATCCAGGGACCGCGCTGGCTGTCGAGCTACGAGTGGGCGCTGCCCTCGCTCGTGATCATCGGCCTCTGGGGCTCGGTCGGCGGCAGCCGAATGATCATCTTCCTCGCCGGCTTGCAGGGCGTGCCGCAGGAGCTGTTCGATGCCGCGGCGATCGACGGAGCGAACAACTGGCAGAAGTTCCGCAACGTGACGCTGCCGATGATCTCACCGACGATGCTCTTCAACCTGGTGCTCGGCATCATCGCCGCGTTCAAGGTCTTCGCCGTATCGTACGTCGCGACCGGTGGCGGGCCGGCCTACTCGACCTGGTTCTTCGTCTACCACATCTACAACCAGGCGTTCAAGTACAGCCAGATGGGCTACGCCTCGGCGTTGGCCTGGATCTTCTGCGTGGTGATCCTGGCGTTCACGTTCCTCCAGTTCCGGCTCTCGAACCGCTGGGTCCACTACGAGGGCGAGCGGGAGGACCGGCTCTGATGGCCAGTCGGACGATCGCGGCTTCACCACCGGCGGCCCGGACCGCTTCGCGGTCGGCCGCCAAGGCGCAGCTCGGACGGGGCGCGCTCTATGCGCTCTGCCTGGTCCTGAGTGTCGTCTTTATGGTGCCCTTCTACTGGACGGTCGTCACGTCGTTCAAAGGGCCGCAGGAGATCTTCGTCTTCCCGCCAACGTGGTGGCCCGAGTCGATCCGCTGGACGAACTACGTCCAGGTGTGGCAGCGCGTCCCGTACGGCACGTTCGTGGTCAACTCAGCGATCGTGACGCTGCTCGACGTGGTCGGCCTCACGCTGAGCTCGGCCTTGGTCGCCTACGGCTTCGCGCGCTACCGGTTCCCTGGGCGGGACGTGCTGTTCATCCTGACGCTGGCCACGATCGTGATGCCGGACGAGGTGACGCTCGTCCCGACGTTCCTGCTCTTCCGGTACATCAACTGGGTCGACACGCTGCTGCCGCTGATCGTGCCGCACTTCCTCGGCGGCGCCTTCTACATCTTCCTGCTCCGCCAGTTCTTCCTGGCGCTCCCGCGCGACCTCGACGAGGCGGCGCGCATCGACGGCGCCGGTGCACTACGGATCCTGTGGGACGTCATCCTGCCGCTCTCTAAGCCGGCGCTAGCGACCGCCGCGATCCTGGCGTTCCTTCAGCACTGGAACGAGTTCCTGCGGCCGCTCATCTTCCTGAACTCGACCGAGCACTTCACTCTACCGATCGGCATCCGCTACTTCCAGCTCCTGGGGTCGCAGGGCGGCGAGCCGATGATCCAGCTCCTGATGGCGGCCTCGCTGATGATGACGCTGCCCTGCGTCGTGCTCTTCTTCGCCGGGCAGCAGTACTTCGTGCGCGGCGTCGTGATGAGCGGGCTTAAGGGCTAAGTGGCCGACGCGACCGACGGGCCGACCCTTTTCGTGGTGTCCGGCGTGCAAGGGGTCGGCAAGAGCACCGTTGCCCGGGCCCTGGCCGCCCGGCTAGGACGGGGAGCCTGGGTGAGCGCCGACGCGCTCCAGAAGATGATCGTCGCGGGCGGCTGCTGGCCCGAGGCCGACCGCCTGTCGCCCGAGGCCGCGCGCCAGTTGCGCCTGCGGCTCCGCACCGCCTGCCAGCTCGCACGCTCGTTCGTCGCCGCCGGCTTCAGCGCGGTGGTCGACGACGTCGTGATCGGGGATCGGATCGAGCACCTGCTCGAGGAGATGGCCGGGCAGCCGTTCGTGTTCGTCATGCTGACCGCCCGCCCGGAGGTCGTGCGGGCGCGCGAGCGCGGCCGCGGCACTGCGCTGTGGCGGGAGTGGGGGTGGCTCGACGGCGTCGTCCGGGAGCGCACGCGGCGGATCGGGCTCTGGCTCGACACGTCGGACCAGACCGCCGAGGAGACCGTCGCGGCTATCCTGGAACGCGGCCGGGCTGAGGGTCTGGTCGAGCCGATCGGCGACCGGAACGCGCCGGCGCCGCGGTCGGTGCCGGCGAGCTAACGAGAGAGGAGCGCACACGATGGCAGGAACGGTTGGCTACGCGGTGGTCGGGGCTGGGCTTGTCGGCCCGACCCATGCGCGCTTCGCGGCGCAGGTCGAGGGCTGCGCGCTGAAAGTGGTCTGCGACCTGCGGGAGGACCGCGGCAGGCCACTGGCCGACGAGCTGGGCGCCGAGTGGATGGCGGACTACCGGGCGCTCATGCGCCGCGACGACGTGCAGGTCGTCTCGATCTGCCTGCCGACGGCGCTGCACCTCGAAGTGGCCAGGGCAGCCGCGGAGGCCGGCAAGCACGTCGTCGTCGAGAAGCCGATCGAGCTGAACCTCGATCGGGCGCTCGAGCTCGTGGACGTCTGCCGACGGCACGGCGTCAAGCTCGCCGCGATCTACAACCGGCGCTTCGTCTTCGGCACCCGCCGGACCCACGACGCCGTCAAGAACGGCGAGCTGGGTCGTGTCCTGGTTGCCGACATGGTCTTCAAGTCCTACCGCGCGCCCAACTACTACACGGATTCGGGCTGGCGCGGGACGTGGTCGAAAGAGGGCGGCGCGGCGCTGATCAACCAGGGTATCCACGGCGTGGATCTGGTGACCTGGATCGCCGGCCCGATCAAGACGGTCCAGGGCCACAGCCGCCACCTGCGCCACCAGCACATCGAGGCCGACGACACGACCATCGCCGTCGCCGAATACGAGTCGGGTGCGCTCGGAGTGATCGAGCAGACGACCTCGGTCTACCCGGCTCAGAAGGACCGCATCGAGGTCCACGGCGAAAAGGGCTCGATCCTGCTCGAGAACTACAAGATCAAAGAGTGGCAGCTCGAGGGCGTCGAGCCGGGCGAGCCGACGCCCGAGGAGCTCGCGCTGCCGGGTGCCGACCGCGGCACGGCGGTCGGCCACTTCCTGCAGATCAAGGACATGGTCGACGCGGTGCGCCAGGGACGCGAGCCGGTGATCCGCGGCGCGGACGCGCTGCACCCGCTGGCGGTCGTCCAGGCGATCTACGAGGCGGCGCGCACCGGCAAGCCAGTGGACGTCCGCCAGCCGGTGCTCACGTAACGGCTGAACACCCTCGATCGCCCGGCCGGCGTCCCGCCGCTCCCGCGCGGGACTACCTGGCTCCGCGCTCCTCCTGGAGCATCTGCACGTAGTCCATGTCCGGCACTGCCAGTCCACGGTCGCCGAGCGTCGACATCACCTGGGCGCGGTGGGTGTGCGAGTGGGAGAACACCTGGAGCATCCCCTGGCCGCGCGTGACCGGGAACGCGAACCATGGGATGGACAGCTCGCCGTCGAGGAAGGCAGGATCCGCTTCGGCGGTCAGCCGCTCGTACTCGCGGTCGACGTCGGCGACGCGGTCGGCGAACCACTCGAGGTCGTGGCCGAGGTAGCTCGTCAGAAACGACTCGCGGCTCGCGTGTCCCTGCGAGGGGTCGCACCCCAGGATCATGCTCGCGTAGCCGTCCTCGACGAGCGCGAGGTGCTTGAGCGTCTCCTCCACCGAACTGATCGTCCCGGGCGCGGCGGCGCCGAGCGCGAACTCGTCGACGCCCCGGCAGATGGCGAAGACCTTGGCGTTCGCCCAGCGGTTGTACCGGGCGAGCTCGTTCAGCGGGTTCGACGACGCCACAGGGGCATATTACGCGACGCCGACCGCGCGGAGGATGGCTCTGACGCGGGCTGGTTGAGATACCGTCCCCGGCGGGACCGGCTGGCCGGCGGCGAGGAACACCGCGGCCGCCTCGAGAGCTCGGCGCGGGATGCGGCGCCGCACCCGCTCGGGTCCAACGGCGACGTACACCGCCCGCTCGTCGACCGACACGATCGAGAACGCGGGCCCTTTGCCCGACCGGAGAACGGCCACCTCGCTGGGCAGCCCAGTCACCCGCGTCCAGAGCTCGGCACCAGGCGCTTCCATGCACCGTTGGTACTAGCGCCTGGTTGGCTGTCGGTCGAGGATAGCCGGCGGAATGGTTACGTTTGTTACCTGGCTCAGCCGAACCGCTGTACCGTCAGCCGCTCCAGCACAACCTCGTTCGCATCGCCGCCCACGAACACGCCGACGCCGCCCCCGTCCAGCGCAGCGTCTTCGACGCTGGCCACGTCGGTCCCGTTGACCGACAACGCGATCTGCCTGCCCACCGCGCGAACGGTCAGCTCGTTCCTCTCGCCGCCTGGGTGGACGGCGCTGGACTGCGTCCAGGGCAGCAGGTCGACCCAATGGTCCTCGTCGCGCCGCCAGATCCCGACCTCCCCTTTGTCTCCTGCCTCGAGCACGTAATAGCGGCCGGTCTGTTCAACGCCGTCGCCGGGGCTGGGGCTCTGATCCCGCACGATCACACCGTACCCGCCGCCCGACGGGCCGCCGACCTTGCGGAACACCCCCGTCACGATGACGTCGGAGAGCGCCTGACCGACCTTGACGCCCACGGCGACGAAACGACCGGGCTGACGAACGGCGAAATGGTAGGCACCCCTGGTCAGCCACGCGGTGCCCCGCGCATCGTTCGGCCAACCGAGGCGGTTGTCCGCGAAGCGCTCGTCGAGCACCACGACGGGTGTCTCGACCGCCGTGGCGGAGGGCGGTGGCGTGGGCGAGCTCGTCGGCTGCGCCGATGGGCTCGCGGTCGCGAGCGGCGTCGCCGTCGCGGAAACCGTCGCGGGCGTGGGCGACGGCTGAGTGGTTGGCCGCTCGGCGGGCGACGGTTCGGCCGTCGGCGGGGGCTGCGCGGTCGGCGACGGCTCCTCGCGCTCCCGCGTGGCCAACGCGAGCTCAGCGGCGGGTGCGGCAGTCTCTACCGCCCGCGCGGCGGGGACCACCCGATCGCCCGCCCCCTCGACGAGCGCGGCGCCCAGCCGCAGCGTCGGCAACCTCGGCCGAACCGTGGTCGGTTGGCGCAGCGCGAAGGCGCCGATCGCGACCACCAACGCCACCGCGGCCGTGGCGGCAACCACCAGCCTCGCGCGTGGCGAGGCGACCCACGCCGCCGCTGTTCCTGCCGCCTCAGCGCGGTCGCCGCGCGCCTCCCGAGGGGCCTCCCCGACAACTGGCTCGACCAGGCCCAGGGCCGCGGCGACCGGCTCGACCGACGCCGGGGGTGCGACGACCGGCTCGACCGGCGCCGCGGCAGGCGCCTCGGCGGCCTCGTGGCGGGTGGCCGCGGCCGGGCGCTCGCCGGGCGGACTTGACCTCATGGTGCCCCCCAGCGGGGCGCCGATTGGTGCGGTCGGCGGTATGAACTGCTTGCCGGAGGTGCCGTCCTGGGCGTCTCGAGCGGACGATCGGAACGCATCCCAGGCCGCCAGCAGGGACGCGCCAGGCCGCGCGTCCGCCGCATCGGGCCACACCACCGCGCTCGCCCCGGCGCGCAGCGCATCGCGCGCCGCCGCTTCGTCGGCGCGGCCTAACAGGACGAAGACCGGCCACCGCTTGCGGTCCGGTGCCAGCCACTGGAGGGTCGCCACGAACTGCTTGTGCAGGTCGCCGCCCACCGCGTCGGCCGGCTCGGCGAGGACGATCAGGTCCGGCTTGCTGTCCTGCGCCCACAACAGCGCGGCCGGCGAGAACGCGGCGTCGGCGACCACCTCGAGCCCGTCATCCCCGAGCGCCCGCGCGAGGGCGCTGCGCCGCTGCGCGTCCTCGGCGAGCAGCAGGACCTTGGGACGGGGCGCCGTCACGGCCGATCTACCGCCGCGGTCCTACCGCTGCCCACGCACCTGCACACGTCCGGTCGGGTCGTCGACGATCACGGCGCCGTCGGGCCGGATCGTCGGCGCGGTCCAGACCCGCGCACCACGGTCGTCGTGGAAGGGCTGTTTTCCGTCCGCGGCGGCGTGATCCCCGAGACGTGCCCGGCCGTGCAGCCCGAGGAGAGCGCGCCGCGGCCGTCGACCGTCGGCGAGCTGTCGATCGAGCCCAGACGACGGAGCGCCACCACGGGATCGCCCTGGTCGGTGCCCAGGGCGTAGATGGTCCCGTCCAGACCGATCCAACCGACTGACCTCCACGCAGCGTCATACGACCTTACGCGGCGAAGCCGGGCGAGGTCGAGGCCGGCGGTTGTGCTGCCGTCCGACCCTTGTTGAGCTTGGGTTGAGCTGGGAACCGCATCGACCGCCGGGCGCCCGGCGCCGTCCGCCCGCCAGGCAGGCGCGCCATGGCGCCGGCGTCGCCGACGCGGGCGAGCGCGGCATCCCCAGATGGAGGGCGCGTCGTGCTGGCCCACAGCTCGCACGGAACGCGGAGCCTGGCCCGCGCGGGCTCGAACGACCACGGGGTGCCGATGCAGACGCTCGAGTGCCCGCGCGCGCGGCGGCCGAGCCCTGACGGCCCGTCGTCGGACGACGATCGCACGCGGCCGCGGCGGCATGGCACACAATCGATCGGTTCGGTATGGGAAACGCGAAGGCGTGGCTGGGCTGGGCGCTCGGCGCGCTGGCGGTCGGCGCGCTGGTCGGTTGGCTGCGCCTCCGCCGACGGCGCTCGCGCCCCGGCGCGGCAGGGTGGACGGCCGGCGGGCCACCGCCACGCCGGAGCGCGCTCCCGCCCAGGCGGCCGAGCCAGCGGCCGCTGCTGCTGGGGGCCGCCGCCGCGCTCGTCGTCGTCGCCATCGTCGGCGGCAGCGCGTACTTGCGCCCACCATCGGCCGGGCGGCCGGTCAAGACAGCCGGCGTCGGGCGGGTGCCGACCGCGCTGAGCTCGACCCGCGTCCCGCGGCGGTTGGCCGCCCCCACCGCGCCCGTGGTGCCCACGGCGCCGCCCGGCGCCGCCATCGCCGCCAGCCCAACGCCGGTCGTGATCGTGGTCCTGGCGACGCCCGCGGGCCCGGTCGACCCACTCGCCGCGGTCCGCGCGCTTGGCCCGCTGCGCGGGATGGGCTACAACCCGACGTACGCGACCGCCGACGTGCCGCCGGACGTGCGGGCGCAGCGGCTGCACCGCGACCTGCGGCTGATGGCGCAGGTCGGCGTGAACATGGTGCTCGGCTGGGATCCCGGCGTGTTCGACGAGGAGCTCCTCGCCGCCGCCCAGGAGAACGGCATCGGCGTGGTCATGCCGTTCGACCTCAAGCCGGATTGGGACTACGCCGATCCGGAGCTGCGCGCGCAGGTCAGCCGCGACGTCGCCGATTGGGTGCGCCGCTTCCGCGACCAGCCGGCCGTCCTGATGTGGGGCATCGGGAACGAGGTCACGATCGAGATGGGCGACGACGAGCGGCGCGCGTTCGCCGACTTCTACGTCCAGCTCTTCGACCAGGTGCACGCGCTCGACCCCACCCGTCCGGTCGTGCTGCGCGAAGCCGAGGACGTCTTCGCGCCGTACCTGGCCGAGGCGTTCGCACGCCAGCAGGGCTTCTCGATCGAGCCGACGCCGACCTGGACGCCGGACCCCGACGCCGACCCGGACGCGGCGGCCGCGCCGGACGAGGCGGCGGCCGCACCGCGGCCGGTCGTCCGCGCGCCGGACGGGTTCGTCTACGGGGTCAACTTCTACACCGAGCGGGTTGGCGACGCGCTCGCCAACTGGGTCGAGGACACGCAGCTCGACGCGCCGCTGCTCGTCAGCGAGTACGCGCCGGCGGGCGTGGGGCGGGCCGTGCGCGCCCAGGGCTTCGCCCACCTGCACGAGCTCATCGCCGCGAGCCGCCCGCGCGTGCTCGGGTCAGCGCCCTACACCTGGACGACCGCCGGCCCCGAGGCCGTCGACGACTACTTCGGCCTCGTGGACGCCGACGGCCACCCCGTGGACCAGGCGCTGGCGGAGATCGCCCGGCTCTACGGCGTCGACCCGCCCGAGTGGGCAGTCGCGGCCGGGCCGCGGCCACCCGGCGTGGACCAGGCCGAGCTGCCCGGGCTGATCGACGCCGCGGTCGCCAGGGTGGCGAGCGCGGCCGACCTCGACCGGTCCGAAGTGCGGGCCGCGGCGGCGCGGTACGCGGCGGACGCGGGCGACGAGCTAGGGGTGGACCCGGACGACCCCGACGAGGGTGCCCAGCGCGCGCGCCAGGTCGTGGACCTGGTCGGCTGGGCGCGCGAGCTCTCGGCGATCAAAGAGAACGACCGCCGCCTCTTCCCCGGGATGCACGAGGCGCTGCCGCTGCTCAACGGGATGGCGCGCTGGAGCCGGGCCGAGCCCAGCGCGCTCGACACCGCGCGCGGCTTCATGGCCGCCGTGCTGCGGCGCGACCTCACCGCCCTCGGCGGGTAGAATGCCCACCAAGCGCCAAGGAGAACCCGCATGAGCACCGCCGTCGGACGCCCCAAGTGGGAGCTGGACACGCCCGCCCTCTGCGTCGAGCTGAACGCGCTCGAGTGCAACATCCGCAAGATGGCCGACATCATCGTCAAGCAGAACAAGGTCGGCTGGCGGCCGCACACCAAGGGGCAGAAGGTCCCGGCGGTGGCCTGGATGGAGATCGCTGCCGGCGCCTTCGGCGTGACCTGCGCCAAGCTCGGCGAGGCGGAGGTGATGGCCGGCGCGGGGATCAAGGACATCTTGATCGCCAACCAGATCGTCGGGTCGGAGAAGGTGACGCGGCTGGTCAACCTGCGCCGCCACGCCGACGTGATGGTCTGCGTCGACTCGATCGAGAACGCCAGGGAAATCGACGCGGCGGCCCGCGCCAAGGGCGTGCGGGTGCGCGTGCTGGTCGAGTGCAACAACGGCCTCAACCGGGCTGGCGTGGCGCTGCGCGAGCCGGCCGTCGAGTTCTCGAAGCGCCTGGCCGACCTCCCGGGGTTGCAGTACGCGGGCGTGATGGCGTGGGAGGCGCACGCGACGACGATCCTGGAGCCGGCGAAGAAGCGTGCCGTCATCGAGGAGTCGGTCGGCGGGTTGGTCGAGACGGCGAAGATGGCGCGGGCGGCCGGGCTGCCGGCCGACATCGTCTCCTGCGGCGGTACCGGCACCTACTGGGTCACGGCGACGATCCCGGGCGTGACCGAGATCCAGGCCGGCGGCGGCATCTTCAACGACGTCCACTACTCGGAGCACTACGGCCTGCCGGGGCACGAGTTCGCGATGACGGTCGTCTCGACCGTCACCAGCCGGCCGACGCCGACGCGCATCATCACCGATGCGGGCGAGAAGACGATGAGCTCGAAGCAGGCGATGCCGCGGCCGCTGGGCGTCGGCAAGGTCGCCCGGGTGGGCCTGTCCGCCGAGCACGGCCGCATCGAGCTCGAGGAGCCGAACACCGAGCTGAAGGTCGGCGACAAGGTCGAGTGGATCGTCGGCTACTCGGACTTCACGACCTTCCTGCACGACGAGATGTACGCCACCCGCGACGGCGTCGTCGAGCAGGTCTGGCCGGTGCTCGGGAGGGGGAAGCTCCGCTAAAGGCCCGTGGGCAGCAAGCTGAAGCCCTCGGCGTGAGCGGCAGCACGCAGCCGGGCATCGAAGCATACGAGTTGGCGCCCGGC
>DASRFH010000124.1:0-22294 GCA_035651675.1 Chloroflexota bacterium | reverse complement strand
ACCCGGCCGCGCTGGAGAGCTGGCGCGGCCGGGGTCGATGGCTCGTATGAGGTCGCGGACGACCTCGAGCTTCGGCACCGGGACGCCGACCCGTCGGGCACGTTCGCACACGTCGCCGAAGATCGCCTCGACCTCGAGGGGACGGCCGGCGAGGAGATCTTGCAGCATCGACGTGCGCGACAGTGGTGCGTTGGGGCTCGGGTCGAACGGCGCAGCCCGCTCGGCGAACCAGGCGACGTTTTCCTCGTCGGTGCGGTCGAGGTAGCTCTTGATCGGGAAGGCCGGGTAGGCGCCGATCTCGACGCCGTGGGCGTTCGCGACCGCGGCGGTCTCACGGACCAGGCCCATGTACGCGTTGACCAGCTCGGGGTAGTGGCCGAAGTGGTTCGACGCGATCCGGGTGAGGCACGTGACGCCGAAGAAGCCTGTCGCGTTGCACATCTTCGACCAGATGACCGACCGGACGTCGGCGGCCAGCTCGGTCGGCAGCCCGGCCCGGTTGAAGGCGTCGACCGCGGCCTGGGCGCGGGCCGACGGGCGGCCGTCGAACTCCCCGAAGTAGGTCGCGCCGCGGCTGGTCACCGCGACCCGGCCGTCCTCCTCGCGCTGGGCGCCGACGATGGTCACCCCGCCCACGACCCGCTCCGCGCCGAAGACGCCGGCCAGCACGTCGTCCTTCACGACGCCGTTCTGGATGCCGGCCACCCAGGCGGCGTCGTCGTCGGCGGCCGGCCAGTTGGCGCGGACGTGCCGGGCGGCGTCTGGCAGCTCGCGGCCCTTGGTCGTGAAGACGACGCCCGCCCCGTTGGGCAGGTCGCGCGGGTCGGTCGTCAGCCGGACCGCCTCGACGGGGACTTCGAGCTCGACCGCGCCGTGCAGCCGGATCGCACCGGCTTCGCGCAGCCGCGCGGCACTGCGCTCGGTCGCGAGCAGCGTCACCTCGGTCCCGCTCGTCGCGAGCATCGCGGCGTAGGTCTGGCCCAGCGATCCAGCGCCGACGATCCCGAGCGAGATCACGCTCGCCTCACGCCAGCCGAGACAAGCGATCGCGTGGCGGCGCCGGCTGGCGCTGGCGGCCGTTGGAACGGTCGAACGTCCTCGTCCCTCCGCCGCTCGGATTGAGCACGCTCATCCGAGCAAGCCACGGATCGCGGCGACGACGTCGTCGGTGTTGGGGACCAACGCCGCTTCGAGCGGTGGGCTGTACGGGACAGGGGCCGGGCGCGTGTTCAGCCGCTTGATCGGCGCGTCGAGCAGGTCGAAGCCGCGGTCGGCCACCTGCGCCGCGATCTCCGATGCGACCGAACATGGCGCGTAGTCCTCCTCGAGGATCAACAAGCGCCCCGTCCTCTCGACCGACCCGAGGATGGCGTCGACGTCGAGCGGCGCGACCGTGCGCGGGTCGATCACCTCCACGGCGACGCCATCGGCGGCGAGCTCCTCGGCGGCTGCGAGCGCCCTGGGGACCATGTTCCCGATCGCGACCAGCGTCGCGTCGCCGCCGGCGCGCACGACCCTGGCCTGGCCGAATGGGACCAGGTGCTCGCCGTCGGGAACGGGGCCGCGCGTGTTGAGCAGCGACTTGTGCTCGAGGAAGAAGACGGGGTCGTCCGAGCGGATCGCGGTCTTCAACAAGCCCTTCGCGTCGGCCGGATTCGAAGGGATCACGACACGGAACCCGGGCTGGTGGACGAAGAGCGAGTAGTAGGCGCCGGAGTGGTGGGTCGCGGCGGCGCCGCCGATGCCGTAGCAGCCGCGCAGGACGATCGGCATCTTCAGGCGGCCGTTGCTCATGTACTGGAGCTTGCCGGTCTGGTGGATGAGCTCGCCGAAGGCGTCGGCGATGAAGTCGACGAACATGAAGTCGACGACCGGCCGGGCGCCGGTCGCGGCGGCGCCGGTACACATCCCGACGAACCCTCGCTCGGCGATCGGCACGTCGCGGAGCCGCTCGGGGCCGAAGCGGTCGTACAGGCCGAGCGTCGTGTTGAAGTTACCGCCGCGGGCGCCGATGCCCTGGCCGACGACGAAGACGCGCGGGTCCCGTTCCATCTCTTCGGCGAGGCCCTCGCGGGCCGCCTCGACGAAGGTGAGCTCTCTCAAGGCGCCCTCACCCCGTGGACCCCTCTCCCTGACGAGGAGAGGGGGAATCGATTGTCGAAGGTGGCACCCCCGGGCCCCCACGCGGGCGCTCCCCTGCGCCCTCCAGGGCTCCGCCCCTCGATCCCGGGCTACTCCGCATACACGTTCTCCAGCACCGTCGCCGGGTCTGGGTACGGACTGTTCCTGGCCCACTCGACGGCGTCCTCCGCCATCGCCTCCACCTCGCGCTCGATCGCAGCCAGCTCGGCCTCGGGTGCGCCGTTGGCCAGGAGCTGCTGCCTCAAGCGGGGGATCGGGTCGCGGGCCTTCCAGGCGGCGATCTCGTCGAGGGAGCGGTAGCCGGCCTCGCGCATGCCCTCGGAGTGGGCGCGGGTGCGGTAGGTCTTGCACTCGAGGAGCGTCGGGCCCTCGCCGGCCCGGGCGCGGCGGATGGCCTCGCCGGCGGCCTCGTACACCGCCAGAACGTCGTTGCCGTCCACGACGACGCCGGGGATGCCGTAGCCGGCGGCGCGGGCCGCGACGTCGGGCTCGCGGGCGACGGTCCCGAAAGGTACCTCGGTCGCGTAGAGGTTGTTCTCGCAGACGAAGAGCACCGGCAGGTCCCAGATGGCAGCCAGGTTCAGGCCTTCGTGGAACGCTCCGTTGTTCGACGCGCCATCGCCGAAGAAAGCAACGCCGACCGCGCCGGTCTTGAGCAGCTTGGCCGTGTACCCCGCGCCGGTGGCCAGGACGATCGAGGGGCCGACGATGCCGCTCGTGCCCATCATCCCGACCTCGGGCTTGAAGATGTGCATCGAGCCGCCGCGGCCGCGCGAACAGCCGCCCACGCGGCCGAAGAGCTCGGCGGCCAGCTCGCGCGGCGTCACTCCTTTGGCGAGAGCGTGGCCGTGGCCGCGGTGCGTCGAGAAGACCGCGTCGGCGTCGGTCAAGTGGGCGCAGACGCCAGTCGCGATCGCCTCCTCGCCGACGTAGGTGTGGCAGGCTCCGTGGACCAGCCCGTTCTGGTGGGCGCGCGCGAGCGCCTCCTCGGTCTTGCGGATCACGAGCATAGTCCGGTAGAGCCCGCGCGCCCGCTCCGCCGTGATCGGCTGGTAGGTCGGCGTGAAGGATGGACGCGCGCGCGGCGCTTCGGCCCGGGCCGGTGCGGCTGGCGCGGCGATCGGCGCGGGTGCGGGCTCGGCGGGCAGGTCGGCCGGCTCGATGTAGGCGAGCACGGTTCCGATCGGCACCTCCTGCCCGAGCGGCGGCGACTCGGGAGGGATGCGGACCACCCCGCTCTCGAGTGCCTCGATCTCGTTCGTCGCCTTGTCGCTCTGAATGACGAACAGGATCTCCCCGCGGCGCACCAAGTCGCCGTCGCGCTTGCGCCACTCGACGACCGAGCCGACCTCCATCGTCCAGCCCTGCTTCGGCATCACGACGGGGACGCGTGCCCTATCGCTCAAAGGTCGCTCGGCCATACCCGATCACCTCCGCCGTTCAGCGCCAGGTTACCCCCGTCGACCGGCAGCATGTGGCCGGTGGTGAACGCCGCGGCGTCGGAGGCAAGGAAGACCGCCGCTTTGGCGACGTCGACCGGTTCGCCGAGCCGCCCGAGTGGGATGCCGCGCAGCAGGCGGGCCTTCAGCGTGGCCGGGTCGAGCCGTGGGTCCTCGAACATCCGCTGGACCGCCGGCGTCAGGATCTGGGCCGGCTGGATGGCGTTGACCCGGATGCCATGGATCGACCACTCGACGGCGAGCTCGCGGGTAAGCTGGTTGATCCCGCCCTTCGTCACGCTGTAGACGAAGTTGCCGCGTCCGAGCGCCGAGCTGCCGGCGATCGAGCTGATCGAGATGATGCTGCCGCCCTGTCCGCGCGCGATCATTCGCCGGCCTGCCTCCTGGCTGCACAGGAAAGTCCCTTCGAGGTTGACGCGGACGACCCAGCGCCACTTGTCGAGTGGCAGATCCTCGGGCCGCGAGCGGTGGCCGACGCCGACGTTGTTGACGAGGACGTCGATCTGGCCGAGCTCCCGGTCGAGGGTGGCGAACATCCCGCGGATCTGGTCCGGGTCGCCGTTGTCGGTGCTTGTCGCGACGCAGCGGCGGCCGAGCGCCTCGACCTCGCGCTTCGTCTGGAGCGCGCCAGGGAGGTCGACGTCGGAGACGAGCAGGTCGGCACCATGCTCGGCGAGCGCCAGAGCGATCGCGTGGCCGTTACCGCCGTTCGCGCCAGCGCCGGTGACGAGGGCGACCTTCCCGGAGAGGTCGAACCAGGCGTGGGTCACGGGGACGCCGTCATCCTACCCTCTCACGAAGGGGCGAGTCTGGTTCCACTCCACCCGGGCGCGGGTGGCCGAGCGTCGTGTGGCTGGCGTCTCGCCACCCGCTGGCGCGCGACGCGCGGGGTCCAGCGCTCATGGCCGCAGGTAGACCTTCCCAGCTTCGCCGCTGAGGGCCAGCTCGACCGCGGCCTGTGCCTCGGACAGCGGCAGCGTGTGCGTGATGATCGGCTCGAGGTCGAGCTTGCCGAGCCAGCGTAGCGCGCGGTCGACGCCCCAGGTGACACCCTTGGTTCCTCGGATCGTGAGCTCCTTGAAGAAGAGCTCCTGGGGCTTGAACCGCGCGACGTGGTCGCGGTCGGCCACCCCGGCGATCATCACGGTACCCCCGGGGGCGGCCAGCGCGATCGCCGTCTCGACCGTCGCCGGGTGGCCCACGGCCTCGAAGACGACGTCGCAGCCCATGCCATCGGTGGCGCCGCGGACGACGGTGGCCAGGTCCTCCGCCGTGGGATCGACCACCACGTCGGCGCCGAGACGGTGCGCGAGCTCCCGCCGGAACGGCCTCGGCTCGGACACGATCAAGGTGCGCGCGCCTGATGCCTTCACGACCGAGGCGATCAGCAGCCCGATCGGCCCACCGCCGACCACGCAGACGCGGTCGCCGCTGCGCATCTCGGAGCGGTCGACCGCGCGCACCGCGCACGCGAGCGGCTCGGTCAGCGCCGCGGCGCGGTCCGACACGTCGTCCGGGATGCGCCACGCGATCTGGGCCGGGAGGACGATCTCGGGCGCCCAGGCGCCGCTGCGGAGCGACACACGGTTCGGGCACATCGAGGGACGGCCGATGCGGCAAAGCTGGCACTGGTAGCACGGCCCGCCCGGGATGGCGGTGACGCGGTCGCCGACGTGCAGCGCGGTGACCTCGGGTCCGATCTCGACGACGGTGCCCGAGAACTCGTGGCCCATGGGCTGCGGCCCGGTCGCGGGCTGGCCGAAGACCATGCCCGTGTAGAGGTGGAGCTCGGTGCCGCAGAGGCCGCTGTAGCCGACGCCGACGCGGATGTCCTGCGGGCGGAGGGGCGGCAGCTCGCGCTCGACGAGTCGCAGGTCGCGAGGACCGAAGAGGTAGGCCGCCTGCATCAGCGTGCGACCGCGCCGTCGGCGGCGCGGCCCGCGCTCATCGCCTCCCGCATGACCTGCTCGCCGTTCTCCAGGTGGCGGCGAACCTCCTGCTCCGCCCGGTCGGCGTCGCCGTGGGCGAGCGCGTCGATGATCAGCTGGTGGCCGTGCAGGGCGTTCGGCGAGCTGCCGTAGCGGACGGCGTCGGTCACGCCGAGGATGGTGCTGATCAGGCCGGCGAGCCGCTCCCAGGCGGCGAGGAGCTGGCGTGAGCCGGCCGCGGCGACCATCTCGCGGTGAAACTGGACGTCCGGGTCGACCATCGCGGCCGGCGTGCGGCGCCGCAGCGCCTCGTCCATCCGGGTGCAAAGCGCCTCGAGCCGCGCGAGGCCCTCGGCGTCGATCCGCGTGGCCGCGCGCCAGGCAGCCCGCCCCTCGATGAGCTGGCGGAGCTCGTAGACGTCGTGGACGTCGTCGGCGGTCATCCCGACGATGAAAGCGCCACGGCGGGGCTCGACGCGCACCAGCCCTTCATGTTCGAGGCGGACGATCGCCTCACGGATGGGGATGCGACTGACGCCGAACTTGGCCGCCAGCGCCGGTTCCTCGAGGTGGAGGCCAGGGGGGAGCTCCCCGAGGATGATCGCACGGCGCATCGCCTCGACGATCGTCTCCCACAGAGCGCGGCGAGGTGCGACGCCCGGGTCGAAGTGTTCCAGCGCTTCCACCTGTTGACACTCGGCTGCCCGCCAGTATACTGGCAGCATATCTGCCAACTGCTGGCAGTATACACATAAGTTTGGGGCGGGAGAAAGCGCCAGTGTCCGTGTTCACGCGTCGTTCGCTTCTGTGCTGGGCGGCGGCTGTGGCCGCTGGGCCCGTCTTCGCCGCGTGCGGCCAGGCCGCCGCGCCCACCGCTGCGCCGCCCGCGCCCACGCAGGCGCCGGCGGCGGCCGCGCCGGCTGGCGCCGCGGCCCCGACCAAACCGGCCGCCGCCGCGACCGCCGCGCCGGGCAACCAGCCCGCCTCGGCGCCGCCGGCCACGTCGAGCAAGCCGTCCGGCTCGCTGGCAGGGACGAAGCTGCTCGTGCTGGCCGGCAACTCGTTCGTACCGGCCCAGGACAAGCTGGTCGACGACATGGTCGCCGCCCTCGCGCAGCGGACCGGAATGGATGCCAAGGTCGACCGGCCTGGCGCGCAGATGACCGCCAAGATCGCCGCGATCATCGAGAGCGGCGTCGGCGGCGACATCGCGGTGATGGCCGACACCGATCCGTACCTGTACGGCGACAAGCTCACCGACGTGACCGACGTCGCGATGGAGATCGACAAGGCCTGGCACGGCTGGTACGACATCGCGAAGCAGACCTGCATCGTCAACGGCAAGTGGCGGGCGCTCTCGCTCGGCCACGCGCCATGCGCCTGGAACTGGCGGCCCGACATGTTCAAGGCGGCGGGGGTCGACAAGTTCCCGGACACGTTCGACGAGCTGCTCGACGCGGCCGCGAAGCTGAGCGCCAAGGGCACGCCGATCGGTATGACGCTCGGCCACGCGGGTGGGGATGCCCGCTCGACGAACTACCCGGTGCTCTGGGGCTTCGGCGGCAAGGAGTTCGAGAAGGACGGCAAAACGGTCGCGCTGGAGTCGCCGGAAACGCTCGCCTCGATCAACTGGTGGGTCAAGATCTTCAAGTACATGGACCCGGCGGTCCTGTCCTGGCTGGACCCGGACAACAACCAGGCGTTCCTCGGCGAGAAGGTCTCGGCGACGACCAACGTCAACACGATCTACCTCGCGGCGCGCGACAGCAAGGACCCGGCCCAGAAGGCGATCGCCGATAAGATGGACCACGCCAACTGGCCGAAGGGCCCGGCCGGCCGCTTCGCCAACTACAACATCAACGAGTGGGCCGGGTTCGCGTCGAGCAAGAACCGTGACGGCCAGCTCGAGTTCATGCGCGCTGCCTTCGACAAGAAGTTCCTCGTGCCGTGGACGAAGACCGGCCAGTCGTACTTCATCCCGCCGCTCACCGACATCGAGACCGAGGACGCCTGGCCGGACGACCCGAAGCTCAAGATCTTCCGCGAGCTGAACAAGATCAACCGACTCATCGGCTACGAGGGTCCGGCGACCCGCGCCGTGGCCGAGATGGTCGCGAAGTTCGTCCTGCCCGACATGTACGCGAACGCGGTGACCGGCAAGATGAAGCCGGAGGAAGCGATGAAGTGGGCGGCCGACCAGTACAGGGCGGCCGCGGCGAAGCTCTGACGGGTTGAGGGTTGAGGGTTGAGGGTTGAGGGTTGAGGGTTGAGGGACGGGGTGGCCGCGGACGGTTGCCGGCTGCGCGGCCACAGCCGTTCGCGCTGGCGCCCGCGGCCAGCCTGCGCCGATGAGTCGAGTGGTCCGCCGGTAGAAGCGCTGGCCGACGCGCACGATCGCCAGCCCGCGGCCGACCTGCGCCAATGAGTCGAGTGGTCCGTCCCTCAACCCTCAACCTTCGACCTTCAACCCGCATCGCCGCCTGGCTTGATCGGGAGGATGTGCTCGGCTACCTGCTGGTCGCGCCCGTGGTCGTCGTCGTCGTCGGCTTCCTGGCGTACCCCTTCTACCTGGCGCTCTCGACCAGCCTGACCGACAAAGTGATCGGCGGCGAGCCGCATTTCGTCGGCTTCAAGAACTACGAGACGATCTGGCAGAACAGCGTCTACCGGCAGGCGATCCGCAACACGATCGTCTTCACGCTCGGCTCGATCGCGATCAAGCTGCCGCTCGGCTTCGTCCTGGCGCTGGTGTTGAACGAGCGGATCCGGTTCCGCAAGGCGTTCCGATCGGCGGTGCTGCTGCCGTGGATCGTCCCGGCCGTGCTGAGCGCCATGGCCTGGCTCTGGATGTTCAACGGCAACTTCAGCGTGCTGAACTACATCATCGTCCACCTTGGGCTCGGCCGCGGCGTGCGCTGGGTCACCGACCCAAACGTGGCGATGTTCTCGGTCACGCTGGTCAACGCGTGGCGCGGCGTCCCGTTCTACGGGATCACGCTGCTGGCTGGCATGCAAGCGATCCCGAGCGAGCTCTACGAGGCAACCGCCATCGACGGCGCGGGCCGACTGCAGCGCTTCCGCCACGTCACGCTGCCGCTGGTGATGCCGATCCTGGTCATCACCCTGCTGCTGTCGACGATCGCGACGGTGTCCGATTTCAACGTCATCTACTCGCTGACCGGCGGCGGGCCGTTCAACAGCACGCAGGTGCTCGCCACCTACAGCTACGCGACGGCGCTCGGCGCCGGGCGGATGGGCGAGGGCGCCGCGATCTCGCTGACGATGTTCCCGGTGCTGCTGGCGCTGCTCGTGCTCGAGGTGCGCTACCTGACTAGGCGGCAGGCGTGAGGACCGGGCGCCTCGGGCAGACGTTGGTCTACGTCCCGCTCGTCCTGCTGACGTTCTTCCTGCTGGCGCCCTTCTACTGGATGGTGATCACGTCCTTCAAACCCGACCCGGAGCTGTACAGCGCCTCGATCAGCCCGCTCTGGGTCTGGCACCCGACGCTCGACCACTTCGGCGAGTTGTTCAGCAAGACCGCTTTCTTCACCTGGCTGGTCAACAGCTTCGTCGTCGCCGGCCTCGCGACCGGGATCGCGCTGTTGTTCGGCACGATGGCCGGCTACGCGATGGCGCGGCTTCGCTTCCGCGGGTCTGGGCTGATCGGCACGGCGATTTTCGCGACGTACCTGGTGCCGGGCACGCTGCTGTTCATCCCGATGTACCAGATCGTCAACCAGCTTGGCCTGCTCGACACCAGGTGGGCGCTGGTCGTCGTCTACCCGACGTTCCTCACGCCGTTCTGCTCGTGGCTGCTGGCCGGCTACTTCCGCACGATACCCGGCGAGCTCGAGGACTGCGCGCGCGTGGACGGCTGCAGCCGCCTCGGCGCGGCGGCGCGGATCACCCTGCCCCTGGCGACGCCGGGCATCCTCTCGTGCGGGATCTTCTCGTTCACGGCGTCGTGGAACGAGTTCCTGTACGCGCTGACGCTGACGACCTCGAGCGACCAGCGAACGCTGCCGCTCGGCATCGTCGCGACCCTGTTGAACACGGATGCGTATCCGTGGGGCAAGCTCATGGCCGGTGCGCTGCTCGCGTCGATCCCGGTTGCGATCGTCTATAGCTTCTTCGTCGAGCACTACGCGTCGGGACTGACGGCTGGTGCCGTCAAGGGGTGATAGGCTCGGGGCGTCGCACCCCACCTGGAGGTCCTCGTGAAACTGGGCTATTTCACCATGCCCCTGCACCCGCCGCCGCACGACCCGGCCGCGACGATGGCCGAGGACCTGGAGCAGATCCAGGCGCTCGAGGAGCTCGGCTTCGAGGAGGCCTGGATCGGCGAGCACATCTCCTCGGAGTGGGAGAACATCCCCGCCCCCGACCTTTTCATCGCCCACGCGCTCGCGAAGACGAGCCGCATCAAGCTCGGGACAGGCGTCAACTGCCTGCCGAACCACACGCCACTCATGCTGGCGCAGCGGATCGCCCAGCTCGACCAGATGGCCGGCGGCCGGTTCCTGTGGGGTGTCGGGTCGGGCGGCTTCCCGGGCGATTTCCAGGTGCTCGACATGGACCCCGCCTCGCAGGTCCAGCGCGGCATCACACGCCAGATCCTGAACGAGATCCTGGACCTATGGGGCGAGCCCGAGCCGGGGGTGCGCGAGGGCGAGCGCTGGCACTACCGCGTGCCGGAGCCGGATCCGCAGATCGGCATCCGCCTGCACATGCGCCCGAAGCAGCGGCCGCATCCGCCGATCGGCGTCGCCGGCATCGGCCCCAAGTCCGATATGCTGACGCTCGCCGGCGAGCGCGGCTGGATCCCGATGTCGATCAACGTGGTCACGACCCCGGTGCTGAAGGCGCACTGGCAGACCTACAGTGAGAGCGCCGCGCGCACGGGCGCGACGGCCGACCGTGCGTGCTGGCGGATCTGCCGCGACGTGTACGTCGGCGATACGTCCGAGCAGGCGCGTCGCGACGTGATCGACGGCGTGCTCGGCCGCGACTGGCGCGAGTACTTCATCCCGGTCCTCACCAGAACGAACACGATGATGGGTCCAAAGGTCGACCCCTCGATGCCCGACGAAGCCGTCACACCCGAGTACCTGGCCGAGAACCTCTGGATCGTCGGCGACGTCGACGAGGTGGCCGCCAAGCTGCGGAAGCTCTACGACGACGTCGGCGGCTTCGGCACCCTGCTCGTCATCGGCCACGAGTGGCGCCGTGGCAGCAAGTGGCACCGCTCGATGGAGCGGCTGGCGACTGAGGTGCTGCCCCGGCTGCCGTAGCCTGTGGTGCCGGTCACGGCGGTGCCCTCGGCGAACGTCCGCTGGGCGAGGGAACCTAAACCGTGGCTGCCTTCCGGCGTCGCGACTTGCTCACGCCGGACGTCGCGCCGTTGGCTGAGACGGCGTCGGCGATCCGGCGCGACATAACGAACTGGCCGTCGACGACGTCGACGCAGACGGTGTCGCCGGCCGTCAGCTCCTGGGCCAGGACCTTCTGCGAGAGCGGGTTCAGGATGCGGCGCTGGATGGTGCGGCGCAGCGGGCGGGCGCCGAAAGCGGGGTCGAAGCCCTCGGCGATGAGCTGGGCCCGGGCGGCGGTCGAGAGCTCGAGCTTGAGCTTCTGGGCCTCGAGCCGTTTGTGGACCTCGGTGAGCTGGATGTCCACGATCTGGCTGATGTCCTCGCGGTCGAGCGCGTCGAAGACCAGGATCTCGTCGACGCGGTTCAGGAACTCGGGCCGGAACCCGGCGTAGAGCGCCTCGACCATCTTGGCGCGCAGCAGGTCTGGTCGGTCGTAGCCGACCTCCGAGGCGTGCTCGGAGCCGACGTTCGAGGTCATGATGAAGACGGTGTTCTTGAAGTCCACCGTGCGGCCGAGTCCGTCGGTCAAGCGGCCATCGTCGAGGATCTGCAGCAGGATGTTGAAGACGTCGGCGTGCGCCTTCTCGATCTCGTCGAGCAGCACGACGGTGTACGGGCGGCGTCGGACGGGCTCGGTGAGCTGGCCGCCCTCGCCGTAGCCGACGTAACCCGGCGGCGCGCCGATCAGCCGCGCGATCGAGTGCTTCTCGGAGTACTCCGAGGCGTCGAGCCGCAGCAGCGCGTCTTCGTCGTTGAACAGAAACTCGGCGAGCGTGCGGGCGAGCTCGGTCTTGCCGACGCCGGTCGGCCCGAGGAAGATGAACGAGCCGAGCGGCCGGTTCGGGTCCTGGAGGCCCGCGCGGGCGCGTCGGATCGTCTCGGAGACGACGCGGATCGCCTCCTCCTGCCCGACGACGCGGGCGCGCAGGCGGTCCTCCATCTTGAGGAGCGCCTGCATCTCGCCCTCGAGCATCCGCGTGACTGGGATGCCGGTCCAGCGCGAGACGTCTTCGGCGATCTCCTCCTCGTCCACCTCTTCCTTCAACAGGCGGGGGCCGACGCCCTCGGGCCGGACGTTGAGCTTCGCCTCGGCCTCGGCGAGCTCGGACTCGAGCTTCGGCAGCCGCGTGTAGCGCAGCTCGCCGGCGAGGTCGAAGTTGGCCGAGCGCTCGGCGTCCTCGATCTGGTGGCGGACCTCGTCGATCTGCCGCTTGACGTCGCGGACTTTGCCGAGCTCGGCCTTCTCTTCCTGCCAGCGGGTCCACAGCTGGTCGCGCTCGGCGCCGGCCGCGGCCAGCTCGGCCTCCAGCCGGCCCATGCGCTCGGGCGTCGCCAGCGTCACGTCCTTGCGCAGCGCGGCGCGCTCGGTCTCGAGCGCGACGATGCGCCGCTCGACCTCGTCGAGCGCGGCCGGGACCGAATCGATCTGCATCCGTAGGCGGGCCGCTGCTTCGTCCACGAGGTCGATCGCCTTGTCGGGCAAGTGGCGGTCGGAGACGTAACGGTGGCTGAGGTGGGCGGCGGCGACGAGGGCGGCGTCGCGGATAAGCACGCCGTGGTGGACCTCGTACCGCTCCCGCAGGCCGCGCAGGATGCCGATCGTGTCCTCGACGGTCGGCTCGGCGACGTAGACCGGCTGGAAGCGGCGCTCGAGCGCGCCGTCCTTCTCGATGTACTTGCGGTACTCGTCGAGGGTGGTCGCGCCGATGCAGCGCAGCTCGCCGCGGGCGAGCATCGGCTTGAGCATGTTCGAGGCGTCGATCGCGCCCTCCGCCGCCCCGGCGCCGACGATCGTGTGGATCTCGTCGATGAAGACGACGATCTCGCCGTTCGACTCGGCGATCTCGCGCAGCAGGCCGCGGATGCGCTCCTCGAACTCGCCGCGGTACTTCGTCCCGGCGACGAGCCCGCCCAGGTCCACCTGGTAGATGCGCTTCGAGCGCAGGCCCTCCGGCACGTCGCCGCGCACGATCCGCCACGCCAGACCCTCGACGATCGCGGTCTTGCCGACCCCCGGCTCGCCGATGAGCACGGGGTTGTTCTTGGTGCGGCGGGAGAGGATCTGGATGACGCGACGGATCTCGTTGTCGCGCCCGATGACGGGGTCGAGCTTGCCCTGCTGCGCGAGCCGGGTCAGGTCGCGGCCGAACTGGTCGAGCGTCTGCGTGCGGGAGTCGTAGCCCTGGGCGGTCTGTTCGGCGAGGCGCGCCTCGGCGACCGCGCCGTACAGCCGCTCCTGGGTGACGCCGCGCTCGGCGAGGATGCGGGCCGGCTCGCCGCCGACGCGCAGGTCGATAACGGCGAGCAGCAGGTGCTCCGAGGTGACGGCCGGGTCGCGCAGCCGCTCCGCCTCGCGCGCGGCGAGGTCGAACGCGCGCGCGAGGCGCGGCGACATGTAGCGGCCGGGCTCGTGCGTCGTCTTGGGCAGGCGCCGCAGGACGCTTTGCAGGTCGCGGCGGATCGCCTCGCCGCTCAGCCCGAGGGCGTCGAACAGCGCCACGACCGGGCCGGTCTTTGCGCTGACCAACGCGTGGAGCAGGTGCTCCGGCTCGATCGAGACGTTCTTGTTGCGCTCGGCCAGGCGTTGCGCTTCGTGGTACGCGTCCTGGGCCGATTCGGCGAAGGGCTTCTCGCTCACGGGCGTCGGCTCCGCGCGCTCGTTGTATTTTGGAGGGCTGGAGCCAAGTTTATCCGTTCGGGGTACGCCGAGGCAGGGGCATGCTGAGCGAACCGCAGGTGGCTTTCCTCGAGGCGGCGCGTGTCGGCTACCTCGGGACGGTGGACGCGCAGGGCCGGCCCCGCGTCGTGCCGGTCTGCTTCGCGATCGTCGGCGGCGAGATCTACTCCCCGATCGACCAGAAGCCGAAA
The DNA here is from genome assembly GCA_035651675.1 of Chloroflexota bacterium. Lineage (GTDB taxonomy): Bacteria > Chloroflexota > UBA6077 > FW602-bin22 > FW602-bin22 > DASRFH01. The sequence continues at coordinate 8,524 of DASRFH010000124.1, read as the reverse complement.
CGTACGATGGAGCTGGCGCGGATCAAGCACGTGCGGGCGCGGCCGGACGTGTGCCTGACCGTGGACCATTGGGACGAAGACTGGTCGAAGCTGGCCTGGCTCCAGGTGCGCGGGGTGGCGCGGGTCGTCGAGGCGACGGCGGAGGTGGTGGCGGCGCTCAGGCGCCGCTACCCACCCTACCGGGCGATGGCGCTCGAGACCCGACCGTTGCTCGCGATCCGGGTGCGCGAGGTCGTCGGCTGGTCGGCCTCGTCCGCGCGCGCGATGTAGGCGGCCAGGTCGATCAGCCGGCAGGCGTAGCCCCACTCGTTGTCGTACCAGGCGACGACCTTCACGATCCGGTTGTTCAGCACCATCGTCGAGGGGACGTCGACGACCGCCGAGCGCTCGTCGCCCCTGAAGTCCATCGAGACGAGCGGTTTCTCCGAGACGCCCAGGATGCCGCGCAGGCGGTCGCAGCTGGCCGCGCGGCGGAAGGCGTCGTTCACCTCACCCTTGGTGACCGGTACCTCCGTCTCGCAGACGAAATCGATCGTCGAGACGGTGGGGGTGGGCACGCGGAACGCCATCCCGTCGAAGCGGCCCTCCAGGTCGGGCAGAACGCGGGCGAGCGCACGGGCAGCGCCCGTCTCGGTCGGGATGATGTTCAGTCCGGCGGCGCGCGACTCCCGTGGGTCCTTGCCGCTGCGGTCGGTCAACGACTGCGAGTTGGTGTAGGCGTGCACCGTCGTGAGCATGCCCCACTTCAGGCCGAAGGCGTCCTTCAAGACGGCGGCCACCGGCGCCAGGCAGTTGGTCGTACACGAGCCGTTCGACACAACCCTGTGCTTCCCGGGCTTGTACGTGTGCTCGTTGACGCCCATCACGAACGTCGCGTCGTCGCCCTTGGCGGGAGCCGAGATGATGACCATCTCTGCGCCAGCGGCGAGGTGCGTCGCGGCGCGCTCGCGCGTGGTGCCCTTGCCCGAGCACTCGAGCACGGTGTGGACGCCGAGCTCGCGCCAGTCGATCCTGGACCAATCGCGCTCACGGACCACCGGGATGCGCACGTCGTCCACGTGGATGTACCGGTCGTGGTCGCGCACGGTGGCCGGGAAGCGCCCGTAGTTCGAGTCGTACTCGAGCAGCAGCGCGCCGGTGTGCTCACCGGCGGGGTCGTTGATCGCGACGACCTCGATCTCGTCGGGACGCTTGACCCAGAACGCTCGGAACGCCATGCGGCCGGTGCGGCCGAACCCGCTAATGGCAATGCGTCGCCCCATTGCGAGCATCCTCCGCGGCCGTCGCATCGTCGAGACGGCCCTCCTTACAGAGTGCCTTGCCTTCAGGTCACTGTCAAACGTTTGGGCCGCCGCCAGGATGGTTGAATGTTTGCGGGCGGTGGCGATTCGGCTGAGAATCGTCGGGATGCCAAGCCGGCGGCGGTTCCTCGTGGTGGGCCTCGGGTCGATCGGCGCGCTCGCGGCTTGCGCCGGCCTGGGCTCCGTGCCCTCGCCCACGGCTGTCGTAAAGAGGAAGGTCGTCTGGTCGAACTGGGCGACCGACGCCGGCTCGCTGGCGCGCCTGGCCGAGCAGAAACGGCTCTACGAGGCGGCTTCGCCCGGCGTCGAGCTGGAAATCCAGAACACGCCGATCGCCGAGTACCTGCCGAAGCTGCTGGCGCAGTTCACCGCCGATCAACCGCCGGACGTCGTGCGCATCAACACCGACCAGCTCGGCGTCTTCGCCAAGCGGGGCCAGATCGTCGACGTCGAGCAGCTGTTCGGCGCCGACGGCTGGCTGCGGCGGGCCGACCTGCGGCGCGACGTGGTCGATCGGCTGCGGGTCGGCGGCGCCCTCGTCGGGCTGCCGTACGGCGGCGACAGGGACGCCCTGTTCGTCAACAAGACGCTCTTCGCGCACGAAGGGCTGCCGGCACCGCCGACGCATTACGAGGATCCTGCCTGGACCTACGACCGGGTGCTGGCGCTTGCGAAGCAGCTCACGAAGCGGCGGCCGGATGGCGGCGCACTCCAGCTCGGGATCGACGTCGGCGGCTACCGGTACGAGGGGCACGTCGAGAACGCGGGCGGCGGCTGGTTCACCCCCGACGGGATGACTTTCACGGGGCACCTTCCGCCGGCCGTGGCCGCGATCGACTGGCTGGCCGGGCTGGTCGTGCGCGAGCGCGTCGCGGCCGTGCCCGCGACGGACGACGCGCGGACCAACAACTTCGCGAGCGGGCGGCTGGCGATGTCGTGGAGCGGGGTCTCACAGGTGAGCAACCGGCTGGCCGATGTGGGCGACCGGTTCGAGTGGGACGTCGCGCCCGTGCCGCGCTGGGGCACGAACCCGCTCGTCGTGAAGTCCGGCTTCAGCGCGCTCAGCTTGAGCGCGCGCGGGAAGGCGCGCGACGCGGGCTGGTCGTTCCTGCACTGGGTCACCGGGCCGGCCGGGTCGATCCCGGACGTCGAGACGGGGTGGTCGGTGCCGCTCTTCGCGAACCTGGACGAGCGCTACTTCAGCCGCCTCGCCGGACAGACCAAGAACAAGGTGCCGGCGTTGGAAGGGGCGAAGTACCCCTCGAAGCTGCCGCCGTGGACCAACCCGAACTACGCCGAGGCGTGGAGGAAGATCCAGGCGATCCTGGACCTCGCGTTCTTGGGGCGGGGGACCGCCGGCGACCTGCTGGCGGGCGTGAAGCCGGAGGTCGACCAGATCCTGGCGAGGGGCTAGTCCCGATACGGTTCGCTTAAGCACCGGCGGCCGCGGGGACGCCCTCACCCTGGCCCTCTCCCAGAACCAGAGGGAGAGGGGACGCGGGCGGGGCCGGACCGCGCGATCAGCGAACCTAACCGAACCGTATTGGGGCTAGTCCGCTCCTCGCGCGGGGATGGGGACGCTCACATGGCCGTCCAGCCGCCGTCGACGGCGAGGGTCTGGCCGGTCACCATCGCCGCGGCGGGGCTAGCGAGGTAGACGACCGCGCCGACGAGGTCCTCGAGCTGGCCGATGCGGCCGAGCGGCGTGCGGCGGAGGATGTCCGCTCGCACGTCGGGCTGAGAGAGCGTCGGCTGGGTGAGCGGCGTGAGGATGTAGGTCGGCGCGATGGCGTTGACGTTGATGCCGAGGGGCGCCCACTCGACGGCGAGCTGGCGGGTCAGGTTCACGACGCCACCCTTGGCGGCGCAGTAGGGCGCGCGGTTGTAGTACCCGACTAGGCCGTTGATCGAGGCGACGTTCACGATCCGGCCGCCGCGGCCGGCCGCGACCATGGCCCGCGCCGCGGCCTGGGCCGCGAAGAAGACGCCCTTCAAGTCCACGTCGACGACGAAGTCCCAGTCGTCTTCCGTGACGTCGAGCGCGGGCCTGGCGCGCTGGACCCCGGCGTTGTTTACCAGCACGTCCAGGCGGCCGAGCCCGGCCGCGGCCCGGTCCACCGCCGGCTGGATCGAGGCGACGTCGCGCACGTCGAGCGGGATCGTCACGGCGCGCCTACCGGTCTGGGCGGCGACCTCGCGGGCGGCGGCCTCGGCGTCGGCCAGCCGGTCGGGCAGCTCGGTGAGCGCGACGTCGGCCCCGTTCTCGGCAAGCCCGAGCGCGAGCGCGCGCCCGATCCCGCTGCCCGCCCCGGTGACGAGCGCGGCCAGGCCGTCGACGCGCAAGCTGGGGAAAGGCATCGCTTATCTCCTCCTCTCCCCCGGGAGAAGGGAATTCGCTCCGTATAATCGCCCAAACGTGAGCGTCGGAAAGATCGCCGTCTCGTTGGGACGGCCAGCCCAGGTCCAGTACGAGCCGCTGCACCCGGGGCTGATGACCGACATGTACCACCCCGACAGCGCCTACGTGGCCTGGGTGCATGGGCGGAACGACGTCGTCACCTTCGACTTGTACGCGCGGAAGGCCCCGTTCGACGGCGCCTACTTGCTGCTCGCCGGGCTGGAGACCGCGCTGCACTTCGTCCAGGACTTCCGCTACACCGACGAGGACGTCCGCTTCCTGGCGCAGATCCGCGACTACGACCGCGGCTACCTCGAAGAGCTGCGGAACTTCCGCTTCAGCGGCGAGATCGCGGCGATGCCGGAGGGCTCGATCGCCTTCCCGAACGAGCCGTTGATGCGCGTGACCGGACCGTTCCGCGAAGCGCTGCTGCTCGAGTCGGGCCTGCTGAACGCCATCAACCTGGCCACGTTGATCGCGACGAAGGCGGCGCGGATCACGCAGGCGGCGCGCGGGCTGCGCGTCGCCGAGTTCGCGCTGCGGCGCGCGCAAGAGCCGTTCGTCGTCACCCGCTCGGCGTTCATCGGCGGGATGTCGTCGACCTCGTTCGTCGCGGCGGCGTACGAGTACCGGCTGCCGGCCACGGGCACGATCCCGCACGCGCTGGTCCAGCTCTTCGACGACGAGCGCGAGGCGTTCGCGGCCGTGGCGGCCAGCTTCAACCGCTACACGCTCGTGCTCGACACCTACAACCCGCGCCGGGCGATCGTGACGGCGATCGACGTGGCGCGCGAGTACAACGACAAGTTGGGCCACGTGCTGGCGGCGGTGCGGCTGGACGGCGGCGACCTCGACGGCGACTCCCGCTTCGTCCGCAAGGCGCTCGACGACGCTGGGCTGACCGCGACCCGCATCCTCGCCAGCGGCGACCTCGACGAGTACTCGATCGCGGCGCTGGTGGAGGCGAAGGCGCCGATCGACGGGTTCGGCGTGGGCACGCGCATCGGCGTCGGCGCGGGCTCCCTGGAGCACGGCGTGGCGGGCGGGGCGCTGGGCGGCGTCTACAAGCTCGTCAACGTCGAGAGTGGTGGGATGGACGTCGCCCGGATCAAGACCGCCGGCGACAAGACGACCTGGCCGGGCAAGAAGGAGGTGTACCGCCTCGACACCTTCGAGAAAGACCTCGTGGCGCTCGAGCACGAGCCGAAGCCGCCGAACTCGCAGCGGCTGCTGCGTCCGGTCGTGCGGGACGGCGAGCTGCTGCCGGGCTCGCTGCCGCCGCTATCGGAGATCTGGGAGTTCGCGCAGCAGAACTTGCGGGAGCTGCCGGAGCAGTACCAGCGGCTGCGCGACCCGGCCGTCTACCCGGTCGAGTTCTCGCAGGCGGCGAAGCGGCTGCGCGCCGAGGCGATCGCACGCTACTCCGGCCAGGCGGCGGAATTGGACATCGAGGAGGTCGCGGGCAGCTGAGCCCCTTCCCAGCGAGGGAGGGGGCGACTATGAGGAGGTGGTGCGTGGACTTCGCAGGCAAGGTCGCGGTCGTCACCGGCGGTGGAACGGGGCTGGGCCGCGAGATCTCGCGGCTGCTGGTCGAGAACGGGGCGGACCTCGCGATCGTCTACTCGCGTTCGGAGGCGGATGCTGAGGCGACGGCGCGCGAGCTCGCCGGCGGTGGGCGGACGATCACCACGCACCGGATCGACGTCTCCGACGAAGGGCGCGTGGCCAGCGGCTTCGACGAGATCGCGGCGGCGCACGGCGGGATCGACCTGCTGGTGAACGATGCCGGAACGACGGAGTACGTGCCGTTCGAGGACCTGGACGGGCTGCCCGGGCCGGTGTGGGACAAGATCTTCGGCGTCAACGTCAAGGGAACGTTCTTCTGCTCGCGCGCGGCGGCGAAGCACATGCGCAAACGGGGCGGGGGCGCGATCGTGAACATCACCTCGACGGCCGGCTACCGCCCGAGTGGCAGCTCGATCGCCTACGCCGTCTCGAAGGCGGCCGAGGCGCACCTGACCCGCTGCCTCGCCGTGGCTCTGGCGCCCGACATCCGGGTCAACCACGTCGCCCCCGGCGGCATGTACACGCGCTGGTGGAACACGCGCCGCACGCCCGAGGAGTTCGCGAAGGGCGCCGAGCGCCTGCCGCTCAAGCGGTACGCCGCGCTCGAGGACATCGCCCTCGCCGCCGTCCAGCTCCTCGCCAACCCGTCCGCGACCGGCCAGGCGCTCGTGATGGACGGGGGTGGGATCATGCCGACGTAGAGCGGTCGGCGGATCGGCGATCGACGGTCAGGCGGACCGCGGAGGTCGACACGCCGACGCCGCACCCTCGCCCGGAGTGACCGCCGACGCGTTGACCGCTACGCGTACTCCACGTCGACCCACCGTCGCCGCTGGGCGGACTGCTCGACGGCGGTGAGGACCTCCTGCGCGCGGACGCCGTCGTGGAACGTCGGCGCGATGCGGCTGCCGGTGGCGATGTCCTGGACGAAGTAGTGCATCGAGTTCTTGCCGTCCTCGAGCATCAGCTCGCGCGGGACGTTGAGCGTGGCCCAGGCGTTGCGTTTCCACATGGCGCTGCCGAGCGATGCCTGGACGGTGTTGCGGACGGCATTCTCGTAGACGATCGCGCCATCCGACCCGTAGATCTCGGCGCGCTGGTAGTTGGCGCGGGCTGTCGCGTTGCGCGAGGTGAAGAAGAGGCACTGCGCGCCGCGGTTGAAGCTGGCGAGCCAGGTCGCTTCGTCGTCGACGTCGACCGGCGCCATCTCGGCCGCCGGCGCGGCGGGGCGGAACGGGTCGCGGACCGACGGCATAGTTGCGCTGGGCGACACCAGCGGGCGCTCCTTGCGGAACGTCGTGAGGCGGCCGGAGACGCAAGCGACCTCATCCCCCAGCCACCAGCGGACCAGGTCGACGGCGTGGATGCCGATGTCGCCGAGCGTCCCGGACCCGGCCGCGGCGCGGTGGAGGCGCCAGACGCGCGGGAAGCTCGGGTCGGTCAACCAGCCCTGCGCGTACGTCATGTTGACGTGGTAGATCTCGCCGAGCGCGCCCTCGTCGAGCAGTTGCTTGACGTAGCGGGCAGAGGGGACGAAGCGGTGGACGAAGTTGACCGCGTTGTGGCGGCCGGTCTCGCGGGCGGCGCGGGCCATCGTGCGCGCGTCGTCGATCGTGATGGCGAGCGGTTTCTCGCACATGACGTGCTTGCCGGCGGCGAGCGCGTCGAGAGCGATGGCGTAATGGGTGTTGTTGGGGGTGGCGATGTCGACCGCTTCGATCCCGGGGATAGCGAGCAGGTCGCGGTAGTCGGCGACGTGCCGGGAGATGCCCCACCGCGCCGCGACGTCGGCGGCGCGCTCGGAGACCGCGTCGCAGACCGCGACGACCTCGGCGTAGGGGCTCTCGTGGTAGGCCTGGAGGTGGCCGGCGGTGCCCCAGCCGCCGACGCCGATCATCCCGAGCTGGACGCGCTTGGTCACGTGGTGGGTACCCTCCTCGAACGACGCGGGAGGGTAGCAGAGCCCTAGGCGGCGAGGTCGATCGAGGACTGGGAGGAGGGGGCAGTGCCGTCGGCCGGCGTGCCGAACAGCGCGTCGAGCCCCTTGTGGACCAGGTCCATCGTCTGGTAGGAGACGTCCGGCAGCCTGCCGCCGAATTCGCCCTCCGCCTCGTGGAAGCCCTTCTCGACGGCGTCGCGCAGGAGCTGGGCGCGGCCGGGCGTGCGGTCGTAGAAGCCTTTGACGAAGTCGAGGATGCGCCTGGCAACCGCGTCCGGGCTCTGGTCGCCACCGGCGTCGAGCTTCGCCTGCGCTTCCTCGGGCGAGAGGTCCTGCCACTCGATCCCGTTCTTCGCGAACAGGTCGTGTACCCATTGCTTGAGCTTGTCCATCAGGTCCTGGACGTTCTGGACCTGGCCCTCGCCGGCGCTCGTGGCTGTGATGTGGATGCTGAGGTCGAGCGTGGCGGCCTCGACCTGGAAGCCCGAGCTGGTCTGCCGGTTGGTGTCGCCGCTCTGCCTGGGCAGTGAGCCAAGGAGCTGGCTCAGCGCGCTCTGACCGATCGATCCGATCTCCATGCCGGGTTCCCTCCCGCTCTCGGAGGAATGATCGGCGTGCCGCAGAGGGAACTTTAGGCTAAGGGACGGGCACCCCCGGCTGAGCGCGCCTCATGGAGTCGAAAGAGGCCGCGGGCCAAACGTGGATATGATCTCGGGAACCACGCCCGGAGGTTCTGTTGTGGCCCAGACGCGCAGGAAGCGGAGCGAGATCGACCCCACGGACACTTGGGACACCAGCTCCGTCTACGAGGACGACCAGGCGTGGGAAGCCGACTTCGCCAGGGTCGAGCAAGCGCTGCCGGAGCTGGCGGGGCTGGCCGGCACGTTGGCCGCGTCAGGCGAGGCGCTCGAAAACGTGTTGAAGCGGCGCGACGAGGTCTCCGAGCGGCTGGAGCGGCTCTCGGTCTACGCCAGCATGGTCCACGACGTGGACACCGCCGACCCGCGCGGCCAGGCGCTCTCGTCGCGGATCGACGCGCTCTGGTCGAAGTTCGGCGCGGCGACGGCCTACGTCGCGCCCGAGATGCTGCAGGTGCCGGCCGCGACGCTGACGCAGTGGCGCGACACGGTGCCCGGGCTGGCCATCTACCGCCGGACGATCGACGAGACGCTGCGGCTGCGCGACCACGTGCGCTCGGCCGAGGTCGAGGAGGTGCTCGCCGAGCTGGGCGAGGTGCGCGGCGCGGCGAGCGAGATCGCGGGGTTCCTGCGCAACGCGGACATGCGGTTCACGACCATCCGGGACGAGGAGGGGAAGCAG
>DASRFH010000123.1:0-14632 GCA_035651675.1 Chloroflexota bacterium | reverse complement strand
CTGCTCGCCGAGAGTGCCCCCCGGCTGGCGCCGACCCCCGGCCCACCGCGTTCGCACTGGCGGGGCAAGCTGATCGCGGTCGAGGGCCTCGACGGCTCCGGCAAGTCGACGCAGATCTACCTGCTCAAGCGCTGGCTGGAGCTTCAGAACCTGAAGGTCTCGTTCACCGAGTGGAACTCGGCCGTGATCGTCAAGGCGGCGACGAAGCGGGGCAAGAAGCAGCAGCTCCTCACGCCCACGACGTTCTCGCTCATCCACGCGACCGACTTCGCCCACCGGTACGAGCGCAACGTCGTGCCGCTGCTGCGGCAGGGCTACCTCGTGCTCGCCGACCGCTACATCTTCACCGCGCTCGCCCGGGACGCCGTCCGCGGCTGCGACCGCGACTGGATCCGCAACCTGTACTCGTTCGCCGTCCTGCCGGACGTCACGTTCTATTTCGACGTGCCGCTCGAGACGGCGGTCAGCCGGATCCTCTCCGGTCGGCCGGTGCTGAAGTACCACGAGGCCGGCATGGACCTCGGCCTGTCGAAGGACCCGGAGGAGAGCTTCCGGCTTTTCCAGGGCCGGATCAAGGAGGAGTACGGACGGCTGGCCGACGAGTACCACTTCACCGTCATGGACGCGTCGCAGCCGATCGAGGTGCAGCAACAGACCATGCGTGCGATCGTGCGCAACCAGATCGACCTCGCCAAGTTCGTCCGGCGGGGCAAGGCGGGCGTTCTTGCCTAAGCGCTTCTACGGCGCCGGCCTGCCAGGCGTCGACCCCGGCGAGCTCGTCGGGACGTTGATCGTGCTGGAGGGCGCCGACGGGTCGGGTCGGTCGACGCAGATCCGGCTGCTGCGCGATTGGCTGGAGCGGCGCGGCCACGCCGTCTCGGAGGTCGGGCTGCGCCGCTCGACGCTCGTCGCGAAGGAGCTGAGCGCGGCGAAAGAGGGACACATCCTCGGCCACACGACGATGAGCCTCTTCTACGCCACCGACTTCGCCGACCAGCTCGAGCACGTGATCGTGCCGGCACTGCGCGCCGGCTTCGTCGTGCTGGCCGACCGCTACATCTACACGCTGATGGCGCGCGACATCGTGCGCGGCGCCGATCCCGCCTGGGTCGAGCGGCTCTACGGGATCGCGCTCGTGCCCGACGCCGTCTTCTACCTGAGGGTGTCGCCCCGCGTGCTGGTCGAGCGCAACCTGGAGAAGAGCGGGCAGCTCGACTACTGGGAGTCGGGGATGGACGTCGGGCTGGCCCACGACATGTTCGACTCTTTCGTTAAGTACCAGACGCTGATGCAGGCCGAGTTCAAGAAGCTGCAGGAGCGCTACGGATTCGAGGTGGTCAACGGCAACCGCTCCGTCCGCGCGGTCGCGGCCGACCTCCGCGGCCGACTCGAGCGGACGCTCGGGCAGTGGCTGGCGGACAACGAACGGCGCGCCGCCGCGGGGGCGGCCGGGTGAGCCGAGCGACCGACGAGGCGGACGCCTACGATCAGCTCCGGGCCCGCCTGGCCGAACAGCTCGTCGACCTGCGCGCTCAGTTCCAGGAAGCGGTCGCCAGCTACTCGGTCAAGGTGCAGGGCGAGCTCGCCGAGGCCGGCGACATCCTGACCGCCGACGACCCAACTCCGCTCTCCAGGCGTGAGCGGCAGGCGCGCGCGCAGGCGCTGCGCGCGGCGCTGGCCCGCGTCGGCAGCCTCAGCCTGAAGCCGGGGAAGGGCCGGCGCCGCGACCTGAAGGCGATCCAGGAGCTGGCGAGGGATCTCGCCCGTGAGCTGGCGGAGTGGTAACGTCCGGCCCGGCCGCCGAGGAGCACACGCGAGACATCGGAGGCACCCTCGGCCACCGGGGCGATGGTCGTCGTCCGTTGGACCGGGCGCCCTCACCTCGCTCGGAAATGACGGGTTCCTGGTAGGATGCGGGAAGGATGATAGAAGCGAACGTCGCGCTGGAAGTACCGTCTAGTCCGCTGGCCGGCAGCGGCTACGTCGGCGCGGTCGACCTCGGCGGCACGAAGATCCTGGCCGCGATCGTCGCGCCGAACGGCGAGATCGTCGCCCGCGCCAAGAAGTCGACCGGCAAGGACGGGCGCCCGCGGCCCGTGATCGACCGGATCGCCGCGGCCGTGCGCGAGGCCACCCACCAGGCGAACGTGGAGGTGGGCCAGCTCCGCGCGGTCGGCATCGGCGCGCCTGGCCCGGTCGACGCGGCGCGCGGGGTCCTGCGGACCGCGCCCAACCTCGACGGCTGGGAGGACGTGCCGCTGGCCGACGAGCTGTCGGGCCGGCTCGGCGTGCCGGTCGGGCTCGACAACGACGTCCGCGTCGCCGTCCTGGCCGAACAGGCGGCCGGCGCCGGGCGCGGCGCCCGCAACTGGATCGCGATCTGGCCCGGCACCGGCGTCGGGGGCGGCGTCGTGCTCGACGGCCAGCTCTGGCGCGGCACGACGGGCTCGGCCGGCGAGCTCGGCCACATCACCGTGAAGGCCGGCGGGCCCCGCTGCGGCTGCGGCGCGAAGGGCCACCTGGAGGCGCTCGCCAGCCGCACCGGCGTGGTGCGTGAAATCGCGCGGCGCGTGAAGAAAGGGCACCGGACGTCGCTCGAGCGGCTCGCCAAGGGTGGCGACGTCGAGAACGCGAAGAGCGGTGACCTGGCCGAGGCGTACGCCCAGGGCGACAAGGAGACCGTCCGCGCGCTGAACCGCGCCGCGAAGTACCTGGCGATCGGCATCGCCAGCGTCGCCAACACGGTCAACCCCGAGCTCGTCGTGCTCGGCGGCGGCCTCGTCGAGGCGCTCGGCGAGCCTTTCGTGCGGCGCGTCGAGAAGGAGCTGCGCGGCCGGCCGATGGTCGCCGCGACCGACGCGGTGCGCGTCGCGCAGTCGCAGCTCGGCGACGACGCCGGCATCGTCGGCGCGGCGCTCGTCGCGCGGCGGCTGGCCGCGGCCAGTCCAGACGGTCAGGCCCATGGCGGTAGCTGACCCGCCGACCGAGGCGATCCGCCTCTCGCCGCCCGAGTACGGCGCCTGCCAGCGGGTGCTCGCGACGTCGGACTGGGCGCTGCCGCACGTGCACCAGGTAGCCCGCAACGCCGCGCGGCTGTTCGATGCGCTGCGGCAGTTCCACGGGCTGGGGCGCGACGAGGAGCGGCTGCTGGTCGCCGCGGCGCTGCTGCACGACGTCGGCTACCCGGCCGACCCAGAGCGCCACCACAAGGTCTCGGCTCGGATGGTCCGCACGCTGCTCGGGCCGCCGTTCGCCGACGACGAGGTCGCCTTGATCGCCCTGATCGCGCGCTACCACCGCGGCCCATGCCCGAAGCTGCGCCACAGGCGCTACGCGGCGCTGGCGCCCGAGCACCGGGCGCTCGTCACTTGGCTCGGCGGCATCCTGCGCGTCGCCGACGGGCTAGACCGCGCGCACGACGGCGCGGTCGGCGGCATCGCCGCGTCCGGGCACGACGGCCGGCTCGTCCTGCGCGTCGCGCCGGCGGTGCCGACCGAGGCGGCCGCCGGCCTCCTCGCCGAAGACGTCGCCGGCGGGATGCGCAAGCGCGACCTGCTCGAGCGCGCGCTCGGCAGGTCGGTGGTGATCAAGGCTCGGTAGCTTCCTCTTCCCTACCGGCCGAGAGCCGTGGTGAGGGCGTCGACTGACCTGGAGTCGAATCGGACGCCGCACCGCCGGCAGCGCCCCGGCCCAGCCCGCGGACGTCCTCGGCCAGGGTAGGAGGGAGCGAGAGCTCGGACTCGATCCGGTGGAGCGCCAGCGCCAGGGTGGGGCAGGCGTACTGGCGCGGCGCCTCGCGGCCGAGCCCGTCGGCATAGACAAGCCAGCTCGTGCCGGCGCCGTGGCGCCGCTCCTCGACGTAGATGCTCCGCCCGTCCCTGGCGCGGATCCTGGTCAGCGCGGCGCCGACCGGCTGCGCCGGGATCCCGCGCGCCGCCAGCGCCGCCGCGAGCTCTGTCTCGACGATCGTTCCTTTCATCTCGACGAGAACCGTAGACCCTCTGTGTGACCGAACGCTTAACATGCATCTGGCTGTGGCAACGATCCTGCTCGTCGACGACGAGCCGACTCTGGTCGCGACGCTCGACTACAACCTGCGGCGCGAGGGGCACGAGGTCGTCATCGCGCGCGACGGTCCGTCGGCCATCGAGCAGGCGCGCAAGCGGCAGCCCGATCTCGTCCTGCTGGACGTCATGCTCCCGAAGCTCGACGGCTTCGAGGTCTGCCGGGAGCTGCGCCGCACCTCGACGGTCCCCGTGCTCATGCTGACCGCCAAGGACAGCGAGGTCGACAAGGTCGTGGGCCTCGAGATCGGCGCCGACGACTACATGACCAAGCCGTTCTCGATGCGGGAGCTGATGGCCCGCGTCAAGGCGATGCTGCGCCGCAACAGCATGCTCGCCGCGGCGCCGTCCGCGCGGGGCGCCGAGGAGGTGCGGCTCGGCGAGCTCGAGATCGACACGGTCGCGCGGACGGTCCGGCGCGGCGGCCACGCGGTGCACCTGAAGCCGAAAGAGTTCGAGCTGCTCGCCTTCCTGGCCCAGAACCGGGGCCGCGTCTTCACCCGCGACCAGCTCCTCGAGAACGTCTGGGGCTACGAGTTCGACGGCGACACGCGCACCGTCGACGTGCACGTGCGCTGGCTGCGCGAGAAGATCGAAGAGACGCCCAGCCAGCCCCGTCTGCTCGAGACGGTGCGCGGCGTCGGCTACCGCTTCGCGGCGCGGTGAGCAGCCGCCTCACCCGGCGGATCGCGCTCGCCTACGTCGTGCTCGTCGTCGCGGTCACCACCGGCCTGGGTGCGTACCTCGCGTGGTCGCTGCGCAGCGGCCAGATGGAGCGGCTGCTGGCGTACACGGCCAACGAGGCGCGGCTCGCCGCCGACGCCGCCGGGCCAGCGCTCGCCGCCGAGGACGGCGCGGCCGTCCAGGCGCTGGCGCTGCGCGTGAGCCGCATCACCGGCGACCGCGTCACGCTGATCGACACGCGCGGCGTCGTGCTCGGCGATTCGGAAACCGACCCGGCGACGCTCGAAAACCACGCGGCGCGGCCCGAGGTCGCGCCGGTGCTCGCCGGCGCGGCCGAGGGCACGAGCGTGCGCCACTCGGCGTCGGTCGGGCGCGACCTCGTCTACGTGGCCGTTCCCGTCCTGGTCGACGGCCAACTGGTGGGCGTCAGCCGCCTCTCCCGCGACGTCGGCGCGGTCGACGCCGAGGTCTCCAGCGCGGCGCGCTCGACGGTCGTCGCCGTCGCGGCGGCCGGCCTGCTCGCCGTGCTGCTCTCGGTCCGTATCGCGCGGCAGATCGGCCGGCCGATCATGCAGCTCACCGAAACCGCGCGCGCCATGGCCGCCGGCAACCTGACCTGGCGCGTCGGGCACCTGCGCGGGCCGGACGAGGTCGGCGAGCTAGCACGCGCGTTCGACGAGATGGCCGCGCGGCTGCGCATGGTGGTCACGCAGCTCGAGAGCGACCGCGCGCGGCTGGAACGGGCCGAGGCGGCGCGGCGCGACTTCGTCGCGAACATCTCGCACGAGCTGAAGACGCCGATCGCCTCGATCAAAGCGCTGACCGAGACGCTGGAGGAGGGCGCGCTGGACGACCCACCGGCCGCGCGCGACTTCCTCCAGCGCATGCACGTCGAGGTGGACGACCTCGCCCAGCTCGTGAAGGAGCTGCTCGAGCTGTCACAGATCGAGTCGGGTCGGACGCCGATGAGCCTGTCGCCGCGGGCGCCGGCCGAGCTGATCCAGGCGGCGGTCGACCGCCTCTCGCCGCAGGCGGAGCGCGCCGGTCTCGCGCTGGCGGTGCACGCGCCGGCTGGCCTGCCGCCCGTCTGGGCGGACGAGGCGCGCATCCAGGGTGCGATCCTGAACCTGCTGCACAACGCGATCAAGTTCACACCGCCCGGCGGGCGCGTCGAGATCCGCGCGACGTTCGAGCGCGCCCACGACCGGGAGCGCGTGCGCTTCTCGGTCCGCGACACGGGCGTGGGCGTGTCGGCCGACGAGCTGCCGCGCCTCTTCGAGCGCTTCTGGAAGGCCGACCGCTCGCGCGCCTCGTCGGGCACCGGTCTCGGCCTGGCGATCGTCAAGCACGTCGTCCAGGCCCACGGCGGCGAGGTCGGCGTCGAGAGCCAGCTCGGCGTCGGCTCGACGTTCTGGTTCACGCTGCCGCTCGCCAGCGAGCCGGTGCCGAGCCCGGCGTAGCGGACCCGGCACGGCGCGCTGTGCCGCTTCCGCGGCACAGCGCGGGTCGAGCTACGCTGGCTCGCGGAGGATCGCGCCGGTGTTCGCGCTCGTCACGAGCGCCCGGTAGCGCTTCAGCCACCGGCCGGGCAGCTCGCGCTGAGGCGGCTGCGCCGCGGCGACGCGGCGCTGGATCTCCTCATCCGAGAGCTCGACGTCGATCCGTCGGCTCTCCAGATCGACCGAGATTATGTCGCCGTCGCGGATCGCCGCGATCGGGCCACCGGCGGCTGCCTCGGGCGAGACGTGCCCGATCGACAGGCCGCGGCTGCCGCCGCTGAAGCGGCCGTCGGTGATCAGCGCGCACGCCGTGCCGAGCCCCATGCCGGTCAGCGCACCGGTCGGCGACAGCATCTCCTGCATGCCCGGGCCGCCCTTCGGCCCCTCGTAGCGGATGACGATCGCGTCGCCGGCCTGGACCTGCTTGTTCAGGATCGCGGCGAGCGCCTCCTCCTGGCTCTCGTACACCCTGGCCGGGCCACGGAACCGCCAGTACTCGCGGTCGATCGCGCCGGACTTGACGACCGCCCCCTCCGGCGCGAGGTTGCCGAAGAGGATCGTCAGGCCGCCGCGCGACTGGAACGGCTCGTCGAGCGGCCGGATGATCGCGTGGTCGCGCACCGGCGTGTCCGCCACGTTCTCTCCGATCGTCTTGCCGGTCACGGTCTTGCAGTCGAGGTGGAGGATGCCCTCGCGCTTCGTCAGCTCGTTCAGGATCGCCGAGATGCCGCCAGCGCGGTGGACGTCCTCGATGTGCACGTCCGGCGCGGCGGGCGAAACCTTACAGATGTACGGCACGCGCTCGGCGACCTCGTTGAGCCGCTCGAGCGGGTACGAGATGCCGCCTTCGTTCAACAGCGCGAGCGTGTGCAGCACGGTGTTGGTCGAGCCGCCCATCGCCATGTCGAGCGCGAAGGCGTTGTCGATCGCCTCGGGCGTGACGATGTCGTGCGGCCGCACGTCCTCCTCGACGAGCTGGAGCAGGCGCGCCGCCGACCGTCGGTAGTGCTCGTCGCGCTCGGGCGTGCGGGCGAGGATAGTACCGTTGCCGGGTAGCGCCAGGCCGAGCGCCTCGCAGAGGCAGTTCATCGAGTTGGCGGTGAACATCCCGGCGCAGGAGCCGCAGCTCGGGCAGGCCTTCTGCTCGAGCTCGAGCAGCTGCTCGTCCGAGACCTTGCCGGTCGCGTAGCCGCCAACCGCCTCGAAGACCGTGATCAAGTCGGCCTTCTTCCCGTTCGAGAGGCGGCCGGCCGCCATCGGCCCGCCCGAGCAGAAGATGGTCGGTATGTTGAGCCGCATGGCGGCCATCAACATGCCCGGCACGATCTTGTCGCAGTTCGGGATGCAGACCATGCCGTCGAAGGCGTGGGCCGAGACGACCGTCTCGACGCAGTCGGCGATCAGCTCGCGGCTGGGGAGGGAGTACTTCATCCCCATGTGGCCCATCGCGATGCCGTCGTCGACGCCGATCGTGTTGAACTCGAACGGCACGCCGCCGGCCGCGCGGATCGCCTGCTTGACCACGCGCCCGACCTCCTGGAGGTGGGCGTGCCCGGGGATGATGTCGACGTAGCTGTTGATGACGGCGATGAAGGGCTTGCGGAAGTCGCGCTCGTCCTGGATGACGCCGGTCGCGCGCAGCAGCGCACGGTGCGGCGCCTTCTCGAAGCCGCGCTTGATGATGTCCGACCGCATCGCCCGCTCTTGCTGGACCGCCATCGCCGATGCTCTCCCGTGGTGGTTCCCGTAAGTATGGCCGAACCGGCCCTCTCCGGGAGCGAGAGGTGCTCAGCGCAGGCCCACGGCCCGCCCCGCCCAATACAGCAGCGCCGCGACCAGCGCCGCCGTCGGGACGGTGACCAGCCAGGCGGTGAGGATCGCCTCGCCGACCTCCCAGCGCACCTTCGTGAGCCGCTCGGCCGACCCGACGCCGAAGATCGCCGACGTCGCCACCTGGTTCGTCGACGCCGGCCCGCCGAGCAGCGAAGCGCCCACCATGATCAGCGCCGTCGTCCCCTGGACGGCGAAGCCGTGGACCGGGCGGATCGTGAAGATGCGGGCGCCGACGGTGCGCAGCGTCGTCTGCCCGCCGAGCGCGACGCCGAGCGCGATCGCGACGGCGCAGGCGAGCTGGACCCACCCCGGCACGTAGAACCGGTCGGTCGCCCCCGACGCGACCAGCCCGGCCGCGATCAGGCCCATCCCCTTCTGCGCCTCGTTCGCGCCGTGGCCGAGCGCGATCAGCGCCGAGGTAACGATCTGCGCCCGCTTCAGGTAGACGTTCACGGCGGGCGTCAGGAAGACGCCCACGCGCATCATCGCCTTCATGTAGGCGTAGCCGCCCACCAATCCGAGCGCGGGCGCGGCGCCAAGCGCCAGGAAGACGCCGGCCAGGCTGCGCCAGAGCACGGCGCCGGTACCGCCAGCCGCCAGCGCCGCGCCGATCAACCCGCCGACGAGCGCGTGGGTGCTGCTGGTCGGCACGCCGATCCAGCCGGCGACCGCGCTCCAGGCCACCGCCCCGAGGATCGCCGCGACCAGCACGGCCAAGGTCAGCTGCCCCGGGTCGACCACACCCCGCCCGATGGTGCCGGCGACCGCCACGCCGAACAGGAGCGGCCCGCAGAGCTCGGCGGCGCCGGCGAGGAGCAGCGCGCGCCGCGCGTTCATCGCTCCGGAGGCGACCATCGACCCGACGACCGAGGCCGAGCCGTTGTAGCCGTTCAGGAAGGTGAAGCCGAGCCCAGCCCCGACGAGCAGCCAGGTCGCCGCGTCGAGGCGCACGAACGGGGATCATAGAATGAGCGCGGAGACCACCAACGTCAGGAGTGACCTCGTGCCAGAGCGAGTGAAGTACGCCGCGGTCGGGACCGGCGGTATGGGCCGCCGCCACCTGCGCGGGATGGCCCGCCTCTACGGATCGTCCATGTGCAACATGGAGCTGGTCGCCTGCTGCGACCTGAACGCCGATAACGCCAACTTCTACGCCGACGAGGCGAAGGAGCTGCTCGGCACCCGGCCGAAGGTTTACTCCGACGTCGCGACGATGAAGCGCGAGATCCCGGAGCTCCAGGCCGCCGACGTTACCACCGACACCGGGTCGCACCACGACGCCGCCTACGCCTGCCTCCAGGTCGGGCTGCACGTGATGTGCGAGAAGCCGCTCGCCGTCACCCTGCGCGGCTGCAACCGGCTGGTCGAGACGGCGCGGCGCAGCAAGCTGGTCCTCTCGACCGCCGAGAACTTCCGCCGCGACCCGATCAACCGGCTCGGCAAAGCGCTGCTGAACGACGGCGCGATCGGCACGCCGCGGCTGATGATCGAGACGACCGTCGGCGGCCGCGACAACATCCAGATCACGCCCTGGCGCCACATGAAGATGACCGGCTCGATGCCGGTCGACGAGGGCGTCCACCACGCCGACATCCTCCGGTACTACATGGGCGAGGTGCGGCTGGTCTACGGCGAGACGCGGCTGCACGAAAAGGTGCGGCACAACACCAAGTCGGCCGGACCGGGCGGCTTCTACGCCCGCTGGTCGGCCAACTACCCCGACCAGATCGAGCCGACCGGCGACGACGCGCTCTACGCGTTCGTGGTGTTCGAGTCGGGCGCGGTCGGTCAGTGGATCAACGACCACGCCGGCCACGGCTTGCCCCAGCACGGCCGCTTCATCTACGGCTCGAAGGGCTCGCTGACGTTGCCCGGCGACCGCAACGGCCGCCCGATCAAGCTCCACCTCGACGACGGCACGACGATCGACGACGAGCGCATCCTCGAGTACGCGCCGAGCTACCGGCTCAGCCCGCTGGCGGCCGAGCTCTTCGGCGGCGAGCGCGTCTGGACGTACAGCATGGATTTCAACGACACCGATTCGCGCATCCTGGCGCTCGAGTACCACGAGCTGGGCGAGTGCGTCCTGACCGGCAAGGACCCGGAGGTCACCGGCGAGGAGGGCCGCGCCGACGTGGCGCTCACCTATGCCCCCTTCGAAGCCGGCCGCCTCGGCCGCCCGGTCACGCTCGACGACGTCGTCCAGGGCCGCGCCGACCGCTACCAGCGCGAGGTGGACGAGAAGCTCGGCTTGCTGAAGCCGGTCGGCGTGTAGCACCGCGGGGCGGCGCCTGATCGGCCCGACGCCGCCCCGTAGGCCACCCGCTCGCCGCTCACCGCCCGGCCGTCGAGCAAGCCGCGGGGATCGGCGACGAATGGGTGGACCGGTCGCTCAGCGCCGCCCGAAGAGGCCTTCGAGGAAGCCGAGGATGCCCTGGCCGCCCGATGGGCCGCCGCCCGAGCCGGCGGGCGTGGCCGTGGGGGCCACAGGCACCTCGACGGTCTCAGCCTCCCCCGCCTCGTCGGCGTCCGGCGGCGGGCGCACGACCGCGGACGCGGCCGCGTCCGCCGGCTCGTCGTTCGGCACGTCGACCTCGAGCCGTGTCCCGCAGCCGATGCCGCTGTTCGCAGTGGCTGAGACGTCGATCGGGTAGGTACCCGGCGAGCCGTAGCGGTGGAGCAGGCGAGCGCGGCCAGACGTGGGGGGCGTCGGCGCGCTGGTGGTCGCGGTCCCGTCGCCCCAGTCGACGTGGACGCGAACGCCGGGATCCCCGTCGAGCAGCACGGCGACCACCATCCCCTCGGTCGCGGTCTGGAAGGCGCAGGCGGCCTCAACCGGCACTGGTCGGGCGGCCCCAAGCAAGCCACCCAGGAGGAGCGCCGAGCCGAGCCACCGCCACGCCCTGGCTAACACGTCGTCGACGCCGAGTTGGTGTTCGCCGATGAAGTGTCGTTGTTCCAGAAGAGCACGGTGTACGTTCCGGCGGCCAATCCGGTGGTCGTCAGCGTCGCGGTGGTCACCGCGGAGGCGTTGACGACGCTGTTCAGGCTACCGCCCAGGACCGACGTCGCGGTCCCCACACCGGCACCGTAGGGCATGCCGCTGTACACGTACAACGCCAGCTTCCGCCGGTTGCCGGCGCCGCCGTTCATCGACCAGCTCGCGACGAGCGAAGTGCCGGTGCCGGACGTCTTGTTGATGACGACGTACGTTCCCTGGCCCGCGGCGACGTTGCCGACGTCGGTCGCGTTCACCGACGTGCAGGGCTGCGGCGTAGGCGTGGAGGTTGCCGTCGCGGTCACGAAGTTGGCCGTGGCCAGGTTGTAGGCGTAGTTGGTCGAGACGGGGCCCGTGCCGCTGCCGTTCAGCCGCCAGTCGACCTGGATCTGCGGGTTGTCCGCCGTCCCGCTGCCGTTGGCGACGAACCGCGTCGTCACCTCGCAGTAGTTGCCGGGGTCGATGTTGTCCGACCGGTTCGTGTCGATGTACAGGACCCCGCCGCTCACCGACCCGTTCGTGAACAGCGAGCAGGCCGAGCCGCCGGTCGCCGCCGTCGAGTTGGTGACCCACGTCCACCCGCTCGGGAAGGTGTCGTAGATCTGGTCGATGTAGACCGTCTGCGACGAGTTGTTCGCCACCCGGATCGTGTACGTCACCGTGCTCCCGCTGACCACGCTCGACGGCGACACCGACTTCGTGATCGCCAGCGCGACCGTCGGCGTCGGCGTCGGCGTGTTGGTTGGCGTCCGCGTCGCCGTTCGGGTAGAGGTCGGCGTCCTGGTGGGCGTGGCGGTCGAGGTCGGCGTGACCGTCTGGACGGTGATAGGGCCGCCATTGGTCAGCGTGAAGTTCTGGCTGCCGCTGGCGCCGCTGATCGTGTAGTTGACCGAGACCTCGGGGTTCGGGATGCTCACGCCCGGGACGTCCGCGTCCGCCCAGATGACGACGGTGCAGCTCTGATTGTTGCCGAGCGTCTGGCTGAGGGTGACGTGGACCACGTCGGGGTTGGTCCCAGTTAGCGTCGGCGAGCTGGCGCCGCAGCCGGAGACGCCAAGGCCGCTGTTCCAGGTGAAGCCGGTCGGCATCGTCTCGTCGAGATCGGACAGGATCATCGAGGTGCCGCCCGCGCCTGGGGCGTTCTTGATGACGATCTGGTAGGCGAACGTGTCGCCCACCGCGACGGTGCCGGGCGTGGCCGTCTTACCGACGGTTGCCTTCGGCCACGGGGTGTTGGTCGGCGTGGGGGTGGACGTCGGGGTCTGGGTGCGCGTCGGGGTGCTGGTCGGCGTCGCGGTCGGCGTATTGGTGGGCGTTGGCGTGCGGGTCGGCGTGGACGTTGGGGTCTGAGTCGGCGTCGGCGTCGTCGTCGGGGTGACGGTCGGTGTGGCCGTCGCCGTTGGGGTCCGTGTCGGCGTCGCGGTCGGCGTATTGGTGGGCGTTGGGGTGAGGGTCGGGGTGGGCGTGGCCGTCGGCGTGTTGGTCGGCGACGGGGTCGGCGTCACGGTCGGCGTGTTCGTTGCCGTCGGGGTAGCGGTCGGGGTCGGCGTGGCAGTCGGGGTCGGCGTCTGAGTGGGCGTGGGCGTCTGGGTGGGCGTCGGCGTGGCGGTCGGGGTCGGCGTCGGCGTGCGCGTGGGGGTCGCGGTGGCTGTGTCGGTGGGGGATGGGGTGGGCGTCCGCGTCGGCGTGGGCGTCGGCGTGTCGGTGGGGGATGGGGTCGGCGTCGCGGTGGGCGTGGTCGTCGCCGTGTTGGTCGGGGTCGGGGTCGCCGTCGCGGTGTCGGTCGGCGTCTGGGTGGGCGTGGGTGTGGCGGTGGGCGTGTCCGTCGGGGTCGCCGTGGGGGTCGCGGTCCGCGTCGAGGTAGGCGTGGGCGTCTGAGTCGCGGTCGGCGTGGCCGTCGGCGTGTCGGTCGGCGTGCGGGTCGGCGTGTCGGTCGGCGTCTGCGTCGGTGTGTCGGTCGGCGTGCGCGTGGCGGTCACCGTCGGCGTGTTGGTGGGCGTACGCGTCGGGGTCTCCGTCGGCGTGTCGGTCGGCGTCGGCGTGGCCGTCGCCGTGTTGGTCGGCGTGCGGGTCGCGGTGCTGGTGGGCGTCGGGGTGTTGGTCGGCGTGTCCGTCGCGGTCGGCGTGTCGGTCGGGGTGAACGTCCCAGTGGCCGTCGGCGTGGCGGTCCGCGTGTCGGTAGACGTCGGCGTGGGCGAGTTGGTCGCGGTCGAGCTCGGCGTGCTGGTCGGCGTCTCGGTCGGGGTGTCGGTCGGCGTGGGTGTGCCGCTCGGGGTGGCGGTGGGGGTAGTCGTGGGCGTGGCGGTGCGGGTCGAGGTGTCAGTCGGGGTGATGGTGGAGGTGAAGGTGGGCGTCACGGTGGGCGAGTCGGTCGGCGTGTTGGTCGGGGTCGGGCTCGAGGTTGCCGTCCGGGTTGGTGTCTCGGTCGGCGTGGCGCTGCCGGTCGGCGTCGCCGTCGGCGTCGCCGTGGGCGACTCGGTGGGCGTGCCGCTCGGCGTATCGGTCGGAGTCGCGGTCGGGGTGATGGTGCGGGTCGGCGTGCTGGTCGGCGTCCCCGTCGCCGTGAACGTCGGCGTGGGCGTCGGCGACTCGGTCGGCGTGTGCGTCGGCGTCGTGGTGGAGGTCGACGTGCTCGTCGCGGTGGCTGTCGGCGTCGGCGTACCGGTTGGCGTGTCGGTAGACGTCGCGGTTGGGCTGACCGTAGGGGTGTTGGTTGGCGTCGGGGTACCGGTCGACGTGGGCGTGTCGGTGTGGCTCGGCGTCGCGGTCGCCGTCGGCGTCTCGGTGGGCGTGTCGGTGGCGGTCGGGGTGCCGGTGGCGGTCGGCGTACCCGTCTGAGTCGGGGTCGCGGTCGCCGTGGACGTGTCGGTGGTGGTGGGCGTCGCGGTCGGGGTGGCCGTCGACGTCGCCGTGGGGGTGTCAGTCGGCGTGTCGGTCGGCGTCGCCGTCGGCGTGCGGGTCGCCGTCGCCGTCGGGCTCGCGGTGGGGGTCCCCGTCGGCGTGTCGGTCGAAGTCGAGGTGGGCGTCGCCGTCGGGGTGGCCGTGGCCGTCGCGGAGTGCGTCGGCGTCGCCGTGGGGCTATCCGTCGCCGTGGGCGTGGGCGTGGGCGTCGGCGTTCCGGTAGCAGTGGGGGTGGCCGTGGCCGTCGGCGTCTCGGTGGGACTCGGCGTTTCCGTCGGCGTCGGCGTGTCGGCCGGCGTCGCCGTCGGGGTCGTCGTCGCCATGGAGGTCGCCGTCGGAGTGGGGGTCGGCGTCGGGGTGTTGGTCGGGGTCGCGGTCGGCGTCTCGGTCGGGGTCGCGGTCGGGGTGGGCGTCTGAGTCGGCGTCGCGGTCGCCGTCGGCGTGGGCGTCGGGCTGTCCGTCGGCGACGGCGTCGGCGTATCGGTGGGCGTCGACGTGGGCGTCTGGGTGGCGGTCGCCGTCGCGGTCGGCGTCGCCGTCGGGGTGTCGGTCGGCGTCGGCGTCGGCGTCGGGGTGGCAGTCGACGTGGCCGTCGGCGTCGCCGTCGAGGTCGCGGTCGGCGTGCCCGTCGGCGTGTCGGTCGGCGTCGGGCT
>DASRFH010000122.1:0-6899 GCA_035651675.1 Chloroflexota bacterium | reverse complement strand
GCGGGAGCTGTTGACCGGCGTCCAGCGCTCGGAGGGCTTCCAGAGGATGTTCGAGGCGGTGATGTTCAACAAGGCCGACCTCAAGACCGAGATGGACAAGTGGAACAAGGACGTCCAGGAGGCGCTTAACGGCCTGTAGCCGCCGCGCGCCCGGCGGACGCCGCTGGGCGCGCGCTGCTCCCGGCGCGAGCACCCGATCGCGGCGTCGCGGCCGCGCATCCCCCACGGCGATGCGCGGCCCGCGCCAGGCCAACCTCCGTTGGAACGCAACTAAAGGTTGCATCTCATCGGCTCGATATGCAACCATAGGTTGCGTATCCCACACACCAAGGAGCTGATGGGTGGCTGCCGACCGTATCGAGCGAGAGGTCCTGATCGAGGCGCCGGTGGAGGTGGTCTGGCGGGTGGTGACCGAGCCAGAGCACATCGTGCGGTGGTTCGCCGACGTGGTGGAGGTCGATCCGCGGCCGGGCGGGCTGGGCGTGCTCACCTTCGAGAACCAGGCGAGCAACCGGCCGGCGGTCGTGCCGATCGTCGTCCAGGTGGTCGAGCCGCCGCGGCGCTTCGCGTTCCGTTGGGGGTTCGCGCCGCCACCGGCGCCCCCGCCCGTGGCCGAGACCGCGACCGAACCGGGCCGGTCCATCCTGGTCGAGTTCACCTTGACGGCCGAGGATGGGCGCACCCGGCTGAGGGTGGTCGAAAGCGGCATGCTGGCGATGGGGTGGAGCGACGCCGCCCTGGCCGAGTACGAGGAATCGCACCGCAAGGGCTGGGACACCCACCTCGAGCGGCTGGTCGACTACGCGGCGCGCCTCGCGGGGGTCGGCGCGCGGTGAGCGCCTGGGTCGTCCAGCTCGAGGCCGCCGGCCGGGGCACGGCCGGCCATGGGTCGCCAGGGTAAGTTGGGCCGTGGACGACGCCGAGCGGCGCCCGGAGCTGGAGGACGAGCTGTGGGCGGCGGTGGGCGAGCCCTCGCGCCGCCGCGTGCTCGACGTCCTGCTCGACCGCGGTGAGGCGACGCCGACGGTGCTCTCGCGCGCGCTGCCGTTGACGCGGCAGGCCATCGCCAAGCACCTCGCCGTGCTCGAGCGCGCCGGCCTGGTCGAGGCGCGGCGGCAGGGCCGCGAGGTGCGCTACTCGGTCGACGCCGATCGAGTCGCCGCCGCCGCCGACGCGATGGCGCGCGCCGCCGCCCGGTGGGACCGGCGGCTCGCCGCGATCAAGGGCATCGCCGAGGCGATCCACCGCGAACAGGCCGGTGCGTGATTCGGTACGACCTGCTCTGGACGCGGCCTGGCGCCGACCACACGACCAGGACGCCGATTCGTCGACCGACGCCCGGCGCGGGGACCTCGCGGGCACGGCCCTTGCCTTGGCCGGGACAACGTGAAGGCGGACTCGACGGCCGAGCGACCCCTGCGCATCCACCGCGCCCGGGCGTGGCCGAGGCCGGCGGAGGCGGAAAGGTGGGCGCGCGTGCGCCCGCCCGACGCGGCGCACGCGTTCGCGACCGCGTTCCGGGCCAGTCTCGGCGTCGCGCTCGCCGGGTTGCTCGCCTTCGTCGTCTACCTTGGCTGGCCTGTCCTCGAGTCGCTCCTCGTCGCGATCGTCCTCGCGACGACCATGTGGCCCTGGATCTCGCGCATCGCCGCCTGGCGCATCTGGCCGGGCGATCGGCGCGTCCGCCGTGCGCTCGCCGCGCTCCTCGTCTACGCGGCGACGTTCGGCGTCGCCGCCGTGCTGGTCTGGATCACGGTGCGCGAGGCGCTTCCGTACGTCGACAGGCTGCTCGCGGCGTACCCCGACCAGACCGCCCCGATCAACGCCTTCCTCGATCCGTTCCGCCAGGGTGACCTGGCCGGCGGCGCCCAGAAGGTCGCCGAGGGCGTCGCCTCGTCGGCCGTCAACGGAACGACGGCCGCCGCCCAGCGGCCCGTCGCGGCCGGGCCGCGGCCGCTCGACCCGTGGGCGCTCGCGACTGGTCTGTTCGGCGGCGCCCTGACGCTGACGATGGTGCTGATCTTCACGTTCTTCCTCATCCTCGACGGCGCCCGCTTCGCCGGCTGGCTCCTGCTGCTCCTGCCGCGCGAGCGGCGGGTCTGGGCGCGGGCGCTCGGCGTGCGCGTGCGGGACCGCGTCAGCCAGTGGGTGCTGGGGCAGGTGGTCTACGCGCTGCTGAGCAGCACCATGGTCGGGGGCGTGCTCTGGGCGCTCGGCATCCCCGAGCCGGGCATCTTCGCGATCGGGGCTGGGCTGCTCTCCCTCATCCCCGGCGTCGGGCCATGGTTCGCGACGATCCCGGCGTTCCTCGTCGCGCTCGGCATGTCGACCTGGCAGGCCGTCGGCGTCGGCGTCTTCGGCCTCTCGCTCTGGGCGGCCGACGCGACCGTCATCGCGCCGCGGATCTACGGCGCGGCGCTGCGGCTGCCGAGCTTCGTCGTCCTGTTCAGCATCATGTTCGGCGCGGCGGTCATGGGGACGTGGGGCGCGCTCATCGCCACGCCGGTCGCCGCCGCGGTGGACGCCGTGCTGCGCGACCGTCTGCGCCCGCCGGCGCCCTGATCAGCGCGCCAGCTGCCACTCAGGCCGGGCTGAGCCCGGTGGCGGGGAACGCCGGCGGGAGGAGCGGCGCGGCCGGCACGACCGGGCCGGGGTCCTTGGCTGGCACCGGCACCGGTTCGAGGAAGAGCGCGCGGACCGTCGCGGCGACCTGTTCCTCGGGCACCGAGGCCGGCCACCCGACGCGTTCGACGGTGGCGAGCCGGCGGGCGGGGTGGTTCCAGCGCACCTCGGCCACCGCGACGACGCGCAGCGCGCCGGCCGTGGTCGCCCACAGCAACAGCGAGGTTCTGGCGCCGTCGCGCCGGGCCACGCTCAGCCCGCACCCATCGCCGACGCCGACCCGCCGCTCCTCGACCAGGTAGGAGGGGACGAAGAAGCCGAGATCGCGCCAGAGCCAATCGTGCATCAGAGGCTTGTGTACCTAGATCGTACAGCATATTCGGTTAAACACGCGTGCGGATTCTCGACAACCCCCGATGGGTGGTACCCAACGGTGCGGTAGGCGGCCATAGAACGCCCCGGCCACCGCCGGGGTACGCACACGAGAGAGTGCTTCGACGACGGAAGGTGCGGCAGCGTGGAGCGAATCGATCCCCCCCCGCGCGCGCGAGCGGGGCGACGCCGGACGCGCACGCCCGAGCTTTTGCCGCGAAGTTAGTCGATAAGTAGGCCCTCCATGCAAGCTTATCGTCAAATTAACGGACGATAAGCTATGCGCTACCTCCTCGAACCAATCACTTCAAGTGTGACTACAATGAAGCATCTCGATTCGCCGGGGTGCCGCCATGGTGTCAAACGTTGTGCTTTTCGGCGACCCCGGGACCGGGCCAACGTTGGAGTCGTTCGTTCCCGGCGAGGCGATGGCGCTCGCACGCGGCGATGAACAGCGCAGCATTCCTGCCATCGCCAAGGATCTCGCGCAGACACGCGCGATCGAGGCCGCCATCCGGCGCATCCCCACCTGGCACCGCGTCGTTCTCGGGGACAGCCGGTCGATGCGCGAGGTCGCCGACGAGAGCGTCCATTTAGTCCTGACCTCGCCGCCGTACTGGACGTTGAAGCAATACCCCGGCGAAGTTGGGCAGCTAGGCGCGATCGACGACTACCAGGCCTTCCTTGATGAGCTGGGTAAGGTGTGGCGTGAGGCCTTGCGGGTGCTTGTCCCGGGAGGGCGTCTGATCGTCGTGGTGGGCGACGTCTGCCTACCGCGTCGGAAGTACGGTCGCCACGTCGTGTTCCCGCTGCACGCGAGCATCCAGGAGCACTGCCGCGCGATCGGATTCGACAACCTGACGCCGATCATCTGGCACAAGATCGCCAACGCGCAGTTCGAAGTGGAAGGTGGCGGTGGCTTCCTGGGGAAGCCGTACGAGCCCAACGCCGTGATCAAGAACGACGTCGAGTACATCCTCTTCCAGCGCAAGCCCGGTGGCTACCGCCAGCCATCCCTCGCGGCCCGTGTGCTTTCGGTGATCCCCGAGCACCACCACAAGGTGTGGTTCCAGCAGGTGTGGGCGCTCACCGGCGCATCCACCAAGGAGCATCCGGCTCCTTACCCGCTCACGCTCGCGGAGCGCCTCGTGCGGATGTTCTCTTTCGTCGGCGACGTCGTGCTCGACCCGTTCGCGGGCACGGGCACGACGAACGTCGCCGCGCGGCGCTGGGGCCGGCACAGCATTGGCTACGAGATCGAGCCGTCTTACTTCGAGATGGCGACCCGGCGTCTCGGCGGCGACGAGGTCGCGAAGGAGGACCACAGACACCCCTACGTCAACGGTCACGCGAACGGCGCGCTCGCGCGGCAGCAGCGGCTGCTGGAGGAGGGAGCGCGCTACACGCTGGAGAACCCGGAGGCCGCGGCCACTCGTATCCCAGCCCCCGCCTAGGGCGCTGGGTTGGCCGGCAAACCGAGCCGCCGCGCGGGATCGCCGCCCGCCAGGCAAGGCACCCGAGCAGCGGGGGCACCGCGAGCCGCGCGCCGGGTGCTGCCGCCAACCGGCCTTGATCTGGTCGACGCCCTCCCGAGCAAGGCGCCGCCTTCGCTCGAGGACTACGTGGCCGCCGTAAGCCAATACGTGCGGCAGCAAGCCACGCTCGATGACAGCCAGCGCAAGGCCGCCCAGATCCGGCTATCGAGCGGCCTCGCGGGGGCCCTGCTGGGTGAGTTGCGCCGAAGGCTGCCCAGCCTGACCGCGGGAGCGAGCGCCGGCGAGCAAGCCGTGTCGGGAGCGCTCCGCGTCGCCCAGGTCGATCTCCTGGAATTCCATCCTCTCGACGGGCTCAGACTGGCGGTCGAGATCAAACCGGTCAATCTGGCAGTTGGTCGAGCGATCTGGAACCGGTTCGGCGATGTCCGCGTGACGGCGGTCAACCTCCACCTGAAGTTCCCATTCGCCGTTGTCGGCGGTGTGCTGGCCATCCCGACCTACGAGGAGGTGCGCCGCAAGGGTGGCCAGCTCGTCCGGAAGGGCACCACCTCGCTCATCCTGCGAGCGGTCGATCGGCTGGTGCGCGCCGGTGGTCGTCGCAGCGAAGCAGAGGCCGCCCACCTGCTCGAGGGCGTTTGCGTGATCGCCTACGACCCAGACTCGGGCAGGATCGAGCCGGACCTGCCGCCGAGAGGGAGCGGGCTCCGCTGGGATGAGTTCGTCGAGGTCATGGCAGCCGCGTACGAAGCGCGGTTCGGCTCGGATGCAAGCGAGATGGGCGACCGAATCGAGCCAGAGGCAACGACGCCCGAGGGCTAATACTGTTCACTTAGGGCCGCCGATCGTGCGCGATGGGACCGCCCACGTTCCCTCTCCCGCTGGGAGAGAGCCAGGGTGAGGGCGGGCCAGGCGCCGCTGCTTATTAAGCGACCCGCATTGGGCTAACCGGCCGACGTCCGCCTCCTCATGGGCGCTCCCGTGAGTCCGGCGGAACGACTCTTTACCGCCTCAGACGTGGAGGACGACCAGGCCGCGCTCGACCGTCACGGGGTACGTCGGGACGGCCGGGTCGTCGTCCTCGGGCTCGATCGTCACCGGGTACGACCGCACGCGCACCTTGTGCGGGTTGAAGATCGAGCGGCCGTTGGTGAGGTCGAACTCCCAGCCGTGCCACGGGCAGCGCAGGATCTCGCCCTCGCGGACGTAGGCGTACTGGCCTGGGCCGGGCGAGACGGTCATGCCCTTGATCGAGCCGCGGCAGAGCGGCGCCGCCTGGTGCGGGCACGAGTTCCGCAGTGCGTAGAACGAGCCCTTCACGTTGAAGACCCCGATCGAGCGGCCCTCGACCTCGACGATCTTCCGGCCGCCGGGCGGCAGATCGCCCACCCGGCACACGACGTGCTTAGCCACGCTCTCCCAACCCGTACAGCTCCATCGCGTTCTGGCGGAAGATGCGCCGCCAGAGCTCGTCGGGCGGCGCTTCTCCGTGGAGGGTTTCTCGACCGATTGTATGCACGCGGTGGTAGGCTCACGGCCGGTGGCGCGCAACCAGGTCTGGCTCGTGCGGCACGGCGAAACCGCGTGGAGCCGGACCGGCCAGCACACGGGGCGCACCGACGTGCCGCTGACGGAGCTGGGACGTCGGCAGGCGCGGTCGCTCCGGGCCCGGTTGGGCGGGCACCGCTTCGCGCTGGCGCTCACCAGCCCGCTGTCGCGCGCCGCCGAGACGGCGCGGCTGGCCGGCTTCGCCGCCGCCGAGCCGACCGACGACCTGCGCGAGTGGGACTACGGCGCCTACGAGGGACGCACGAGCGACGACATCCGCCGCGAGGCGCCCGGCTGGAACCTGTGGGCCGACGGCGTGCCGGACGGCGAGACGGTCGCCGAAGTCGCCGCGCGGGTCGACCGCGTGATCGCCCGCTGCCGGGCCGTCGACGGCGACGCGCTCCTGTTCGCCCACGGCCACGTCCTGCGCGTGCTCGCCGCCCGCTGGCTCGGCCTGCCGCCGGCCGACGGCCGTCTTTTTGCCCTCTCCACCGCCACCGTCGGCGTCCTCGGCTACGAGCACGATTGGCCGGTGGTCGTCACCTGGAACGAGGGCGGCGCTGTGCGCTGAGCGCGCGCAGCGTGGTCATGAGCGCCGACCCGGCCGCGTCGATCGCGACTGCCCGCGGTGCCCGCCCCCGCCAGGTTCGCGGCCACGCTCCGGCGCGCGTTCCCAGTGGTCCATCACGGATAGAAGGGTGTTGGCGTCGGGCGGGAGGTAGGTCCGGACCACCGCGGCCTTCTTGTTGACGGCGAAGTCGACGAAGCCAGGGTCCGCGGCGCCGGTGGTCAAGGCCTCACTCGGCCAGCAGCTCCTCGATCCGGTCGAGCATAGACGCGACGTCGGACTCGGAGCCGTCGGCG
>DASRFH010000121.1:0-31562 GCA_035651675.1 Chloroflexota bacterium | reverse complement strand
TCGGGTCGGCGAGCCCGAGCCGGAGCCGGTACTGGCCGGCTGGCGCGGTGACGTCGATCGGCACGTCGAGCCAGACGACCAGCGACTGGTCGTGCCGCCACTCGGCGGTGAGGTAGGGACTGGCGTCGCGCTGGCCCCAACGGCGGCCGTCCGCGTCGAGCGCGTGGGCGAAGAAGTCGAGCGGCTCGGGCGGCGCGTCGGCCAGCAGCCGCCACATCGTCTGAACGCCGACTGTTTCGCCGGCGCGGCCGGCGCGGGGAGCATCCACACTGGCGAGCTCGGCTACTGGCGCGCCACGCTCGCCGACGAACGTCAGCCCGATCGGCTGGCCGATCGCCTGAACCGGGGTCGACGCGCGACGAAAGAGCCGGACGCTCGGCTCGCCCCCTGGGTCGAACCGCTGGTCGGCCAGTGACCCGAGAAGCCGGTCGTTCCGCGGCACGGCCGACCGCGGGATCAGGTACGCGGCGGGGCCTGGGCCCAGGGGCAGCGCGCTGCGCCCATCGAACCAGCTCAGGCGGTCGAACGCCGGGCCGGCGGTGAAGGCGGCTGTCGGGTGCTTGTAGTGCTCCGACGAGGCGAACAGCGGTAGGTCGAGCGGTTGGCCCGCGGCGAGGCGGCCGAGGTCGGCCAGGTCGCCGTCGAGCGCGTAGTAGGTGTCCGCGCTGCTGGCCCAATCGCCGAAGTAGGCGCGCACGGTGATACCGGCCTCGGCCACGACGAGCAAGGTCGCCAGGGCGACGATGGGACGGGCCTTCACCTGGGCCCTGCCAATCCTCTCCCAGAGCAAGACGAAGCCCAGCGCGGCCGCGAGGTAGGACGGCGGCGCCGCGCCGATGAGCCTCAAGAAGTTGGGCGAATCGGCGGTGACGAATCCGGGCGCGAGCGCGCCCAGGAGCCAGCAGAGCATCAAGCGCGAGCGCGACTCGCGGATCCGCCAGAGCAAGATGCCCACGCCGGCGAGGAAGAAGAGCGCCAACAGCGGGTCCAGCGCCGGCCGGAGCGGCAGGTTGTACTTCTGGAGCGTGTCGCCGCGGATGCCGTACATGCGCAGCGTGTCGAACACGCCGCCGACGAGGGACGTGGCGACCGGGCCTGCCGACTCGGAGGCGATCGTCGAGGTCTGGCTGAAGCGGGTGCCGAAGTCCTCCGGGTGCCGCGCGAAGTAGGCGAACAACGGCGCGGCGATCAGGAAGGCGACGACGACGAACGCGAGCGCCGCGGTCAACCGCCGACGGTCACGGAGCGGTCCGGCCCCTAGCTCGAGCACCGCGAACAGCGCTAGCGCCAGCGGGAGCAGTCGGACCGAAACGTAGGTGTACGCGAGGACCCCCCACGCGGCCCCGGCCAGCGAGCCGCGGCGGATGGACGGCCGCTGCCAGGCCCGCCAGAGCAGCCAGATCGCCAACGGAGCGACTAATGGCACCAGGTCCGCGCGGTAGGCCATCCGCGAGATGACCACGTGCCAGAACGAGCTCGCCAGCAGCCCGGCCGCGAGCAGGCCGACGCCTTGGCCGAACAACGCGCGGCCGGCGACCGCCGTCGCCGCCACGGAGGCGACCCCGATGAGTGCCGCCACCAACCGCAGCGAGAAGACCGAGGTCCCAAGCAGTCGGAAGCCCGTCGCCACCATGTAGATGAAGAGCGGCTCGCGCCCGGTGAACGCCGGGAAGAAGAGGACTAGCCGGGGGTGCTGGAGTAGGTCGATCGCCTGCAAGCCGTAGGCCGCCTCGTCGTAGTGCAGACCGGGCGGGAAGCGGTCGAGCCAGAGCAACCGCAGAATCGCGGCCAGCAGCACAATCGTGGCGCCCCCGAGCACAAACCAGCGCCGACCAAGCGCGGCGGTCACTCCGTCGGGGCGACGAGCGGGCGCGTCGGGAGCTCGAAGGGCGGCGGCGGCGTCAACAGCCCCCTCCGCAGCAGCTCGACGTAAAGATGCAGACCAAGGCGGTTCAGGTCCGCTAGTGCTGCTTCGTCCCGGGCGGCGCCTGGTCCGACGAAGAGCTGCGCTTCGCGATCTCCCACGTCCTGAGCCCGAGCGCTGCCTATGGCTTCTGGGACGTCAGCCGCCCACAGCCGGAACATCGCCCAGCCGGGCGCGGTGTTGGCGCTCTGCTGCTCGTCGATCCGGTAGCCAGCCGCGGCCGCGAGGCGCGGAAGCAGCGCACGCAGCTCCTCGACCGTTGCGCCCAGCGTCCAGTCGAGCCAGAAGTCCAGGCCGGGCACGGGCCGCGAGTCTACCACGCAAGAGCGGACTCTCCCACAGCCGGAGACCTGGCTCTCCGCGCGCGGCGGGACACCTGCCGGGCCGCCCCCGCGCGCCGGGCGGATCGCGCCCCGACCCGGCCTGTCACCCATCCTCCCGCACGTGCGAGGAACTACGAGGCCAGCTCCTCGGTGAGCCGCTTGATCTCCGCTTCGATGGAGCCGAGAGCCATGTACTCCTCGGCGGCGAGCTTGTAGCAGCGCTCGACGTGGAGCTGGGCGAGCCGGGCGCCGTCGGGCCGTCGCGCGGCCTCGACGAGCTGGGCGATCCGGTACTTCTCACCCAGGTATTTGCCGACGCGCGCCATCTCGGCCGTCGTCTCGTCGGCCAGCCGGTCGTCGCCGGTTTCGACGGCGTAGCGCAGCTTGCCGACCAACTTGGCGATCTCGGCGACGCGGTCGTGGTCGCCCATCAAGCTGAGCATTACCTCGCCGACGTCGAGCGCCGGCTCCTCCACCGGCGCGGGCAGGGGTTCTTCCGGGGCCCGGTCGAGCCAGCTCTTATAGAGCGCGGCGTAGCGCTGTCCCGCCTCGGCCGCGGCCATCAACAGCCGGTCGACCTGGCCAGGATCCAGCGCGCCGCAGCCGACCAGGTCGTCGTCGCGGAGCTTCGCCAGCCTTTCGAGCGCGGCCACCCCGCCATGGATCTCTTCGGGCAAGGGCGGCAGCGGCATCGCCGTCGCCTCCTGCACCGCGCGTGGCGGCACCTGTCCGGCGAACATCGGCGGCATGTACTTCGCCAGGTCGATCGTGATCGGGGCGACGACCAGGTACGTACCGAAGATCCGACCGTCCGACGCTTCGAAGAAGGCGAGCGCGTGACCCTTCGGTCGTTCGCGGTCGCCAAGCCGGAAGTCGAGCTCCATCGACCCAAGATAGGCCCGGCGCGATCGGGTGGTCAAGACTGCGCGCCGGAATGCGTCTCAAAATGGTTGATCTGGCGGCAAGTACACGTCATACTGCCGTGACTGATCCGTCAGTCAGGAGACGTGCGCCTTTGGTCAAGACCGCCCCTCCCCTCGGCCGGCGGGAACAACTACTCGACGCCGCGACGGTCTGCTTCGCCGAGCAGGGCTACAACGCCGCGAAGGTATCCGACGTCGTGGCGCGGGCCGGCGTGGCGCAGGGCACGTTCTACCTATATTTCAAGAGTAAGCGCGAGGTGCTGCTCGCGCTGTTCGAGCGCTTCTGCCAGGCGCTGCTCGACGCCTGCGGGTCCGACGACGATCTGCCCACCACGCTCGAGGCGTACCGCGAGCGGATGCTCGCCCGCGCGCGCCAGGTGCTGCGCGTCACGCTCGAACAGCGGCCGCTCGCGGCGGTCTTTTTCAAGGAGGCGCTTGGCGCCGACCCCGACCTCGAGCGCCAACTCCGCGCGTTCCACGACGCGATGGCCGAGCTCACCAAGCGCCGGCTCCGGCGGGCGATGGAGCTCGGCCTGATCCGGCCCGTCGACGCCGAGGTAGCGGCGTACGCGATCAGCGGGATGTGGGAGCGCGTGGTGGCCCATTGTCTCTTGATGAGCCCCCACCCAACCGATCCCGACCAGCTTGCCGAGCAGGTCGTCTCGCTGCAACTAGACGGACTCGCGCGACGTCCAAGCCAAGGAGGATCGACCAGCACATGAGAAGGCCACGCCTCGACCGCTCGCCACTTCTCGCCATCGCCGCCGCGGCGCTGGTTGCGCTCTCGGCCTGCTCGCGGTCCTCGGCTACCCCAACGACCCCAGCTGCGCAGGCGACGCCGGCCAAGGCCGTCGCGGTGAACGCCGCGCCGGTCAAGCGCGTCGACATCGTCAGCACGCTGAACTACACGGGCGACGTGAAGGCACGGGCGACCCTCAACGTCGTGCCGAAGGTGACTGGCCGGATCGAGAAGCTGCTGGTCGACCTGGGGCAGAACGTCCAGCAGGGGGACGTCATCGCCGAGCTCGAGAAGGACCAGCAGACCCTCCAGGTGCGCCAGGCAGAGGCTGCCCTGGCGGCTGCTCAGCAGCGGCTGGCGCTGGTCAAGGCCGGGCCCCGGCCGGAAGCGGTCGCCCAGGCGGAGGCGAACGCGCGCGCCGCGCACGCCAAGGTGGCATCCCTCCAGCAAGCCGCCAAGCCCGAGGTCGTCGCCCAGGCCAGGGCGAACCTCGAGGCAGCGCAGCAGCGGCTCGAATCGCTCAAGAACCCGCGCCCCGAGGCGATCGCCCAGGCGGACGACAACCTGAAGGCCGCCCAGGCGAAGCTCGACGCGCTCAAGAAGGGCGCGACGCCCGAGCAGATCCGCGCCGCCGAGATCGCCGTCGAGCAGGCCAAGAACAACCTCTACGCCGTCCAGACCCAGAAGGACGGCGCGTGCGTCACGGGCGGTGTCCAGTGCAGCACGGCGGTCAAGCAGGCCCAGGCGGCTGAGCAGGCCGTCAAGGCCGCCGAGCAGCAACTGACCATCCTGAAGGCGCCGCCCACGGCCGAGCAGCTCGCGCAGGCACAGGCAGCGGTCGATCAGGCCAAGGCCGCGGCGGACCTGGCCCGTCAGCCCGCCTCCGACCAGGACATCGCTCAGGCGCAGAACGCGGTCACCGCGGCACAGGCGGCGCTTTCGCTCGCGCAGAACCCCGTCCTCCCGTCCGACGTCGAGGCCGCCCAGGCTCAGGCGGACGCGGCGGATGCAGCGGCCAGGCTCGCCGCCAACCCGTACACCCAGCAAGACATCGACGCTGCCCAGGCACAGGTCGACCAGGCGCAGGCCCAGCTCGACCTTGCCCGCACCCAGCTCCAGGAGCTGACCGTCAAGTCGCCGGTCACCGGCGTCGTTGCCGACAAGTTCCTGGTCGTCGGCTCGGTCGCCAGCCCGACGACGCCCATCATCTCGGTCGCGGCCAGCGACACCGAGATCGACTTCAACGTCGAAGAGAGCCAGCTCGGGCGGCTGCAGCCGGGCGAGCCCGCCAAGATCAGCGTCCCCGCCCTCCCCGGCGAGGCGATCAGCGGCAAGGTCGCGCTCGTCGCGCCGACCGTGGACCCGAAGTCTCGCACCGGCCAGGTCCGCGTCGTGCCCGACCCGGACCAGATGGGGAAGCTCAAGCCGGGTATGTTCGCGCAGGTCTCGGTCGAGACGGAGAAGAAGCAGAACGCGCTGGTCGTGCCGCGCTCGGCGATCCTTCCCGGCTCGCCGCCACAGGTCTTTGTCGTCGACAACGGCCAGGTCAAGAAGGTCGGCGTCCAGACCGGTGTCCAGGACCGCGATCAGGTCGAGATCACCCAGGGCCTGAAGGATGGCGATCAGGTCGTGTTGGACGCGGTGGACCTCCGCGAGGGCGACCGCGTCCAGGTCGCGTCTCTCAAGTAGTTCGTAGGAGCACGCCGTGGGCTTGACCCGGGTCTCCATCCTCCGCCCGCTCTTCATCTCGATGGTGATGCTCGGGCTGGTGGTGATCGGCCTCGTCTCTTACACCCGGTTGGGCGTCGACCTGCTGCCGGCGATCAACTTCCCGGTCGTGACGGTGGTCGTGCCGTATCCCGGCGCCGGACCCGAGTCGATCGAGCAGCTCGTCGTGAAGCCGATCGAAGACCAGCTCGCCGGAGAGTCGAACCTCGACTACATGGTGTCGCAGTCGACCGAGGGCGCCGCGACGATCACGCTCATTTTCAAAGAGACGGCGAACGTCGACGCGGTCGCCATCGACGTCGAGCGGAAGGTCAACGGCATCCGGGCGCAGCTACCGCAGGACA
The DNA here is from genome assembly GCA_035651675.1 of Chloroflexota bacterium. Taxonomy (GTDB): domain Bacteria; phylum Chloroflexota; class UBA6077; order FW602-bin22; family FW602-bin22; genus DASRFH01. The sequence goes on along the minus strand of DASRFH010000121.1, from coordinate 25,581 downwards.
TCCAGGCGCCAAGCATCATCCGCGCCGACGTCAACGCGCAGCCGATCCTGAACCTCTCGATCGCTGGACAGCGCAGCCAGCAGGAGCTCTTCAAGATCGCCGACGAGAAGGTCGCGCCCCGGCTGAGCACGGTTCCCGGCGTCGCCTCGGCGACCATCTCGGGCGGCCAGCAGAGCCAGGTCGTCGTCGACGTCGACCTCGACAAGCTGCGCGCGTACGGGCTCTCGATCCTCCAGTTCAATCAGGCGCTGCAGAACGAGAACCAGAACGTTCCGGCTGGCACGCTCACCGAGCGCGGCAGGGACTACTCCGTCCGCCTGAACGCGCTCTTCACCTCGCCGGAGAAGATCCGCGACGCGGTCGTCGCGACGACCGCGAGCGGCCCGGTCTACGTGCGCGACGTCGCCACCGTCTCGATGGGCTACCAGAAGCTCACGCGGATGCAGCGCACCGATGGCAAAGACGCGATCGGCATCCTGATCACCAAGCAGTCGGACTCGAACACGCTGCAGGTGTCGGACGGCGTCCGTAAGGAGCTCGCGACGCTCCAGAAGGAGCTCCCCGCCGACGTCAAGATCGACGTGGTGTCCGATCAGGCGATCTTCACGCGCAGCTCGCTCGACGACGTTCGCTACAACCTCGTCGAGGCCGTTCTGCTGACCGGCCTGGTGCTGCTTGTGTTCCTGCACACCTTCCGGTCGACCTTCATCATTCTGCTGGCGATTCCGACGTCGCTCATCTCGACGTTCATCGTGATGTTCTTCCTGGGCTTCACGCTGAACATGATGTCGCTGATGGCGCTGGCGCTGACCGTTGGCATCCTGGTGGACGACTCGATCGTCGTCCTCGAGAACATCTTCCGCCACCTGGAGCTGGGCGAGAACCGGTTCGTCGCCGCCCTGAAGGGGCGCTCCGAGATCGGCCTCGCCGCGATCACCATCACGCTGGTCGACGTCGTCGTCTACGCACCGATCGCGTTCATGAGCGGGATCGTCGGACAGTATTTCCGCCAGTTCGGTCTTGTGATCGCGACGGCAACCCTCTTCTCGCTGTTCGTCTCCTTCACGCTGACGCCGATGCTGGCGTCGCGCTGGCTCTCGCTGCCGGACCCGCGCAGCAAGTCCCCGCTGGCGATCTTCGGCCGCGTCTGGGAACGCGGGTGGGTGCGGCTGTCGGGCTACTACTCGGCGCTGCTGCGCGCATCGCTGCGCTTCCGCTGGATCACGGTGGCGGTCGCGATCCTGAGCCTGGTGTTCGGCATCGGGCTGATCGCCGCGCGGCTGGTGGGCTTCGAGTTCATGCCGCAGACCGACCAGAGTGAGCTCGTCGCCACGCTCGAGATGCCGCCAGGGACGACGCTCGCCGTGACCAGCGAGGCGGCCCGCAAGGTGGAGGACCGCTTCCTCCAGTGGCCCGAGACGAAGTCGGTCTTCTCGACGATCGGCACCGGTGGCGGCAATGGCCTCGTCCAGGGCTCGCAGGCGCGCTTCGCCCGGATCACGATCGAGCTGAAGAAGCCGTGGGAGCGAACGAAGTCACAGAATGAGCTGGCCAACGAGGCGCGCTCGCTCGGCGACGGTATCCCGGGGCTGAAGCTGCGGATGTCGCAGGCAAGCTTCGCCGGGCCCGGCGGCCCGCCCGTCAACATCATCGTCTCGGGCGACGACGACGCGGTGCTTTCCGACCTCGCGGCGAAGGTGGAGGACATCGTTCGGCGGACGCCGGGAACGATCGACGTGACGAACAGCGCGGCCGTCGGATCGCCCGAGATGACCTTGACGTTGGACCGCGAGAAGGCGGCCGACCTCGGCCTGACGGCCGGCCAGGTCGCCTCGGCGCTGCGGACCGGCATCTCGGGGACGGTCGCCACGCAGTACCAGCCAGTCGGGCAAAAAGCGATCGACGTGCGCGTGATGGCGTCCGACGCCGACCTTGCGTCGGTCGACCAGCTCAACGACATCCCGCTCACCACGAGTAAGGGGACCATCGTCAAGCTCGGCCAGGTGGCGCAGATCAAGCAAACCGTCGGGCCGAGCCAGATCGACCGGCGCGACCGTCAGCGTCAGATCGCCATCAACTCCGAGCTGACGACGCGACCGCTCGGCGAGGTGTCGCGCGACATCCAGGCGGAGCTCGACAAGCTGGCGGTCCCGCCCGGCTTCTCGGTCAAGTTCGGCGGCCAGACTCAAGCGCAGAACGAGACGTTCGGTCAGATGTTCCAGGCGCTCGGGCTCTCGGTGCTGCTGATGTACATGCTGATGGTGGCGCTTTACGAGAGCCTGCTGTACCCGTTCATCATCATGCTCTCCCTGCCACTGGCGATCGCCGGCGCGATCTTCGGCCTGTTCATCACCGGCAACACGCTGAACATGATGTCGATGATCGGCATGATCATGCTGATGGGCCTGGTCGGCAAGAACGCCATCCTGCTGGTCGACTACACGAACACCCTGCGCAAGCAGGGGATGGAGCGCAACGAGGCGCTTCTGCACGCGGGTCCGACCCGGCTGCGGCCCATCCTGATGACGACGTGCGCGATGGTCATCTCGATGGCGCCGATCGCGGCTAAGCTCGGCGAGGGCTCCGAGTTTAGGGCGCCGATGGCGGTGGTCGTGATGGGTGGGCTCATCTCGTCGACGATGCTGACCCTCGTCGTCATCCCGGCCGTCTACACGATATTCGACGACGTGCAGGGCCTGTTCGGGCGCGCGTTTGGCTTCCGCCGCCGGCGGTCGGCCGTACCGGCGGCGAGCGCGGCCGAGGAGATCGCCGCCTACGAGCGCGCCCAGGCGGAGCGCGAGCTCATCTACCGGTAATCGAGCGCGTCCGGCCGCAACAGGATCCCGGCGGCTGGACGCGCCACGAACGGCAGCTGCTGGTCCACGCTCTCGTACTCGGCGACTACCCGGCGCGCCAGCTCGTCGGGGTCGAGCGGCTCGGCGTCCACCGCGTCGTCCGATACATCCTCGATCCAGTCGCACAACATTGCGAACCGCCCGAACTCGCGGCTTGCGACCAACACGACGTGGCGCCGCTCGCCGCGCGCGGCTGGGTCGGCGTCGAGCACAGGAAGGATCGTGCCCCGGTGGTTAACGAGGCCTGGCAGCGAGGGAGGAGTGCCGGGGACCAGGTTGATCGGCGGCGCGATCGCGACCCCCTCGACCGAGGTGAGCGCGACCCAGAAACGACGCTCCCCGATCCGGACGACGAGGCGACCGGGCCACGTCTCGTCAGGCACGGACGCGCCGCGGACCGAGGATTTCGGGTCGCTCGGACGCGCCCTCGTGCCATTCCGGCAGTCCGTACTGCCGCACTTCGTCGGCGAAGGCGGCGAGCGCTTGCCGCCGCCTGGCCTCGCCCCAGCCGAGCTCGGCCGCCAGTCGGTCGGCGACCGCGGGCGCGGCCGCGGTCGCCCCCCGGTGGTCGACGAGGAGCAGCCGCGTGCGCCGGGCCAGCACGTCGGCGACCGTGCGCGCCTGCTCGCTCCGGGCGCCGTGGACGACTTCGGCGACGATCGGCGGTTGTCCTGGCACGATGGGGGCCGCCAGCGAGCCATCGGCCTCCACGAGAGCCGCCACGCCGCCCGCGCTCGCGCCGTACGTTCGAACGAGGTGCTCGACCGTCTGGGCGGTGACGCCGAAGGGTCCGAGGCGGCGCGCGATTGGGGGTGCATCGACGCGCGGCGCGATCGGTACGTGCTGGGTCGGCGAGCCGGACGCGCCGCCGACACGGGGGACGACGTGCCTGGCCACCTTCTCGGCCATCGCCCGGAAGGTCGTCAGCTTGCCGCCGGCGACGACGATGGCGCCGTCGGTCCGCTCCCAGACCCGCTCTTCGCGCGACGCTTTGCTCGTCGGGCCTTCCGTCCGAACGAGGGGCCGCAGACCGGCCTGGGCGCCGACGACGTCGGCACGGCTGAACCGCTTGCCGGGGAAGGCGCGGTTCAGCACGCCGAGCAAGTAGTCGACATCAGCCGGTTCGGCGCGCGGTCGGTCGAGCGGCCCGTCGTAGTCGGTATCGGTGGTGCCAACCAAGACGCGCCCTTGCCACGGCACGACGAACACCAGGCGGTCGTCGACGCCGGTCGGCAGGTAGAGGGCGACGCGCGTGTGGAGACGCTCTCGAGGAAGGAACAGGTGTACGCCCTTGGCGGGTCGGACGCGCGCGACAGGCTCGACGCCGTCTCCCGCGAGCGCCTCATCGCCCCAGGCGCCGGTCGTCACGACGACGCAGCGCGCACGGACGTCGAGCTCGGCGCCGGCCACCCGATCGCGGACCCGAACGCCGACCGCGCGGCCGCGCTCGTGGATCACGTCCGTCGCTTCGGCGTAGTTCGCGACTGTGGCGCCGAGCTGGTGCGCGCGGGCCAGGACGCTCAGCGTGAGCCGCGCATCGTCTGTGCGGCAGTCGTGGTAGACGTAGGCGACCGTCAGCTTCGAGGTATCGATGCCCGGCGCGAGCGCCTGGAGGTCGACCCGGCGGAGCAGCGCCCAGTGGTCGAGTGCGAGCGTCCCGGCCAGCGCGTCGTAGAGCGTTAGCCCGACGGCGAGGCGAGCCGCTTCCAGTAGCCCGTCGACGACCGAGATGACAAACTGCAGGGGCTCGACGAGGGCTGGGGCCAGGCGCAACAGCGTCTGCCGCTCGCGCAGCGACTCGCGGGTGACCGCAACCTGCAGCTGAGCCAGGTAGCGGAGCCCGCCGTGGATTAGCTTCGAGGAGCGGCTGCTGGTGCCAGCGGCGAAGTCGCTTCGCTCGACGAGGCCGACGCGCAGGCCGCGCGCCGACAGGTCGAGCGCCACTCCCGCGCCGGTGATGCCGCCCCCGACCACGACGACGTCGAAGCGCTCGTCGCCTAAGCGCCGGAGCTGCGCCTCGCGATCGCCGAGCATGGGCCGGGATTCTGACGCGCCCGTGTACCAGACGCAATAGATTTGCTGGTGCGCAACTGTCCCGCTTTGCTATATTGCGAACTAGATTGATACGTCGGCGCAAACCAACAAGCGGCGCTCCACAAGGGGACGCGGACCTTCGGGGTCTGGCGTCCCCTTTTCATTTCCGCGAAAGGACACCGATCCTTTAGATGCTTCTTGCCGAGACGGAGACACGCACTGATTCGTTTGAAGACTTCGACCTGGCGCCGTCGGTGCTGCGGGCGATCCAGGAGATGGGTTACACCCAACCAACCCCCATCCAGCGGTTCATCATCCCGCTGATGATCGACGGCCGCGACGTGGTCGGCCAATCTCAGACCGGCACGGGTAAGACCGCGGCCTTTGGTATCCCGATCGCGAGCTCCCTCGACCCTGACCTCCGCGACGTCCAGGCGATTGTCCTGGTGCCCACGCGCGAGCTGTGCCTACAGGTCGCCGGCGAGCTGACCAAGCTGGGCCGCCATCGCGGCATCCGCGTCGCGGCCGTCTACGGCGGCCAGCCGATCCGCGGGCAGATCGAGCAGCTCGGTCGCGGCGTCCAGTGTGTCGTCGGGACGCCGGGCCGCGTGCTCGACCACCTAAGCCGCGGCACGCTCGACCTGAGCGCTCTGCACATCGCCGTCCTCGACGAGTGCGACGAGATGCTCGACATGGGCTTCATCGACGACATCGACACTATCCTGCGGCACGCGCCGAAGGGCCGCCAGGGCGCGCTGTTCTCCGCGACGCTGCCGCCGTTCGTGCTCGAGCTGATCCACCGGTACCTGGTGGACCCCGAGTTCGTGCGCGTGATGCCGGAGAAGCTGACTGTCGACGAAATCGAGCAGATGTATTGCGAGGTGCTCGAAGACGACAAACCGCGTGCGCTGCGCCGCTTGATTCGGATGCAGCCAGACCTATCGAAGCTGCTGGTCTTCCGCCGCACGCAGCGCGGCGTCGACTGGCTGGTGCGCCGCCTCCGCGACCAGGGCGTAAAGGCCGAGGGTATCCACGGCTCGATGAGCCAGTCGCAGCGTGAGCGGACGATGGCCGACTTCCGTGCCGGTAAGCTGCAAGTTCTGGTCGCGACGAACGTCGCCGCTCGCGGGCTGGACATCAGCCACGTCTCGCACGTGCTGAACTACGACGTTCCCCAGAACCCGGAGGAGTACGTCCACCGGATCGGCCGCACGGGCCGGGCCGGAAACCGGGGGACGGCGGTGACGTTCGTAGCCGAGTGGGACTCGGAGCTGTTCGAGCCGATCCGCCGCCGTTTCAACGGCCACCTGCGGGAGCTGGACTTGAAGCTCTACGGCGGGGACCAGAACTAGCGCAACTAGACCAGGCGCGCTCCGGCGGCAGTCATCTCTTCGATGGCGCGTTCGGAGTCGCCTGGCCTGACGTCGACCCCACGGACGCCGTCGCGCAACACCTCCACCTGGTACCCGGCCCTCAGCGCGTCGAGCACGGTCGCACGGACGCAGTAGTCGGTGGCGAGCCCGCCGACGACGAGACGCCGGGTCCCGGTGTCTCGCAGGATCTGGTCGAGCGGTCGCCCCGAGGCGTCCCGCGCCTGGAACGCCGAGTAGGCGTCCTCGGTGGGGCCTGTCCCCTTCGAGACGACCGTTGCGGTCGCGGGCAGGCGCAGGTCCGGATGAAACGCAGCGCCGGGCTGGTTGGCCACGCAGTGGGGCGGCCAGGGCCCGCCGCCGCTCTGGAAGTGGGTCGTCTGCTCCGGGTGCCAATCGCGCGAAGCGATAACCGGGCGGCGTGCGCGCTCGAACCGCTCGATCTCGCGGTTGAGCGCCGGGACGACTTTGTCGCCCTCGGGCACCGGCAGGGCGCCGCCGGGGCAGAAGTCGTTCTGGACGTCGACGAGGACGAGCGCCGCGTCAGCGAGGTCCTGCTGCATCGAGCGTCAGCTCCAGACTCAGATCCAGGGACGGGGCAGAATGGGTGAGCGCCCCGACCGAGATCAAGTCTACGCCCGCCTCAGCCACGGCGCGCACGGTTTCGAGCCGGATACCGCCCGAGGCCTCGGTCAGCGCTCGGCCGTCGACGCGCTTCACCGCCTCACCCAGCACCGCCAGGGGCATGTTGTCGAGGAGGATGATGTCTGGCTCGCCCTGCAGAGCCTCGTCGACCTGGGCCAGCGTCGTGACCTCGACCTCCACCCGGATCGTGTGGGGCGCGGCCGCGCGTGCCCTGCGTACCGCGTCGGCGACGCCACCGCCACGGTTCCGCACGGCCGCGAGGTGGTTGTCCTTGATCAGCACGCCGTCGCTCAGGTTCATCCGGTGGTTCTGACCGCCGCCGACCCGCACGGCGTACTTCTCGAGCGCGCGGAGGCCGGGCGTCGTCTTGCGTGTGTCGACGATCGTCGCCCGCGTCCCCGCGACCGCGTCGGCGAAGCGGCGCGTCAGCGTGGCGGTCCCCGATAGCCGCTGCACGAAGTTGAGCGCCACCCGCTCGCCTTTCAGGATGCTCGCCGCTGAGCCGGCGAGGCGCGCGACCTCGGTACCGGGCTCGACGTGATCGCCGTCGGCCAGTAGTGCGTCGAAGCACACGCCCGGATCGACCTGCCGGAACGTCTCGGCGAAGGCGTCGAGACCACAGAGCACGCCGGGCGCCTTCGCGACGAGCACGGCGCGTCCTGGCTGGTCGGGCGGCACGAGTGCGTCGGTGGTAACGTCGCCCCAGCCCAAGTCCTCGGCAAGGGCGAGCCTGACCGCCTCGCGGACGACGTGAGGCGGCGCGGCGACGACCTGCGCGGCCGCCGTCACCGCGGCGACGTGCCCCCAGCCAGGTGCCATGTGCCTTGCGCAGGAAGCACACCGCCCGGACGCTCGGTGACCTCGATCATCCGGTCGAGCGCGACGCGCGCCCAGTGGGCCGTCTCCTCGTCGACCCGGATGCGGTTGATCACGCGCCCCTCGACCAGCGCTTCCATCACCCACGCGAGGTAGGCTGGATGGATCCGGTACATCGTCGAGCAAGGGCAGACGACCGGGTCGAGGCAGAAGACGGTCTTGTCCGGGTTCTCCGCCGCCAGGCGGGAGACGAGGTTGATCTCCGTGCCGACCGCCCACGTCGTGCCCGGCGCCGCCTCGTAGATCCGCCTGGCGATTAGCTCGGTGGAGCCCGCCTCGTCGGCCGCCTCGACGACCTCGCGCTTGCACTCCGGATGCACGATCACACGCACGCCAGGGTAGCTCTCCCGCGCCCAGCGGATCTGGTCGACGGAGAACCGCGCGTGGACCGAGCACCAGCCGAGCCAGAGGACGAAAGTGGCCGATCGCAACTCGTCCGCGCTGTGGCCGCCCAACGGCTTCCGTGGGGTCCAGATGACCATCTGATCCTGGCTGTAACCGAGCTTCAATGCCGTGTTACGGCCCAGGTGCTGGTCGGGGAAGAAGAGCACCTTCTGGCCGCGCTCCAGCGCCCACGCGACGACTTTGTCGGCGTTCGATGACGTGCAGACGATGCCGCCGTGGCGGCCGCAGAACGCCTTCAGGCTGGCGGCCGAGTTCATGTAGGTGACTGGCACGATTGTCTCGTCGGTAAGGGCAGTGAGCTCGTCCCAGCACTGCTCGACGTCCTCGGGCTGCGCCATGTTCGCCATCGAGCAGCCGGCCTCGAGGTTTGGCAGGATGACCTGCTGGTGCGGACCGCTCAGGACGTCGGCGCTCTCGGCCATGAAGTGGACGCCGCAGAACACGATGTACCTGGCCTCGGAGCGACCAGCGGCCAGCAGTGAGAGCTTGTAGGAATCGCCACGGTAATCGGCGAACTTGATGATCTCGTCACGCTGGTAGTGGTGGCCAAGGACGACGACGTCCTGGCCGAGCAGGGCCTTCGCGCGCGCGATGCGCTGGTCGAGCTCCTCCGCGCCCATCGCCAGGTAGCGCTCGGGGATACGCTCGTCGCCCGGCGATAGCTCGCGGACGCCCGGGGTCCGCGCTGTGTCGGCGCCGCGCCAGAGCAGTGTGAGCGAGCCGAGGTTCTGCGTCGTCTGGCTGCAGCTGCGGCCGGCCGGGCGCACCAGCGTGACCATGGGCGCTTTTCCTGCTTCGTAGAGTAAGACGGATGCTACTTTATTGACAGGTGTCAAGTCAATGAGGCGGTAGCCTGACGAGCGCTAGCTAGCCTGGCCCCTCGAGCAGGATGCCGAGCTGACGCAGGGCCTGCCGCCCTTCCTCGATCGCTCCCGGTCGCGACGTCTCGACCGTGTGCAGGTGGACGCCGCGCGTCAGAACGGACAGCGGCTCGGCGTCGCCCAGCCGACCGAGAAACGTCTTGACGTCGGCGCGGGACTCGAGCATCAGCGCGCCGCGCAGCTCGCCGTAGACCGGGTGCTCCACGATCACGTCGATGACGCGCAGCCCGAGGTCGACGAGCGCGTTCAGCTCGGCCTCGATCATTTCGCGCGGGTGCTGGACCGCCAGGACCTCGCGGTAGGTCGCGCGGCCGCCGCGTGGCGTCGCTCGCAGGTAGCCGCGTGGCGTCGCGATGATGTCGGCGCCGGCCGCCCGCAGGATCGCCATGTCCTGGACGACGATCTGCCGACTGACGCCGAGCGTCGTCGCGAGCTCCGTGCCCGTGATGGGGTGCTCGGCCCTGGCGATCAGGTCCAGAATGCGCTGGCGACGGGAGCTGCTCATAGCCAGGTACGGCCGGCAGTCTACCAGGACGTTCGCGTCAGCGCCGGCTCGTCCACTCGTCGGCCGCGTACTTGGCCTGGACAAGCTCGGCCGCGCGCCTCGCCTCGGCCTCGCCGAGTGCGCCGGGGCGCAGCCGATAGCCCGCGGCCACGAACGACGTGACGAGCGCCTGCTGCAGCTCCCTTGGTGCCACTGTCCGCCCGGCCGCATCGGCGAGGTCGGCGACACGCCGGCGGAGCGCCGGGACCAGGCGGCAGCGATCGGCGTCGAGCAGCTGTGCCAGCGCCTTCGGCTCGAAGCGCAGCGAGAGCACCGCGTGGTGCATCACGACACCACGCCGGCGAACTTGGCCCCAGCCGACCAGCTTGCGCAACGGCGTGCCGACCACGATCTCGTGCGGAGCCAGGCCTCCGAAGCAGGCGACCGCGAGCACGGGGTCTGGGAGCGGCGCGCGCGCGTCTTCCACCGAGGCGGCTCGGGCCCGCGCGCCGAGCCGGCGCAGCGCGTCGACCGTGATCTCGCCGTGGCGGCGGTACGTCTCGACGATGTCGGCCGGCGCGAGGGGGTGGCCAGCCGGCAGCGCCAGGGACCAGGCGACCTGGTCGACGTGCAGCACGGCCGTCCCACCGGACGGACGACGGACGATCCCGACGCCGACCTGGCGCGCGGCCGTCAGGTCGACGTCGGCGATCCGCTCCGCCATCCCGATCGAGAGCCAGCGCCCGGACCAACCGTAGAAGCGCAGCGTCGGCGGCGCGAGCCCGGCCGCGACCGCCTCGAGGATCGCCTCATCCCGCGCCATGTTGGCGGGGCCAGGCGCTTCTTCGTACGTGAGGAGCCGCAGCTCCCGCCCGCTCAGCGCAGCACGTCCAGGTCGAGCCGCAGCTCCTGCACTTCGCGCCACGTGGGCAGCCCTTCGACGTCGCCGACCACCGTCGTGGCGAACGCGGCGACGAGGTTGGCGATGCGTAGGCATTCGTCGAGCGGGAGGCCGCGAAGCTGTCCCGAGATGAATCCGGCCGCGAAGCCGTCGCCCGCACCAACCGGGTCCACGATGCGGTCAAGCTTCACGCCCGGGGCGCGCACGCGTTCTTTCGAGGTGACCGCCAGCGCACCCTGGGCGCCAAGCTTGACGACCACGGCGCCGGGTCCGAGGGCGCGGATCGCGTCGGCCGCGCGGTCGGCGTCGGCTTCCCCGGTCAGCAGCTCGGCCTCGTCGAGGCCTGGCAGGACGACGTCGCAGAGTGGCAACAGCGCGCGCATCGTCTCACGCGCCTCGTCGCGCGTCCACAGACGCAGGCGGAGGTTCGGGTCGAACGAAACGGTCACGCCCCGCTCACGGGCCAGCCGCGCGGCCGCGAACACGGACTCGCGCGCGCTCGCGCTCAGGGCAGGCGTGATCCCGGTCAGGTGGAGGTAGCGGGCTGAGCCGATGTAGTCGGCGTCGAGATCGGCGGGGCTGAGGCGGCTCGCCGCCGAGCCGCGCCGGTAGTACACGATTTTGCGCGGGCCGAGGTCGCGCTTCTCCTTGAAAAGCACGCCGGTCGGCGCGTCTGGATCGACGACGACGCGGGAGGTGTCGACGCCCTCCCCACGCACGAAGTTGACGATGTACTGGCCGAACTCGTCGTCGCCCACGCGGCTGAACCAGCCCACGCGGTGGCCGAGGCGGGAGAGGCCGATCGCGAAGTTCGACTCGGTGCCCGCCGCGTGGCGGGTGTAGGTGTTGGCGAAGCGCAGCGGGCCGGACTCGACCGCGGCGAACAGGACCATGGTTTCGCCGAAAGTGACGACGTCCACGCGGCCTCCCATCTCGGCGGTGCCGAGCGAGCCTCGAGTCTAACCCGGTTGACACCTTCGACGGGCCGTTCTTATGATGGCTTCCGGTCCCCAGAGGTGAGTTCGGCATGCGCACCGTCGAGAGCTACCGCGGCCTGCTCGTCTACGTGCTCGAGCCAGGCGAGGAGGTGCCGTCGTGGGTGCGCAGCGACGTGCAGCAGGGACGCGGGGTGATGGCCGTCGGCGAGTTCAAGTCGACCGCCGCGCTGGCCCATATCCTCGACCGCTACATCGACGAGATGCTGCGGACGGAGGCCGGCGGGCCCAGCGCGCCGACCGGCGGGTACACGCAGTCTAGGAACGGCCCGCGATGATCACCAGCCAGCAGGTGCGCATCATCCTCGACCGCAACCGCAACGGCCTCGACGGCCGCCCGTCGGTCGCCGCCGGCACGATGGCCCAGCCAGGACTCTACTGGGACGCGGCCGCCCGCAAGGTCGTCCCGATCGAGGCGCCGACGACGGTCGATCGCGATCTCGTGCTCCTGGCGCGCCGGCTCGACGTGACGGTGGACGAGCTGGTGCGGCAGCTCGCGATGGGCGGTGGCGGGGAATCGGGGCGCGCGATCCCGTACGAGGCTGCGCCGGAGCTCGGCCGCGCCCACTGAAGGGCCTTCGATCCGCGGTGGGTGTCCCGCGCGCGCACAGCATCGGGCAACGGACGGCTACCGCGCGTACGTGGGCCCGAACCGCTCGCGCAGCACCGCCTTCTGGACCTTGCCCGTCGCGGTCGTGACAGGCAGCGCGTCCACGTACTCGACGTAACGCGGGGTCTTGTAGCCGGCGAGCCGTGTGCGGACGAAGCGCTTCACCTCGTCGGGGTCGGGCGGGTCGCCCTCCGCGACGACGACCGCGAGCACCGACTCGCCCCACTCGCGGTCCGGCACGCCGATCAGCGCGCAATCGCGCACGCCCGGGATCTGCTTGATCAGCCGTTCGACTTCCAGCGGGTAGATCTTCTCGCCGCCGGAGACGATGACGTCCTTGGCTCGGCCGGCCAGGTAAAGGTAGCCCTCGTCGTCGAAGCGGCCGAGGTCGCCCGTGTGCAGCCACCCGCCCTCCATCGCCTCGGCGGTGCGCTCGGGCATCGCCCAGTAGCCGTCCATCACCGTGGGGCCGCGCGCGACGACCTCGCCCACCTCGTTCGGCCGGAGGGCCGACCCGTCGGGTCCGACGACCCGGACGTCGACGAGCGGGTGCGGCTTGCCGACGGATCCGATGTGGCTTCGATCCTCCCGTGTCAGCTTCGAGTACGTCAGGATGCACCCAGCCTCGGTGAGCCCGTACGTCACGTACACGTCTGAATCGAAGCGCGCGAGCATCTCGTCGAGCAGGTCCGGCGGCAGCGTGTCGGAGGAGCCGAGGCAGCGGCGGACCGAGCCGACGTCGACGCGGTGCGCGGCCAGCGCCGCGAGAAGCCGGCGCCACACCGTCGGGACGCAGAAGACGTTGGTCAACCGGTGCCGTTCGACCGCGGCGAGCATAAGCTCGGGGTCGGCGCCGTCGTGGATCACGACCGTGCCGCCGACCAGGAAGTGGGGCAGGACGACGCAGTCCGGCCCGCCGGTGTGGAAGAGTGGGTAGACCACGACGCCGACGTCCCGCTCGTCCTGGCCGGTCTGTAGTGCCCACGCCAGCGCGTGGAGGTAGTGAGCGCGATGGGAGAGCGTCGCACCCTTCGGGAAGCCAGTCGTGCCGCTCGTGTAGAGGATGATGTGTGGGTCCGACTCGTGTACCGCGATCCCCGGCTCGGCGTCGGAGGCGTGCTCGGCGGCCGCGCGGAGGTCGCCGAAGGAGACGACGTGCGCGGCTGCCTGCGTCGCCAGCGGGACGAACGGCTCGTCGGCGAGCAGCAACGAGCTGCCCGACTGCTCGATCGTGTACCGGACTTCATCCACCCTGTACCAGAAGTTCACGGGGACCATCACCGCGCCGAGCTTGGCCAGCGCGAAATAGATGGCGACGTACTCCAGCGAGTTACGACCAAGCACGGCGACCCGCTCGCCCTTGGCGACCCGCAGCGCGTTGGCGATCCGGTTGACGCGGGCGTTCAGCTCGCCGTAGGTGGCTCGATCGACGACGCCCTCGCGTGTCTCGAAGACCGCCGCCAGCTTGTCGGCTCGCCTTGTACGATCTGACTGTCGTACAAGCACATCACCTAACAACAGCACAGTTCAGCACGCGCGCGGCTTGTTCGACGGAGAGACTCGGCGCCCGGAGGCGGCGTACCTGTCGCGGAGCAGGCGCTTCAGGACCTTGCCGGACGGGTTCCTCGGGATCTCGTCGACGAAGAAGACGTGCCGTGGCTTCTTGTAGCCGGCCAGCTCGCGCCGGCAGAGCTCGATCAGCTCGTCGGCCGCCACCGCTCTGTTCGCCACGACGACCGCGGTGACCGCCTCGCCCCATTCAGGATCGGGCAGGCCGATCACGGCGCAGTCGGATACGGCCGGGTGGCTGAACAGCACCTCCTCGACTTCGCGGGGGTACACGTTGATGCCACCGGTGATGATCATGTCCTTCTTGCGATCGCCGAGGTAGAAGTAGCCGTCGGCGTCCTGCTCGGCCAGATCGCCGGTGAGGAACCAGCCGTCGCGGATCGCCTCGGCCGTAACCTCGGGCGCGTTCCAGTAGCCGCGCATGACCGTCTCGCCGCGGATCGCGATCTCCCCGTCGACGATCCGCACCTCGACGCCCGGGGCGGCCCGGCCGCAGGACGCCAGCCGCTCGGGTATATGCTCCTCCGGTCGGAGCACCGTCGCCATCGCGCAAGTCTCGGTGAGGCCGTAAATCTGGGTGAAGATCCGGCCGAAGCGGGCGAGGAGCTGGCGCAAGCGATCCACCGGCATCGGCGCGGACCCGTAGCCGATCGTGACGATGCTCGAGAAGTCCGCGCGCTCCAGGTCGGGCGACTCCAGCAGCCGCACGAGTATCGTCGGCACCGTTTGCACGTGCGTGACGCGCTCCGCACGGATCAGGTCGACGAACGCTTCGGTGCTGAACTTGCGGTTGAAGACAAGCGGGATGCCCTGGCTGAGCCCTGGGATCTGGATGCAATTGAGCGTCGCGCCGACGAAGTACGGCAGCACGACCAGACCGACCGCGTCCGGCGTCATCCGGTACTCGCGTAGCGCCATCCGTGCGTGCGCCAGGATGGAGCCGTGGGTGAGCATCGTGCCTTTCGGCAGGCCGGTCGTCCCACTCGTGTAAAGGAGTGCGAAGATGTCGTCTGGCTCAACGCGGACGGCGGGGCGCCCGGGCGCACTCGAGGCGATCAGCCTCTCGTAGTCATGGCCGACCGGCGCGCCCTCGACGCCGACGATGACCTCGACGGGCAGATCGCCGACGACCGGCTCGATTGCTGGCCAGTGCGCGGCGCTCACCGCGAGCCCGCGTGCGCCGGCGTGCCCCGCGATCGCGGCCAGCTCGCGCGCCTTGAGCATGTAGTTCATAGGGACCCAGATGATCCCGGCGCGGGCGCAGGCCAGGATCAGCTCCCACGCCGCGTCGCCGTTGTCCAGGAAGAGCGCCATCCGGTCGCCCGGTCGGAGCCCGGCGGCGAGGAGGCCGTCGGCGAGTCGGTCCACACGGTCCCGCAGCTGGCCGTAGGTCCGCCGTCGGCCCTCGAACACGACGGCGGTCCCTTCTGGCCGCCGCTCGGCGGCGGCGTCGAGCAGGTCGCCGACCGTGGCCGCGACGATCGGGAGGGATTGGGCTAACGGCGCCACGCCATTCCTCGCGCGGCGACGAACCTCGGCCGCGCCGGGGCGGGCAGACGGGGAATGGCTTCCCGGCGGCCGAGCTGCCCCGCCGTTCCGCTGCGCTGGATCCCCAAGCGTGTGGTCACCCGCCGATTTGCCCGTTCGCCAGCCGCTCCAGCGCGGTCGCCATCGCCTGGATGCCATGGTCGCCACCGCCGTACGTCTCGACCGACCGGTAGAGCTGTTGGGCCAGCGAGGCGCCCGCCAGCGGCGAGCCGACCTCCTGGGCGAGCGCCTGGGCGAGCCGCAGGTCCTTCTGGGCTAGCCGCACCATGAAGCCCGGCGCGAAGTCGCGCGCGGCGATCTTGGGACCGAGGTTCTCGATCATCCACGAGCGCGCCGCTCCGGCCGACAGCGCCTCGATCACGGCCGAGAGGTCGGCGCCGGCCTTCGCTCCGAGCATCAGCGCCTCGCAGACGGCCATCAGCGTCCCCATCCCGGCGACCTGGTTGCACAGCTTGACCGTCTCACCCATGCCCGACGGTCCGCAGTAGACGATCTTCGCGCCCAGCGCGCCGAAGACCGGCTGGAGCGCGTCGAACGCGGGGCGCTCGCCGCCGACCATGATCGACAGCGTTCCCTGCTGCGCGGCGATGTCCGAGCCCGACACCGGCGCGTCGAGGCACCGGACGCCGCGCGCGCGGCCGGCCTCGGCGATCGCCCGGCTGGCCGCCGGTGCGATGGTGCTCATGTCCACGTAGTAGCTGCCGGTGGGCGCCCCTTCCAGCACGCCGCCTGGACCGAGGGCGACCGCCTCGACGTCGGGTGTGTCGGGCAGCATCGTGATCGTCACCTGGCTGCCGGCGGCGACCTCGGCGGCCGACCGCGCCGCCGTCGCCCCCGCGCCGACGAGCTCGTCGACCGCGGCACGGGAGCGGTTGTGGACGGTGAGCTGGAAACCTGCTTTCAGGAGGTTACGGGCCATCGGTCGCCCCATAATGCCGAGGCCGACGAAGCCGATGCGCGTAATAGCCATCTTATTGTCCCCCAAGCTCGCGTCGGACGATCTCGGCGCCCTGAACGAGCCGCTGCATCTTCTGGAACGCGAGCCAGCGCGGGAGCTGGAAGAAGCCGCAGTCAGGCGTGACCCACAGCTTCTCGGGCGGGACGCCCGCGGCGAGGATGGCACGGATGCGCTCCGCCACGTCCTCCGGCGTCTCGACGTAGAACGACTTGACGTCCACGACACCGGCCGAGAATTCCCGGTCGTCCCCCTCCCTGGCCCAGATCTCGTGCTCCTTCATTTCGCGGTTGGCGAACTCGAACGAGAACTGGTCCGCCTTCGCGCCGAGGATCGCCGGGAACATCCAACCGTACTCCCGTTTGCCACGCGGCCGACTGCCGAGGTTGCCGAAACAGACGTGCAGACCAATCTTCGCGTTCACGTCCTTGACGCACGCGTTGAAGAGGTCCACCCAGCCCTGTTGGGTGCCGGGGATGATCGCGTACGACGGCTCGTCGATCTGGATGAAGTCGGCCCCAGCCTGGACCAGCCCGATGCACTCGAGGTTGATCAGCTCCGCGAACTCCCAGGCGAGCTCGAGCCGGTCCTTGTAAACGCGGTCATCGTGGAGCTGGATGTGGATCGTGAGCGTCAGCGGTCCGGGCACGGTTGCCTTGAGCGGGCGCGTCGCCTGCGTCTTGGCGTAGCGGAACTCCTCGACGATCCCGAGCCCGTGCTCGGCGCGTACGCGCTCGACGGGCCGGTAGCGCGGCGCCGAGTCGTACCCGTAGACGCCGACTTGGCGGAGGACGCCGACCTCCTCGAGGCCGGTCATCTTCCCGTAGAAGCCCTGCACGAAGTACCAGCGCTTCATCTCGCCGTCGGTGATCACGTCGATGCCGGCCCGCTCCTGGTCGCGGATGGCGATCTGAACCGCGTCGTCGAACAGCTCGCGTCGGTCGGTCGGCCCGTACTTGCCCTCTTTGATCGCGTCGAGCCCGGTCCAGAGCCAGCTCGGGATCGCGTACGAGCCGATGACGCTGGTCGGGATGAGCATTTCGTCCTACTCCTGAAGGAAGCGATCCAAGAACGCGTACGCGCGCTCGCGCATCGCGTCGGTGAATGCGTGGCCGCCGTCCTCGACGATCGTCTCGAGGTGGCCTTCTGGAAAAGCCGCTCGGGCCCGCGCCAGGCTCGCCCCGACGCCGTCGATCGGGAAGATCCGGTCGGCGCGGCCGAAGCAGGCGAAGAACGCACGCGGTGCGACCAGAGCGAGCAGGTCGCCCATGTCCCCGTGCTGGCCGAGGCCCGGTACGTAGGCGCCGAAGTTGTGGTTGATCCCGTCCCGGAAGATGGTCGCCAGGCTCGCGAAGCCGCAGCTCGAGACGCCGCAGCGGATCCGCTCGTCGAGCGCGGCGAGGAAGAGCGCCTGCTGCCCGCCCAGCGAGTGTCCGATGCAGCCTAGCCGCGTCGAGGCGACCTCCGGCCGACTCGCCAGGTAGTCGAGTGCCCGCATGGCGTCCCAGCTCATCTTCGCCTGGAGGCACGATCCCAGCGTCACCCGGCGCGTGAATTCGAACCGCTCGTACAGGTTCCCCGCCAGCCGGGGATCGATCCGCTCCTCGAAGCAGATCTGGTCGAACGTGAACGTCACGTACCCACGGCGGGCGAGCTCGAGCGCGTAGTGCTGCTCAGGGTTGCCGGCGAGCCCGGCTGGCTCGCTCTTGCCGAGCTCGAACTGGCCGGCGTGCTGGTGCAGGCAGAGCACTCCTGGATGGGCAGCTCCGCCGGCCGCCGGCCGCAGCAAGAACGCCGGGATCCGCTCGCCCGCCTCAGCCTGGAAGCTGACGCGCTCGCGCACGACGCCACCTGTTTCGACTACTTCCTCTACGCGCGCGTCGAGCGGCGCTGGTTCCGGCAGCGGGCCGAGGAGGCGCAGGAGCGTCGCGCGGTCCAGCCGCGGCCCGTCGTATGGTCCGAGCTCGAGCGCCACGGCCGCGCTAGAGGCGCACGACGCGGCCGCTCGCCGACGCCTCGTAGACGGCGTACGCCATTTGGACGGCGCGCCAGCCATCCTCGCCTGTGGCGTCCGGCTGGCGCCCTTCGCGCACGGCGGCCGCGAACTCGGCCCAGTCGTCGCCCCACGAGTTGTCCGCGTCGGGGAACCGCCAGGTCTGGGTCGGGGGACGGCCGATGTACGGGATGCGGCCGCCCATCGTCAGCTCCTCCCTCGACGTCGCGTTGAGCCAGCCGTCCCGGCCGTAGATCTCGAACGCGAAGTTGTATTCCCACTGTGTCCAGCTCGAGTGCAGCATCGCCAGCTTGCCTGTCGCCGTGCGGAAGACGCCCATCCCGTTGTCCTCGCACGGCTGGACCGCGTACACGAGGTTGGAGACGAAGCCCGTCGCCTCGGCGAAGTCGCCGAGGAAGACACGGAACAGGTCGAGGGCGTGGACGCCGTTGTCGAGGAACGTGCCGCCGCCGGATAGCGCGTGGTTCGTGAACCACTCCTGCGGGAACGTCGAGCGGCCGCCGTGACCGTAGCGGCAGCGGCACAGAATCGGCTCGCCGACCGCGCCCTCGCGTACCAGCTGCCGCGCCTTCTTGATGCTCGGGTAGAAGCGGTGGTTGAAGCCGGTCTGGAGCACGCGACCGCTGGTGCGTGCGACGTCGACGAGCGCGCGCGCCTCGTCCGGCGTGCGGGCGAGCGGTTTTTCGACGAGCACGTGCTTGCCTGCCCGGAGGGCGCTCGCCGCGAGCGCCGCGTGCTGGTCGTTCGACGTCGAGACCACCACCGCGTCGACGTCGTCCCGACCGATCGCCTCGGCCGCGTCGGTCAGCGCGAGACAGCCGTGCTCGGCTGCCACCGCCTCGGCGCGGCCTCGGTCCAGATCCACGACCGCGACCAGGGTTGCGTTCGGATCGGCCGACACGAGGCCGGCGCGCCGCCGCCCGACGCTGCCCGATCCGATCACGACGACGCGCATGCCACCCTCCAGCGCGGAACGAGGTCGCCCATTCTATATGCGTACGCCCGCGACCAATCTTCCAGCCGCGAGGTGCCCGCGACTAGTACCCCGTCGTCTGTCAGCGCCTAGGCCGAAAGACTTATCGTCACGCGCGGGAGGGGCGGTAAGATTGCAGCATCGGCCGTCTGTTAGGTCGGCCGTCTGGAGTCCCCGATGGCTACACAGCGAAACCGCTCGAGCTCGAGCAGACGGCCGCGGCCGCCGGGTCCGGAGTCGGCCCGCCGCCCCTCCGATAACCAGCCGCCGCGCACGGGATTCGGCAACTGGCGCGCGTGGGCGCTACTCGCCGTCTTCGTCGTCGCGAACGTCTTGCTCGCGCCAGTCCTCTTCCCGGAGACGAGCGACCGCGTCACCATCCCCTACACGACCTTCAAGGAGCAAGTTCAGGCCGGTAACGTTTCGGAGATCACGTCACAGGGCGACGCGATTCAGGGCACGTTCAAGCAGGCGGTGACGTGGCCGCCGAACCCGCAGCCTGGGCAGCGGCAGGTGAACGCCACGAAGTTCGCGACCCAGAAGCCTGCCTTCGAGGATCCGGCGCTGCAGCCGCTGCTGGAGTCGAAGGGAGTGGTGGTGAACGCGCAGCCGCTCGACGCTGGCCGCGCGTGGTGGCTGAGCCTGCTGATCAGCGTCGCCCCGGCGCTGCTCATTTTCGGCCTGCTCTTCTGGATGTCGAGCCGCGTGTCGCAGGCGCAGGCGGGCGCGTTCGGGCTCGGCCGAAGCCGCGCGCGCCGGTACACCGAGGAGAAGCCGTCGGTCACATTCGCCGACGTCGCCGGGATCGACGAGGCCGAGCAGGAGCTCGAGGAGATCGTCGACTACCTGAAGAACCCGGCGAAGTACCAGCGGCTCGGCGGTACGATCCCGAAGGGCGTACTGCTGGTCGGCGCGCCGGGCACGGGCAAGACGCTGCTGGCGCGCGCCGTCGCCGGCGAGGCGGGGGTGCCGTTCTTCAGCCTAAGCGCGTCGGAGTTCGTCGAGATGATCGTGGGCGTCGGCGCCAGCCGCGTCCGCGACCTGTTCGCCCAGGCGAAGAAGGAGGCCCCAGCGATCATCTTCATCGACGAGCTGGATGCGATCGGCCGCGCACGCGGTGCGATGGGCTCCTTCGGCGGCCACGACGAGCGTGAGCAGACGTTGAACCAGCTCCTGGTCGAGATGGACGGCTTCGACTCGCGGCAAGCGGTGATCGTGCTCGCCGCGACCAACCGGCCGGACGTGCTCGACCCGGCGCTCCTGCGCCCCGGCCGGTTCGACCGCCGCGTGACGGTCCAGCGGCCGGACCGCATCGGCCGTGAGAAGATCCTCGAAGTGCACACGCGTGGCGTGCCCCTGGCGCCGGACGTCTCGCTGCGCGACCTGGCCGCGGCCACGCCGGGCCTGGTGGGCGCCGAGCTGCGCAACCTCGTGAACGAGGCGGCGTTGCTAGCCGCGCGCAAGGGCAAGGACGCGGTCGGCCGCGATGACTTCTCCGAAGCCATGGAGAAGATCATGCTGGGCGCGGCACGCCACATCGCGATCTCGCCCGAGGATCGGCGACGCGTCGCCTTCCACGAGGCCGGTCACGCCCTGATCGGCCTGGTCCTGCCGGGCGCCGACCCTGTCCACAAGGTCACGATCGTGCCGCGCGGCCAGGCGCTCGGCGTAACGTACCAGATGCCGATCGACGATCGGCACAACTATCCGAAGGAGTACCTGATCACTCGTATCACCGGCGCGCTCGGCGGCCGCGCGGCGGAGGAGATCGTGTTCGGGGACGTGACGACCGGCGCCGAGAACGACCTGCAGCAGGTGACGCAAATCGCCCGCCAGATGGTGACCCGATGGGGAATGAGCCCCGAGGTCGGGCTGCTCGCGCTGGACGGGACGGCGCAGGACAACTTCCTGGGCGTCGAGATGAACCGGCCCCGGTGGTACTCGGAGGAGACCGCAGAACGGGTCGACGCCGCCGTGAAGAAGATCGTCGACGACGCCTACGCCGACGCCGTCGCGATCCTCAAGCGCGAGCGCCCCAAGCTGGACGCGCTGGCCGAGGCCCTGCTCAAGCGCGAGTCGCTCGACGAGAACGAGATTCGCGAAGTCATCGCCGAGGCCGAGCCCCAGGCGGCGTAGCTGGTCCCTTCTCCGTCCAGGACGGCGGGCGCTGGGGTGAGGCGGCCGCACACCCCGTCCACCCCCCTTCGTGAACGCCTTCGCCTGCTCCCCGCCCATCCTCGCCCAGGGGGCGGGGAAAGCGGCTCAGCTACAGGGGCGCGCAGTCCCCGCGTTATTGCCCGTGTCGAACGAGTGGCCACACGAGCAGCTCCGGACCGCGTTCGGGTTGTAGACAGTGAACCCGCCGCCCATGAGCTGGTCGATGTAGTCGATCTCGGAGCCCTCGAGGTACATCAGGCTCACTTCGTCCACGACTAGCTTCACGCCGTCCCGCTCGACGACGACGTCGTCCTCGCTGGGGCTCTCCTCGAACGCCATCCCGTACGAGAGGCCTGAGCACCCCCCCGGCGACACGAACACGCGCAGCGCCAGATCAGGGTTGCCCTTTTTGGCGAGGACGCGCTTGAGCTCTTCGACGGCCAGGTCCGTGATAGTGATCGGGGCGTCGACCCGCTCGCTCGTGATTACCTCACTCATCGGAATCAACTATATCCGTTTTCGCTCGGGTAGGGACCGGGAATCAAGTGCTGAGCGGCGAGAAGCGTATTTCTCATCAACATCGCAACCGTCATTGGACCGGTCCCGCCGGGCACCGGCGTGATCGCCGCCGCCCGCTTGACGGCCGACTCGAAGTCCACGTCGCCCACCGGCTTGTCGTCGACGACGTTGAAGCCGAAGTCGACGACCACCACGCCTGGCCGAAGCCACTCCCCCTTGACCAGGTGCGGCACGCCAGTCGCGGCAACCAGGATCTCCGCCTCGGCGACGACCTCGGCCAGCCGCTCGGTGTGCGAGTGGCAGATCGTGACGGTCGCGTTCCGGTGCAGCAGAAGGATGGCCATCGGCTTGCCGACGTTGGGGCTCCGCCCGACGATTACGGCACGCTTGCCCCGCGCCGACACGCCGATGCGGTCGAGCAGCTCGATGCCGCCAGCTGGCGTCGCGGGCACGAGCGTGTGGCCGCTGTTGCCGAACAGGAAGCCGGCGTTGACCGGGTGGACGCCGTCGACGTCCTTCCGCACGGGGATCGCCAACGAAACGCGCTCGACGTCCATGTGCTTCGGTAGGGGCGTCTGCACGAGCACGCCGTGGACGGAGTGATCCAGGCCCAGCGACTCGAGCAGGGCGATGAGGTCGCGCTCCGGCGTGCTCTCGGAGAGGGGGAACTCACGCACCGCCAGACCACGCCGCTCGAAGTCGCGACGGATCTCACGCGTGTAACGCTCGGAGGCCGCGTCGGCGCCCGCCCACACGACGGCCAGCGTCGGCGGAGTGCCGTGCTGCACCGCGAAAGCCGCGGCGCTCGCCTGCACCTCCTGTCGGATCGTGCGGGAGATCGCTCGGCCGTCGATCAGCTGGGCCGTCAACCGATCTTCGCCTCGACCAGTGCCATGACCCGCGGCTTGACCTCTGCCGCCGACGCGAGCAGCCGCGCGATCGCCGCCCGGCTCTCGCTCACGAGCTTCTCGTCGCGCAAATCGCGGAGGTTCACGCGGACGTTCAGCGCCGCCGAGCGCAGCGCCGCGTCGGCCAGCAGCGCGGCCACGCCGGCGTCGGAGATGAGCCGCTGGTTGCCGCGCTCGGCGATCGGCTCGCAGAGCGCGACGGCGTCGGCGGCGAGCACGGCGACCCGGAGCGGCACGCGCACGGATTCCGCCAACGCAGCCTGGATGCGCCGGTCGCGCTCGGCGACCTGCTCGGGCGTGTCCTTCGGCAGGGCCTGGCCCTCGACCACCTTGCCGTACGCCTCGGCGTCGGCGTCCACAAGATCGAGTAGCTCGGCGCGGATCGCGTCCGCCCGGCTCAGCAGCGCCCGCATCTCGGGCTCGACCGCCTGGTAGCGCTTGCGCCCGACCGTGAAGTTGCAGACCATCGCCGCCAGCGCGGCCCCGAGCGCACCGGCCAGCGCCGCGCCGCCGCCGCCGCCTGGGACGGGCTCGCCAGAGGCGAGCGCGGCCGCGAAATCGCGGACAGACGACGCGGTGTGCACGACGAATTATACGGCCGGCCCTCCGCCCGCTCGTCTTGCGGGGGTATAGGGCCGGGTGTATAACCGCCGCCTGTGAAGGCCGTCAGGCGCATCCTCGTTCCGGTGCGCGGCGGCCCACCGGACCAGGATGCGCTGACGCTGGCGTTCATGATGGCCAAAGGGCAGCGCGCCAAGGTGGAAGCGATCCACGTCATCCAGGTGAAGCGCAGTCTGCCGATCGACGCGGATATGTCGGCCGAGATCGAAGCAGCCGAGGGGCTGCTCGATCAGGTCGAGCGGTCGGTCGATCCACGCGAGGTCGCGGTGGAAACGTCGCTGCTCCAGGCGCGCGACGTCGGCGCCGCGATCGTCGACGAGGCGGTGCAGACCGGCGCCGACGCGATCGTGCTCGGCCTGCCGTACAAGCGGAAGTTCGGCGAGTACGCGCTCGGCTCCGTGGCGAGCTACGTCCTGAAGAACGCGCCGTGCATCGTGTGCGTCGTGCGCCAGCCGAGCGACTGAAATGCGCGTCGTCATCCTCGGGTGCGGGCGGGTCGGCGCCCGACTCGCCCTCGCGCTCGACGCCGAGGGGCACGAGGTCTCGATCATCGACCGCAACCCCGACGCGTTCCGCCGGTTCCTGACCGAAGACTTCAAAGGGCAGGCGATCGTCGGCGTCGGCATCGACGAAGACGTGCTTCGCCGCGCCGGCCTGGACGGCGCCGACGTGTTCGTCGCCGCGACGAACCTGGACAACGTCAACGCGATGGCCGGCCAGATCGCCCAGCACATCTTCCACGTCCCGAAGGTGATCGCCCGGATGTACGATCCGTTCCGAGACGAGCTCTACAAGGCGGTGGGCCTGACGACGGTGTGTCCGACGACCGTCGGCGCGCGGCGGATCAAAGAGATGCTCGACGCTCGCTGGCGGCAGGCCGAAGCGGGAGGTTAGTCCGTGTACGTGATCGTGGCCGGCGGCGGCAAGGTCGGCTACTACCTGGCCCGGAGCCTCCTGGGCGAGGAGCACGAGGTGCTCATCATCGAGCGCGACCGACGGCGCGCCGACGCGATCGCAGAGGACCTGGGCAGCGTCGTGCTGCGCGGCGACGCGTGCGAGGTGTCGACCTTGTCGGAGGCCGGCGCCTCGCGGGCCGACGTGGTGGTGGCGGTGACGGGCGACGACGAGGACAATCTGGTCATCTGCCAGCTCGCCAAGAAGAAGTTCAACGCCGGCCGTGTCGTCGCGCGCATCAACAACCCGAAGAACCGGCGCATCTTCAACCTCCTGGGCGTGGACGTCGCGGTCAGCTCGACCGAGCTGATTCTCACGCAGATCCAGCAGCAGCTCCCCGGCCACGCGCTCGTCCAACTGGTGAAGCTGCGCGCGCGCGACCTGGAGCTCGTCGAGGCGACGCTCGGACCGAACTCGCCCCTGGTCGGGCGCACGGTCGCCGGCGCCGGCCTCCCCGCACACTCGAGCCTGCTGCTCCTGCTGCGCGACGGCGAGCCCGTCGTCCCCACGCCGCAGACCACGCTCGCAGCCGGCGACGAGGTCGTCGCGCTCGCGCGGACGGAGTCCGAGCGGGCCCTACGGGAGCTCCTCGCCGGCTAGCGCTAGCGCTACGCCGAGATCGTCTGCGCTTCCCACTCCGGGATGAACTTCCGCCATTCGCCGAACGTCTGCAAGTACTGGTGCAGGATGTAGTAGGTCGAGACCTTCGGCTGGAAAGGCATCCGGTTCAGGTGCATCCGGGCCTCTTCGAGCGTTTTACCACCCTTGCGGTGGTTACACGCTCGGCACGCCGACACGAGGTTCTCCCACGTGTGCTTGCCGCCCTTGTGGCGGGGGATCACGTGGTCGAGCGTCAGGTCGCGCCCGCGTACGCCGCAGTACTGGCAGGTGTAGTTGTCCCGGACGAAGACCTCCTTGCGGCAGAGGCGCGCCTTCGGCCGGGGACGCTTGATCAAGTAGATGAGCCGGATCACCGACGGCATCGGGAAGATCTGCGTCGGCGAACGGAGTGAGCCGCGGCCGTGCTCCAGCACCTCGGCCTTGCCGCGGGTGACGAGGACCAGCGCCCGCTTCCCGTTGCAGACGTTGAGCGGCTCGTAGTTCTGGTTGAGGACCAGGACCGGACCGTTCAACTGCGTCTCCGAGAGAGGACCAAGAAACCGAGCTGCCGTGGCCGATTTTAGCAGCGGCCCAATCTGGCCGCCCACGTAGAATCGGCTGTGCGGCTGAGGACGGCGCTGGCCGCTTCGGTCGCCAGCCTGGCGCTCGCGGGGTGCGCGGTCCTCGCGCCGCCGACGCCGACCGCC
>DASRFH010000120.1:0-6937 GCA_035651675.1 Chloroflexota bacterium | reverse complement strand
CGAGAACTTCCCGCGCAACGTGGAGGTGGCCGACCGGCTGAAGGAGGTCGCCGCCCGGATCGGCACGACGCTTCCGAAGCTGGCGATCGCCTGGGTGCTGTCGAACCCGGCCGTCGCGGTCGCGCTCTCCGGAACGCGCCGGGCAAGCGAAATCGAGCACAACGTCGAGGCGATCGACGTGGCGCTATCGCCGGAGACGCTGCGGGCCATCGACGAGGTGATGAAGGGCGCGGCCGGCCAGGTCGAGGCGATCCCGACCTGAGGCGATCCCCACATGTCGCGAGCAGCTGGACGCGATCGCCCGGGCCGCGGGCATCGCCGCCGCGCCTGCTAGCCGAGCCTCGAGGAAGGCCTGGTCCAGCTCGCCCCCGATTGCCCGGCCATCAGCCTCGTCGCTTACCGCGAGATCTACGACGGCATTATCTCGGCCGCGACCTTGAGGCTGCCGGCCGGGTGCATCAAACGGGCGACGCCGATGCACGCGGACGAAGCCGTGGCTCGGCCCGGAGTCCGACCCGAGCTAAGGTCAATGGTACGCCCGGCAGGACTCGAACCTGCGGCCTTTAGGTCCGCAACCTAACGCTCTAATCCACTGAGCTACGGGCGCGCTGTGATTGCAGTATAGCCACCACTGGTCTTTGACGGCAACGCGGGGGCGCCGCTAGCCTCTCGGCGGTGGACGTTGGCAAGCTAGCGGCGGTCGTCTCGCTGGTGATCGCGTGCGCGACCGTCCAGGCAGCGCCGACGCAGGCGCCGCCGACTCCGACCGCCGCGCCGACCGCGGCCGCGGCGCTGGCGCCCTCGGCCCTGAGCCAGGCCGTCGTGGCGCTCGTGCGTGCCGACGGCACGACGCGCGACGTCCGCGTCGAGCTCGCGGTGACTGAGGCGCAGCGGGAGCGCGGCCTGATGGAGCGCGCGAGCGTACCGGACGGCACGGGGATGCTCTTCGTGTTCCCGTCCGACACGACGGTGGCCTTCTGGATGAAAGATACGCCCCAGGCGCTGTCGATCGCGTTCATCGCCGCCGACGGCCGCATCGTCGACGTCCAGGACATGCAGCCCGAGACAACCGACCTGCACCAGTCGCCGGCGCCGTACCGGTACGCGCTCGAAGTGGGGCAGGGCTACTTCGGTCGGGTCAGCATCGCACCTGGCGACCGCGTCCAACTGCCACCGCTGCCGCCGGCGTCCTAACGCGCTGGCGGGGGGAACGGGATTCGAACCCGTGATGGAGCTTTAAGGCCCCATAACCGCTTAGCAGGCGGCCGCACTAGACCACTATGCGATCCCCCCCGTGGGGACCGCGTCAGTATAGCACTCTACGGGTGCACTCCCACAGGCGCCGGCCGGCCGAGGGGCAGCTCGGCGACGGGCTCGATCCAATGCATCGGCCGCCGCCGCACGACTGCCAGCGTCACCTTCTCGACGCGCACCGCGCCGATCGGACGGTCGCGGAACCACTCGACCGCGAGCGCCACCGCGCCACCATCCACCGGGCCGACCAGACGCCCGAGCGGCAGCCTCGGCAAGAAAGGCTCGTCGGGCGGCGTGCCGGGGGCCAGCGCCACCAACCGCTCCCGCAGCGCGAGCAGACCGTCGGGCGGGTGCAGCTCAGCGAACGGGCCTCGGTCGTCGGCGCCAACCTTCGCGAGCTCCACCACGAGCGGCGGCAGATCGGCGAGCACCTCCTGCGCCTGCCTTGCCAACCGCCGCGTCGGCGTCACGCGGCCGAGCTCGAGCACGGGCAGGTGCAGGTAGTGATCGGGCACGGTCGTCACGTTGCGCACGGCGGCCAGTGCGTGGCGGATGCGGTCGAGCCGCCGGAAGAGCGTGCCGTCGGTCACGCGCACGACGAGCTGCGTCGACTTCGACAGCCGACCCGGCCGCGGCGGGACCAGCCGGCCGCTCGCGCGCAGCACCAGCCAAAGCTCGCGGTAACGCGCCTCGACAACGTCGGCGCAGGTGGTGGTCGTCGTCATGCGGTCGGTAGGGTGGGCGGATGATAGACGGCTTCCCGTGCACCCGTTCGGGGATAATCGTGTGGTGGAGCCGATGCTGAAGGGCTGGCTCGCCTGCCCGACGTGCGGAGGCGAGCTCGTCGAGGATGGCGACCTGCTGCGCAGCCCCGACTGCGACGCGACGTTCGGCCGCCTCGGCCGGTGGCTCGACCTGGTCGACCGGCGCCAGAAGGTCTCGTCCGAGGGGCCGGGCGACACACGGGCCATGGCCTGGCGGCGCCGCCGGTGGGACGAGCTGCGCGGCCCGCGGGCGCCCGAGAACGCCGACTACCTCGCCGCCGTCTGGGAGCGGCTGCGGCCGGACGACCGCGTGCTGGACCTCGGCTGCGGACCCGCCACGCTGCTCGGCTGGATGGCGGAGTTCGCGCCGGAGCTCGCCATCCTCGGCCTAGACCTCTCGGCCGCCGCGCTCGAGGAGGCCGAGCAAGCGGTCGCCGGCCACCCGAACGTCGCGCTCGCGCGCGCCAGCACGCGGCGGCGGCTGCCAGTCCGCGAGGCCTCGTGCGATCTCGTCCTCCGTCGGCTCGCGCCCGGCCTGCACGAGGAAGTCGCACGGGTGCTGGCCCCCGGGGGTTACTACCTGCGCTTCACCTTCGGGCCGGGCCATTGGCGCGAGGTATACGACTTGATGCCTGGCCTGCCGCGCGCCCGCGGCGACGCGCTCGCGGGGGAGAGCGACCACCTGCGCGCCCTCGGATTGGAGGTGGGGGAGCCGATCCTGCGCGCGGGCTTCGACGAGGTCACCGCCGCCGCTGTCATGCTTGCGCTGCGTTCCAACCCGGCGGCCTTCCATGCGCGGCGGGTCGACTTCCAGCCGCTGCGCGCGCTCTGGCGCGCCGACGGTGGACGCCGCGAGCGGGCGCGCTTGTCGACCGAGTACGCGATCCTGGTCGCGCGGAAGCCTACCGGCTGCGTTTGACCCCGGCCCGATCGAACGCGGGCGCGACGACGGCGTAGGCGCGCTCGGCCGCTTCGCGCGGGTCGAAACCTGGCCGGCGCTGGACCATGAGGCTGATCTCAATGCAGACGTCCCCGCTGTAGCCGGCCTGCTCCATCGAGCGCAGGTACCTGACGTAGTCGAGCTCCCCTTCGCCCGGGATCAAGAACTCGTGGTTCGGCGCGACACCCCGCTCGTCCTTGACGTGCGCGAGCACCGCGACGCCGGCGAGCTTCGCCACGCTCTCCTCGAGCGGTATGCCCTGGACGTCGAAGTTGCTGACGTCGAACGTGACCTTGAGGTTGGGCCGACCGACGAGCCGCAGCAACGCCAGCGCCGTGTCCGGGGTGTTCAGCGCGCTCGACGTCCCTGGCTCGATCGCGACCGTGACGCCCCGCTCGGCGGCGTAGTCGCACAGCCGGCCCAGCCGGTCGACAAGCCGGTTCTTCACAACATCCCACTCGCCGGCTTTGCCGCCGGCGGTCGTGTCCAGGACGGGCGGGCCCGCCGCGCCAGCCCACTCCACGGCGAGGTCGATCGTCGCCTGGAGCCGCCGCCAGTTCTCGGCGTGTTGGGCTGGGTCCTCGGCCACCAGGCTGCGGTGGCCCGCGAGCGCTGGCAGCGCCAGTTTGTGCTGGGCCAACAGTTCCTTGATGCGGCGGCGGCGCGCCGGAGTCAGCGCGTCGAGCTCGTCGCGCCAACCCGGCACGACGGCGATCTCGACCGAGTCGTAGCCGATCTCTGCCAGTATCGGGATGGCGTCCTCGGCCGGGACGGTCTGCATGCCCCACGTCGTGTAGCCGAGCCTCATCGGCCGGTCCCGCCGAGCTGCGGCGGCAGCGTCGGAACCCGGCCGCCCCGTCGAATCTGGTAGTTGAACTTCGATTGGAACGCCGCGAACCAATCGAACGAACGGAAGGAGATCTGGTGGAACGAGTGGCGCCCCTTCTTCACGAACACCGTGTCCCCGGCTTCCAGCTCGGGGAACCCTTCTGTCTCGCCGTCCAGGATCAATTTCGCGCTGTTCCTGCCGTCCAGGCGGATCCCGAGCTCGACGTCGATCGGCACGACGAGCGACACGCGGATCGGCGAGTGGCAGTTGATCGGGACGACCGCGACGCCGCCCACGCCCGAGACCAGGACCGGCCCCCCAGCCGCCATGCAGTACGCCGTCGAGCCGGCTGGCGTGGCCACGACCATGCCATCGCCGGGGTAGTCGTTGACGTACTGGCCGTCGACGAAGAGCTGCGGATGCACCATGCGCAGCCCCCCGTGGACCACGACGTCGTTGACGGCCCAGCCGAGGTCGGCGACCTGGCGCCCTTCGGCGGTGACCACGCGCGCCGCCAGCGTAGGACCGACGCGGAGCTGGAAGTCGTCGTCGAGCACACGGTCGATCGCCGACCGCCAGGCCCCCGCCTCGGCCGCCGTCAGGAACCCGAGGTGCCCGAAGTTTACGCCCAGGATAGGCAAGTCGGGGTAGCGGCGGGCGGCGCGCATCATCAGGCCGTCACCACCCAGCGAAAGCACGAGCGCGAGGTCAGCGCCGTGCGCAGGCTCCAGCCGCACCTCGACACCCCGCTTCGCCATGTAGGCGACGATCTCGGGCGTGAGCCGCTGCGCTTCCGGGCTGTGGTTGGCGGACATCAGCGCGACGGCGTGGCGGCCGTCGCGCAACCGGTCGGCGATGCGCCGCCGCCCTGTCTCGGCCTCAGCCGGTGCCTCTGTCATGCACCCCGCCGTCCAGCTGCTCCCGAACGGGCTGAGTCTATCATCGAGTCGCACGGTGGGCCGGGGATGGACCTGATCAAGCTAGCGGTCTGGCGCAACGCACTGCTGCGCGAGGCCGAGCGGCTCATGAGCCAGCCGGGCGCCGAGCACGACGAGCGGCTGCAGAGGCGGCTGCGCCGGATCGAGGCCGAGGTCGAGCTGATCGACGAGCGCATCCACGAGACGGTCGGCGCGGCGGACTAGCTTCACGACTGCCTAAGGGTCGACTGCCCGTCTCTTACACGAGACTGACGGGCCCGCCCGTACTCTCGCGTCCGCACCCAAGCGCATCCGAGGAAGCTGTGTTGCCAGCAGTCGAGCTCGTTTCGATCGTCGTCGAGGTGGTCCACCTGCGCCAGGCCGGGGTGGCGCGCGCAACGGTCGAGAACCAGATCGTCCAGGCGCACCGACTGCCCCGTCACGCCGCGCGCCGCCTGATCGGCCAGGTCGAGCACGAGCTGCAGACCGTCCGCCGCCGCCTCACGCTCCCGCTGGCGCTCTCCGCCGAGGCGCTGCTCGACGACTGCGTCGAGATCGCCGTGCGGCAGGCGAGCCGGAACTAGCCCGCGCCTACTGGACCAGATACTCCCGGATGTAGACCTCCTCGACCGGCGCGCCCGGCAACGCCGCGTTGACCGCGTCGCGGACGGTCTGTTTGAGCAGCGCCTTCCCCTCCTCGCCCGCGGTCTGCTGGTAGCTCAAGCTGCTCATCGCCGCGCCGACGCGCTCGCGGACAAGCGACTCGGCCGAACCCTGCGGGACCGCGGGTGTGCGAATCGGCCGCGCCGGCGCGTTCTCGTCCGGAGTGGGCGTGGGCGTGCGCTCGGCGACGGTCCTGAGCTGGCTCGGCGTCGCGTCGGCCCGCATCCGCAGCACGAAGGAGCCGAGCGCCTCGCGGCCGTCCGGCTGCCTGGCGAGCACGCGTTCGACCGGGACGTCGTACGAGCTGGCGCCACCGCGCCCTCCGGCGCCCACGAACGCGGCCGGCAGCACGCGGGACGGCACGACGAGCCAGACGGTCAACGCGACCACGACCGCGACCCCCAACGCGACCGCGGCGACGACGGCCAGGTCGCGACCCAGCCCTTCGCGCCGCGACCGGGGACGAAGCTGGACACCACGCGCGCCGCCAGGGGAAACGAACCATTTAGCCAAAACGGGCGGAGGGAGAGGGATTCGAACCCCCGGGGCTCATCACCCGGCCGTTTTCAAGACGGCTGCCTTCGACCGCTCAGCCATCCCTCCGGCGTCGATGATAGAGAACGCGGCGGGCCTCGGCTAGGACGAACGGCGGATCCTGCCGGGGAAGGCGGCCAGCAGGTCGGCCTCGCTCCGGAACCAGACGCGGTTCGCCTCGACCCACGACTTCCAGTACGCGTCGGATTTGCTCGTATAGTACCGAGTGCTCGAGTCGCGCGAGGTCACCCAAAGGCCCTCCGCCTCGCTGACGGCGAGCGCGATCGGCGTCCGGGTGGCCGTCGGCCGGGGCGTGCTGGTCGGTGCGGGGGCGGCCGGCAAGCGAGGCGTGGAGCTCGGGACGGCCGTCGGTGTGGCGGCTGCGGTCGGAGTGGTGGTGGGCGGAGGCAGGGTCGCCGTGGCAGGCGCAGGCGTGGTCGGGGAAGGGGCCGAGAGCGACGGCGGAGGGGTCGGCGGCGCGGGCGGCGGGGTGGCGGCCAGATCGGGTGGTGGGACGGGTGCGGCCGGTGGCCGGCCCGCCGACGGCGCGGTCGATGGGGCGGGCGCCGCGGGCGTGCCGCCCGCGGCTGGCGGGGCTGGGGGGACGAGCGCTGCGGTCGCCGCCGGCGAAAGCGGCGTGGACGGCACGAGGGAAGGGGACCCAGCGCTCACCGCCGGCGGTGCGGCGCTCACCGCCGGCGGTGCGGCGCTCACCGTCGACGCGAGCGGCGTCTCCGCGGCGGGTGGAGCGGTGGCCACGGCCGCGGGCGAGGTGGAGGGGACGGGCGCCAGCGCGGGCGTCGAATCCGGCTTGGCGGCACCGGCGAGCGGCTGAACCGAGGCGGTCGCCGACATCGGCGCCGACCTGGCCGTGGTGGGCCGCGCGACGACCTCGGCAACGGCCACGCGCACAGTCGGCGTCGGGCGGGGCGCCGCCACGTTGGGCGTCGCCAGGTTGACCGTCGGAGTAGCCGGCTGCACGGCGCAGCCCGCCAGGGCCACGAGCAGAGATGCTACCGCGCCCAGCCTCGTCACG
>DASRFH010000119.1:0-18409 GCA_035651675.1 Chloroflexota bacterium | reverse complement strand
CTCGCGCATCTACTACGCCCACGCCAAGGACACCGAGCTCTACCCCGAGGACCTCTACCAGCACGGCTACCTGTACGGACCCAGCTTCGGCCGACGGGCGCTCAACGGCCGCGGCTGGTGGCGCTTCACCCTCCCCGGCTTTGGCGTCGTCGACTGGGGCCGCTACGTCGGCGGCCTGCGCGAGGTCGGCTACGACGGCGTGCTCTCGGTCGAGCACGAGGACGACGCCTGGGGCTGGCGCGACGACGTGCCCAGGACACTCGAGGGCCTGAAGGTCGCCGCGAAGCACCTGGGCCAGTTCATCGCCTGAGAAGAGCGGCCCGAGCCGTCAGGCGATCGCGGGTACGCCGAGCTGCTGGCAGATCGCCCGGGCCGTCGTCAGTGGAATCTGGCGGTGGCGCGGAATCGTCGATTGCTGGCCGGTCG
Source organism: Chloroflexota bacterium (assembly GCA_035651675.1). GTDB lineage: Bacteria > Chloroflexota > UBA6077 > FW602-bin22 > FW602-bin22 > DASRFH01. The sequence continues at coordinate 17,983 of DASRFH010000119.1, read as the reverse complement.
CCGCGTTTCGCCAGACGGAGTGCTTCGCGCCTTCCCGAACGAGCACGCAGCCATGCGCGGTGAGGTGGCGCACGAGTGCGCGCCGCGGGACCGCGCGGCCATCTTATCCGGGAGCGGTCGAATCGCGGATAATGGACCAGATGTCTTCGACGTTATCCCTCACCGCGGTCTTCGAGCCCGTCGAAGAGGGGTGGACTCAGGCGCGCATCGCCGAGATCCCGGGTGTCATCACCGCCGCCCCGACGCTCTCTGAGGCCAAGGAACTGCTCGTCGACGCGCTGCGCGAGTACCTGCTGGCCCTGCAAAAGCGTGACGCCTCCCCCACCACCGCCACTGAGGAGCGCAGCCCCGTCCGGATCGTCATCGAAGCAGCCTGATGCGCGGGCGCATCACCCCCGACCGCGGCGTGACCACCATCGGCTAAGCGCGCCCCTGAGAAGCTGTTGACGGGCTAGCCCACTCGCCATAAGATCGGGACCGCCAGCGGGCGGCCTGGCGGTGGGCCCGTCCCGCGAGGGGGAGCGGGATGTCGGAGGGCACCGGCCGGCCGGCGGACGAGCGCGGCGCGGCGATCCACGCCGGTCTGCTCCGCGGCGACGCGGAGGCGTCGGCCGTCCTGTTCGAGCTCCACTACGAGCGCGTGCTGGCCCGGCTGCGCGCCAGGTACCGCGCGGCGAGCCACGACCTGGTCGAGGACGCGGTCGTGCAGGCGTTCACGAGCTACGCCATGCGCCCCGGCCAGTACGACCCGGCCCAGCGCAGCCTGGGCGGCTTCCTGGCGATGGCGGCCGAGCGCGACCTGCGGAACGTGCTCGCGCGCGAGGGGCGCCACCGGTCCGTCGCGATCGACGACGTCGAACTTCGCGATCTCCCGCGGAACAACGAAGTGGAGGACGCGATGGCCGCGATGGTCGACGCCGAGGACGCCGCCGAGCTGGAGGACAAGATCGTCCGCCTCGTGGGCGAGCCGGCCGAGCGCCGGGTGCTCGCGCTCATGCGCGACGGGGTGCGCGCGACCGGGCCGTACGCCGAGGCGCTCGGCCTCGCCGCCCTGCCCGAGGGCGAGCAGCGCCGCCGCGTGAAGCAGGCCAAGGACCGGCTGAAGAAAAGGCTCGCCCGGTCGGGCCTCCTGGCGGGGCGCGGCGGTGGCTGACACGCCGAGCTGGACGATGGCGACGCTTGCGGCGCTGGGGCGCGCCGCCGCGCGGGCCTCGGACGACGCGTTCTTCCTGGGGCACCTGCTGAGGCTCTACCGGGAGGTGGCCGAGATCGACGAGGACGGGCTGGCGGCCGAGCTCGGCTGCGGCCGGGAGGGACTTGTGCGACTCGCGCTCTGCCGGGCGCCGCGCGAGGGCGCCCACTTCCGCGCGGACCTGGCGCGCGCCGCCGCCCACGCCGGCGCCGACCTCGACCGGCTGATCCCGGTCGTCCGCCGCGCCCAGGCCGCCGAGGCGCTGCGCGCCGCCGCCAGCGCCGGCCTCCTCGCCGCCGCGCGCGACGCGGACGAGCGCGCGACGGAGCAATAAGCCTGGCATGCCGTTCCGAGCGGTTCATGGCCGCATGGGGCCACCACGGGGGATGAAAATCGGTGGTGGGTCGGCGGCCGCGCGAGGCCGGGCTCCCTTGGTGCTGCGAGCCCGATTCCGAGGCCGCCTAATCGCTGTTTTCAGGGCAGGGACGCGCGCGACGAGGGTCCTGGGCCGCGGCGCGCGGCCACGGCGCGCGCGGCGCGCGGCGCGGCCGAGGTCCCCCGCTCCGCCCGGCGTGACGGGCGGTCGGTAGCCCCCACGATGGTCGAGGCCTGGCTCGCGCGCACCGCCGCCGACTTCTGGGCCCGCGCCGGCGGCGCGCCGCCCTTCCCGCGCGACCTCGACGTCGCCGTCCAGACCGCGCTCCCGGCGAGCCTGCTGGTCGTCCCCCGGCTCGACCTCGCCGCCGTCGAAGCCGAGCTGGCGCGGCTGGGGCTCGACCACCGCTTCCGCCGGCCGAACCGACCGCTGCGCGGCTGCCTGGTCGCCCACCGCGGCCACGGCCTGATCCTCGTCGACGCCGACGACCCGCCCGACGAGCGCCGCTTCACGGTCGCGCACGAGGCGGCGCACCTGGTCTGCGACCACCTGCGGCGGCGCTGGCAGGCGGTCGACCGGGTCGGGCCGGCGGCGGTCGAGGTGCTCGACGGCGTGCGCCCGCCGACCGCGGCCGAGCGGCTCGACGCCGCGCTCGCCGGCGTGCCGCTGGGGCTCCAGGCGCACCTGCTCGACCGCGACGCGCCGCTCACGGTGCTCGCCGAGGACCGCGCCGACCGGCTGGCGCTCGAGCTGCTGGCGCCGGCCGACGAGCTCGGCCGCTGGCTGCTGGCCGGCGCGCGGCGCCGCGGCCCGGTGGAGCAGGCCGCCCACGCCGAGAGGGTGCTGCGCGAGCGGTTCGGCCTGCCCGCGGGCGTCGCCGGGGCGTACGGCCGCCGGCTAGGCGCGTCGACGGCCGGTTTGACGCCGCTGGCGGCGATGCTGCGCGGTCAGGGCGTCGCACTCCTGGGACACGGCCGGAACGACGAGGTAGGAGGGGGACGATGAGTTTGCTGGACGACGCGGACGCGGCCGAGGAGCTCGACGTCGCCAACCCCTCGATCATCGGGGACGCCGAGTTCGAGGACGCGTTCGGCGAGACGCTCGACCGCACGCTCGACTTCGGGACCTGGACCGACGGCGACGACCTGGCCGCCGCCTACCAGCGGCTGTACGACCAGATCAGCCAGGCCGTGCGGCAGGAGTCGCACCTGCGCGAGCGGACGCGCGCCTACGTCTTCGACCGGCTGCGCGAGCGGCACCCGGCGATGGGCGTCTTCGCGATGCCGTTCGACGACCTCAAGCGCATCCACGAGCAGGTGCTCTTCAACGGCGGGATCGAGGTCTCGGACGGCACGAGCCTGGTGCACGACACGCTGCCGATCACGGTCGCCCAGATCGGCGTCTGCATCGTCGCCTACAGCGGGCGGCAGAACACCTGGGTGCGCCGCACCTTCCGGCGCGACGTGCGGCTGAAGTACGCCGACCCGCTCGAGGAGGTGATCGACGCGCTCAACCGGCGCGGCCAGCGCTCCTCGGACATGGCGGGCCGGCACGACCAGATCAGCAACCTGGGGCGCCGCGGGATCATGGCCTACGCCGAGCGGGCGATCCTGCGCGAGAAGGGCAAGGGCAACTGGTACCTCGGCCACGGCCCGGCCCTGCCGTACGAGCTGCTGACCGGCTCGGGGCACATGGGGCTGCTCGACCGCGCGCTCGACGTGCTCGAGTGGCTCTGGCTGAGCCACAAGCGGGCGCTCTACGTGCCCAGCTCGCCCGGGCGGACGCTCCAGACGATCGGCAACGCGCTCGACCCGCTCGAGTACGCGTTCGTCGACACGGCCGAGCACGCCGCCCGCCAGATCGTCGACCACGGCCACTACGCCGGGGCCGCTCGCCACCGGCTCGAGGAGTTCGTCGCCGACGTCGCGCCGCAGCTCGTCGTCGGCGTCTACCGCGCCGCGCCGCAGGCGCCGGCCTACGCGTTTTACGCCCACCGCGACTACGCCCACCTGGCCGCCCGGATCGCGATCGCCGACGCCGCGCTGCAGGAGAACCGCGGCTTCCCGATGCTGATCGACCTGGCCGACGCCGTCTGCCGGACGACGTTCGGCGGGGGCGCGTTCCTGTCGGTGCTGGAGAGCGCCTACGCCGAGGCCGGCGCCCCGTACGCGTACATGCCCGAGCGCGCGACGCGCCGGACGCACTGAGGAGGAGGACGATGGCCTACGAGGTCCAGCCGGGCGGCGCGCCGCGGGCGGACGAGATCGAGGAACGGGTCGACGAGCTGCTCGACGACGCGCTGCGGCGCTCCGACGGCGCCTACCGGGTGCCGGACGACGAGGCGGAGGCGCTCGGGCGCAGCGCCTTCGACACGCCGTCGAGCAAGGACGGGACGGTGACGGTGCTGCTGCCGAAGGAGTCGATCGAGCTGGTGCCCTCGCAGGCGCTGGTGCGGATCGTCAGCAAGGAGGACGACCGGAGCTACCTCGGGATCGTCGTCGAGGGGCCGTTCGCCGAGCCGGACGGGCTGCGGGCCGACGCGCCGCTCGTCGTCCAGACGACCGTGCGCGGGGCGATCCTGATGCCGCGCTACCACGGGCGGGTCCACGTCGAGCTGCTCGGCGAGGAGCTGCCCGGCGGCAAGCTGATCCCGCCGCGCTACCGGCCGCTGCCGAACAGCCCGGTCTTCGCGCTCGGCGCCGACGAGACGGCCGCGGCGCTGCGGCTGGGCGGCGAGCTGCGGCTCGGGCGGGTCGTCGGGAACGAGCAGGTCGAGGTCGCCGTGCCGATCGGCAACAAGGAGGTGCTGCCGCGGCACACCGCGATCCTCGGCACGACCGGCGGCGGCAAGTCGACGACCGTCGCCGGGCTGGTCGCGCGGCTGCAGGCCAGCGGCGCGGCGACGGTCGTCTTCGACACCGAGGGCGAGTACACCGCGCTCGGCCAGCCGACCGAGGATCCGGCGATGCTCGCGGCGCTGGCCGAGCTGAAGCGCGAGCCCTGGGGCGTGCGCGGCACGAACATCTTCCACCTCGTCGGCCGCGAGACGCGCAACCCCGACCACGAGCGGGTGTACCCCTTCGCGCTGCGCTTCGACAGCCTGGCGCCCGAGGCGGTGATGGAGATCCTCGAGCTGAACGAGGCGCAGCAGAACCGCTTCCTGGTCGCCTACGACGCGGCGAAGCGTTTCGTCGAGGCGGCTGGCCTGCTGACGGCGGAGCAGAGGGAGAGGCTGCTGGAGCTGGACGAGCTGGAGGAAGGGCACCCGGGCGTCACGCTCGCGCTGCTCTACGACGTGGTCGCCGCGATCGCGGCGAAGATCTCGAAGGAGGGGCTGCCGCCGGCGCGGTCGGTGGAGGTCGGCCAGCGGCCCGACGCGCTCGAGGCCGCGCTCAACAGCCTGGAGAACCTCGACAAGAGCCGGGCGAGCTGGCGGGTGCTGCAGGGCAAGCTCGGGCGGATCCTGCGGCTGAAGATCTTCGACCAGCCGAAGGGGACGATCGACTACCGGCAGCTCGTCCAGCCCGGCTGGGTGAGCATCGTCGACCTGTCGGACACCGACTCGCCGACGGTCAACAACCTGGTGATCGCCGACCTGCTGCGCGGGATCCAGCGCGAGCAGGAGCGCCGCTACGAGGCGGCGCAGGAGGAGGCGCGGCGGGCGCGGGAGCAGGGACGGGCGGCCAGGCGGGTCGCGCCGGCGGTGGTGGTCGTCGAGGAGGCGCACGAGTTCCTCTCGGCCGAGCGCATCCGGCAGATGCCGGTGCTGTTCCAGCAGCTGGCCCGGATCGCGCGCCGGGGGCGCAAGCGCTGGCTGGGGCTCGTCTTCGTGACGCAGCTGCCGCAGCACCTGCCCGACGAGGTGTTCGGGCTGGTCAACAACTACGTGCTCCACCGGATCGCCGACCCGAACGTCGTGGAGCGGCTGCGCAAGACGATCGGCGGGATCGACCGCGGCCTGTGGGACCGCCTCCCGACGCTGGCGCCGGGCCAGGCGATCGTCCGCTTCGGCGGCATGCAGCGGCCGCTGCTGACGGCCATCGACCCGGCGGGGGCGAAATTGCTGATGGCGGAGTGATCAGGATTCTCGGAGACGCTGGATGATCGGCCGGTTCCGCTCGACGACGTCGAGCAACCCGCGGTACCGCGCGGCCTGCGCTGGCGTCAGCTGGCCTTCGTCGGCGTACCGCGCGAGCTCGTCCAGCTTCTGCTCGACGAGCGGCCACTCCTCGACGAACGTGAGCTGGTCGAGGAGGTCCCACCCCCCGATCTCGGCCTCGACGGTGGGCAGGCGTTCCCAATCGGCGCGGAGTGAGGTTAGGAGCTGCTCGATGCGCTCCCGGACGGTGGTGGCGGCCTTAACCATATATGCCTCGCCGGTATGGCGAGCCGATCCAAGCCCTCAGTTTGGTACCCGGTCACGATCGTATCACGGTCGGCCGAGTAGACGACGAAGAGGAGCCGCTGAGCCGCGAAGCCGCGGCGGTTGGGCGGCACGGGATTCAGCGCCAGCACGGCGGCGAGCGCCCCGCCACGTCGCTCGTAAATGACTAGGCCGGCCGAAGTGTCGGCAAGGGCAGCGGCCACGTCGGCCGAATACTCCGCCTCGGAGGTACCGTCCGCCCACTGTCCGTCGCCGATGCGCTTGCGGGTGTGTGCCGCGAGTGACCCAGGAGTAAACGTGGCGCCTCGTAGGGCGGCGTCGATCTGCTGCATGAGGGTGGTCGAGGCAGGGCCGCGGGCAGCAAGCGCCTCACAGATCAAACCGGCAAGGGGCTCGGTAGCATCATCCCCACATCTGTGGGGGCTTCACCTATAGATAAGATCTAATGTTCTATACTAGCTCGGCAGCCTGGTAGGCAGGGCCACTTCCCGCGGGGTTCGGCGAATGGACATGGACCTCTTCCGGCAAGTGCTGGCGCTCTGGGCGAAGCTCCGTTCGGGCGATGAGCCGCCGCCGAGCTTCCATCCGCTCCTCTGCCACATGCTCGACGTCGGGGCCGTCGCGCTCGCGCTGTGGCAGAACGTTCTGTCCGAGGCAGCCCGCCGACGGCTGGCGGAGCAGATCGGACTCGCTGCCGAAGAGGCCGGGACCTGGACGACGTTCCTCACCGCGTTGCACGACCTCGGCAAGGCGAGCCCGACCTTCCAGGGTCGGGTGGACTCCGAGCGGGCCCGACTGCAGGCAGCCGGTGTGACTGTGCGCGCCGACGTTCCAAGGATGGCGCACGGTACGGTGTCGGCACTCGCCCTGAGGGCGCTACTCAAAGATCAGTTCGGGTTGGAGCGTCGCCTGGCGGCGCGGCTCGCCCTGGTCGCCGGTGGGCACCATGGACTCTTCCCGCGCCCCGCTGATCTGGCGTGTGAGAAGGCCGACGAAGCCTCTTGGGGTGCCGGCCCCTGGGTGGCCCGTCGTCAGTTGCTTGTGTCCGTCGTCGCCGATCAACTCGGTCTCCCGCGTGATCGGCCGCCACAGCGCCTGGGCGACGCAGCGGCCATGACACTAGCGGGCTTCATCACCGTCGCCGACTGGATCGGCTCGAACCGCGCGTACTTCGACTACGAGGACGCGTCGGCGTGGACAGACCCGGTCGCCGGCGTCGGCGATTACTGGGCGCGCGCTCAGGCGCAAGCACGATCGGCCCTTCGGTCGCTCGGCTGGCTCGCGCGCCCCACCCGGACGGAGCCGAGGAGTTTCCGCGAGCTCTTCGCGCCGAAGATCGCGGAGCCGAACCCGCTCCAGAGCCGTGTCGCCGAGCTGGTCGACCAACTGGCTGGCCCGGCTCTCGTGCTCGTCGAAGCGCCCATGGGTGAGGGTAAGACTGAGGCCGCGCTGTACCTCGCGGATCGGTGGGCAGCTGACCGAGGGGTATCGGGCCTGTACGTCGCGCTCCCGACGCAGGCGACCAGCAACCAGATGCTGGATCGCGTTCAGGACTTCCTCACGCGGCGCTACCCCACGGATCTGGTTGGCCTTCAGCTCGCCCATGGCGCGGCCGAGCTGTCCCCGGCGGCCGCGAACCTGCGCGCGCGGTGGGCGCGGCTCTCGGCGATCTGTGAGCGTGGCGGCTACGACGGCGCGCCGGCAGGCGTCGTGGCCGCCGACTGGTTCAGTGGGCGGAAGCGCCGGCTTCTGGCGCCATTTGGCGTGGGCACCGTCGACCAATCGCTGATGGCAGTGCTCCAGACACGTCACATGTTCGTGCGCCTCTTCGCTCTTGCGAACAAGACAGTCGTGGTCGACGAGGTCCACGCCTACGACGCCTACATGGGGACGCTGCTGGACCTGCTTCTCGAATGGCTTGCCATGCTCGGCTCGCCGGTCGTCCTCCTGTCGGCGACGCTGCCGTCGAGCCGCCGCCGCGAGTTGCTCGCCGCTTACGCACGCGGCTTGGGCGTAGCCTCCCCGCCGGAGAGCGACACCGGCTACCCGCGGGTCAGCTGGGTCGGCGCGCAGTCCGCCGGCACCGCCCAGGTCGAAGCATCACCACTTTCGCGCAAGGAGGTGCGGGTGCGGCGCGTTGCCGACGACCCGGCGGCACTGGCCGGCGACCTGGCGGCAGCGCTCGCGCAAGGTGGATGCGCGGCGGTGGTCTGCAACACGGTCCGCCGCGCGCGCCAGGTCTACGGCGCGCTCGAGTCCTACTTCGCCCCCGGAGAGTTGATGCTGCTGCACTCGCGTTTCCAGGCCGGCGCGCGCGATCGGATCGAGAAGGAGGCTTTGGTCCGGTTCGGCCACCCGGAGGCGACGGTCGAAACGGAGAACGGTCCGAAGCGAACGGATCGGCCGCGTCGGGCTGTCCTGGTTGCGACGCAGGTCGTGGAGCAGAGCCTCGACCTCGACTTCGACCTCATGGTGTCGGACCTAGCTCCGGTGGACCTGTTGCTGCAGCGGGTCGGCCGCCTCCACCGGCACCGACGCGAGCGGCCGCTCGGTCTGGAAGAACCGACCCTCTGGATCGTTGGTCCTTTGGCGGACGACCGCGTTCCCGCCTTCGACCCCGGGAGCCAGCACGTCTACGGCGAGCATCTGTTGCTCCGCACGTGGCTCACCCTCGAGGGTCGCCAGATCGTCGCGATCCCGAACGACATCGACAAGCTCGTCGGGGACGTCTACGGGCCGAAGGACGAGCCGAGAGACGCGGCGTTGGCTGCTCGCTGGCGCGCGAGTCTCGACGACCTCGAGGCCAAACGCCGGGACTACCAGCAAAAGGCTTCCGTCCTTGGCATCGCCAGACCGCACGACGACCCAGGCGTGCTCGAGCGGTTCAACCGCGACTTGAGCGAGGAAGAGGATCCAGCGCTCCACGCGTCGTTGCAAGCGGTGACGCGGCTCGCCGATCCGACCGTCTCCGTCGTCCTGGTGCCGGAGGTCGAGGCCGAGGCGCTGCGGCGGGGACCGACGCCGCGTCCAGAGCAGGCGAGGCGTTTACTGCGCGAGTCCGTCGCCTTGACCGACCGCCGGGTCGTCGCGGAGCTCCTCACGTGGCAGCCGCCTAGCTCTTGGCGGGATTCCCCGCTGCTGCGGCACCACCGGCTCCTCGGCCTCGACGCGTCGAACTCCGCTCGGACGGCCGGAATCATAGTACGAGTGGACCAAAAACTTGGCGTGGTGGTGGATGACGATCCCAAGGAGGTCGATTGAGCGGCTTCAACCTGCTGGACGAGCCTTGGATCCCCTGTCGTCGCGCGGTCGACGGTGCCCCGGTCGAGCTCGGCATCCGCGACGCGTTGGTGCACGCCCACGAGGTCGGCGAGCTGTTCGACCCGTCGCCGCTCGTCACGGCGTCGCTGCACCGGCTGCTGCTGGCTGTGCTGCAGGCCGCCTACGGGCCCCCATCGGTCGACGGCTGGCTGGCACACTGGCGGCGGGAACGGTGGGACCCCGAGCCGCTCGCGCGCTATTTCGCGGAACACCGATCGGGTTTCGATTTGTTCGACGATGAACGTCCTTTCTTCCAGGTGCTGCCCGACGACGACGCCAAGGAGCATCCGATCGTGCTGCTCGCCCAAGAGCGCGCCTCCGGCAACAATGCGACCCTGTTCGACCACTCGACGCAGGACACCGCGATGCCCGTGGCGCCAGCCGAGGCCGCCAGGTATCTGGTCGCGTACCAGGCCTACGCACTCGGCGGCGGCGTCAGTCGACCGTTCTACCTCAGCGACGGCCCGCTCGCGCGCGGCTTCTCGGTGATGGTGCAGGGAAGCAACCTTTTCGAAACGCTGGCGCTGAATTGGGGCGCCGGGCGCCAGTTTCCGCGGTCGGGGACCGATCGACCCGCCTGGGAGTGGACGACGCCGCGTAAGCCCGACAAGGCGGGGACACGGCCGGTTGGGCTCGCCGACTACTTGACGTGGCAGAGCCGCCGGGTGCATCTCGTCCGCGCTCCAGATGAACCCCGCGCGGTCAAGGGATGCCGGGTGCAACAGAACCTCTCGCTGCCGAGGGACGGCTCGGTGCTCGATCCCTTCAAAAGCTATCGCAAGGACAAGGACCGGGGGTGGGTGCCACGTTCCTTCTCCGAGAACCGAGCACTGTGGCGCGATAGCAGCGTCCTGTTCGAGTGGAGCGGCGACAACTCGAAGCGGCCCGACGTCTTCGACTGGCTGGCCGAAGTGCGGGAGGACGTGGGCAGCCGCTACTCGTTCTCCGCGTACGGCGTGGCGACCCCGCCGGGCCCATCGGCCAGCGTTCTGCTGTGGCGCCACGAGCGGATGCCGCTCCCCGTCCGGTACTTAGGCGATAAGCGCCTGGTGGCGGCGCTCGCCCAGGAGCTGGAACGGGCCGAGATGGTCGGCAGCCTGTTCGAGGCCGGCACCGAGGTGGTGCCGCTTCCGAGCGGCAAGACGAACCGGATCCGGCGTCCGGCCCAGATCTTGGCGGAGGGCCTGGCGACGGCGGGGGAGCGCCAACCGACGCGCGGGGTGGTAAGCCAGATCCTGGCCATGCTCCAGCTCGACCGCGGTTATTGGGCACGGCTCGAGACGCCGTTCCGGAGCCTCCTGGTCGGCCTACCGACCGAGTCCACGAAGGATGAGGACGGCTTGGTGCATTACGGCACGGCAACTGTCCGCCCGGCCTGGCACTCGGCCATCCGCCGTGCGGCGCGGGAGTCGTTCGACGACGCCACGCGTGGGCTCGAGCGGACGGCCAGCAGCCGGGGCTGGAAGGCGATCTCCGAGGCCGATCTAGCCCTACGGACCCGCCTGAGCCAACTCCTGCCGAAGCCGACGATCGAGGAGGACGCGGCGTGATCGACCGGACCGATCCCGCTATCGAGTTCGTTAAGCATCTCGTCTGGCTCAACGACGAGCGCAACCACGATCCGCACCGACGCGGCGAGCTCGCCGCGCTGCGGCGTGGGTTGGGCAAGGAGCCGGGCCAGGCGCCCGAGATGCACCAGTACGTCGTCCCCTTTCTGCCCGATCGGGTAGACGAGGCGCACGAGCGGGCTTACTACCTGGTCGCCGCGCTGTTCGCCTGGCATCCGGAAAACTGGGCGAGCTCCGATCCCTGGCGGACGAACCTCGGCGCGTCGTTCGCGCAGATAGCGGACCGAAGCTCCAGCGTGGAGCGCCGCTTCATGGCGCTGCTGAGCTGCGACGCCGAACGCCTCCCCTACCACCTGCGGCAGGCGATCGGACTGCTCCGCGCCAAAGACGTCCCGGTGAACTGGCGGCTACTGATCGAGGACCTGCAGCACTGGGACGATCCAGCGCGCATCGTGCAGCGCCGGTGGGCGCGCTCGTTCTGGGGCGTGCGCCGACCGGACGGCCAGACGCCCGAGCCATCCCCTAAGGGGGAGGCAGAACATACCGCGACAGAAGGAGTCCAAGAGTGATCGTCGAGCTACACATTCTGCAGAACTTCGCGCCGTCGAACCTGAACCGCGACGACACCGGTCAACCCAAGGCGTGTGACTTCGGCGGCTTCCGCCGCGCGCGCATCTCGAGCCAGTGCCTCAAGCGGGCGATCCGACAGCAGTTCAACGCCGCGGACGTCTTCAGCGCAGCCAACCGTGCCGTCCGGACCAAACGACTGGCCGAACACCTGGGCAAGCGCTTCGAGCGGGCTGGCAAGCCGTCCGACCAGGCCCGGAGCGTCGCAGCCACTGCACTCAAGGCGCTCGGCCTCAGCCTCGACGGCGAAGATCTCACACAGTACCTGATCTTCGCCGGCAATGCCGAGATCGAGGCGATCGCCGACATCTGTCTGGCGAGGTGGGAATCCCTCCTGGCTGCGGCCGGCGAGCTTCCCAAGGAGGCGGTCAACGCGATCCGCGGCGCGCTCACTGGCGGCAAGGCGGTCGATCTAGCGCTCTTCGGCCGCATGCTGGCTGATCTGCCGATCCGGAACGTCGACGCCGCGGCTCAAGTTGCCCACGCCCTGTCCACCAATCAGGTCGACGTCGAGTTCGACTTTTACACCGCCGTGGACGAACTCAATCCGCGCGACACGACCGGCGCCGGGATGCTCGGCACCATCGAGTTCAACTCGGCCTGCTTCTACCGGTACTCCAACGTCGACGTCGACCAGCTTGCGCGCAACCTTGGCGACGACGTGGACCTCGCCCGACGCGCGGTCGAAGCATTCGTCCGGGCGTCTGTCGCGGCCATCCCGACTGGCAAGCAGAACAGCATGGCCGCCCACAACCCGCCGTCGTTCGTCTTCGCGGTTGTGCGGCGCAACGGGCTTTGGAACCTCGCGAACGCGTTCGCCCAGCCGGTCCGCCCGACGTCGAGCAGGGACCTGGTCGCAGGCTCCATCGACGCGCTCGCGGCGCACTGGCGGGCGCTGGGCAAGATGTACGGCTTCGGCCCAGTCGTCGGCGGTTGGGCCGTCGCGCTCGACGGGAACCCAAGCCTCGATCGTGCGACGACGGTGGGCACGCTCGACGAGCTCGTCGCCGGCATCGCGGGCGCCCTGGGCGGACCAAGTGAGGAGGCCGCCGCGTGACCACGCTGCTCTTGCGGCTGGCCGGGCCGATGCAGTCCTGGGGCACGCAGAGTCGTTTCTCGACGCGCGACACCGGCCGCGAGCCCTCGAAGAGCGGAGTCATTGGGCTCCTCTGCGCCGCGCTGGGCCGGCCGCGCTCCGAGTCGGTCGACGACCTGTCGGCGCTCAAGATGGGCGTGCGTGTCGACCGGGAAGGCACAGTTCGTATGGACTATCAGACGGCCGGCGGCTCGCGGCACGACGATTACGGCGTGCGGACCGCCAACCTCGGGAAGGGTGCCACCGTCGTTTCGCGGCGTTACTACCTCGCCGACGCCGATTTCCTGGTGGGCCTCGAAGGCGACCGCGCCTTGCTCGAACGCCTTGACGCGGCGTTGGCGGAGCCAGTGTGGCAGATCTTCCTCGGTCGCAAGGCGTTCGTGCCGGGTTGGCCAGTTCGCTTGCCGGACGAGGCTCCGTTCGGGCCGGGCCTCAGGGAGGGGGACGTCGAGACCCTCTTGCGGAGCTTCGCCTGGGATGCACCGACGCGGCCGGCCAACGCGGAGGCCAGGCGTCGTCTTGTGCTGGAGTGCGACCCGGGCCATGGGGACGCCGAGCCGCGGGTCGACGTGCCCATCTCGTTCGCCGAGCGGCGGTTCGGCGTGCGCTACGTCCGGACGGATTGGGCAACACCGCCAGCGAAGGTGGCGTAGGTGTTTCTCTCGCGGCTCCTGCTAAACCCGCGATCGTCGGATGTGCGGCGCGACCTCGCCGACTGCTACCAGCTGCACCGCACGGTCATGAAGGGCTTCCCCGACCTGCCCGATGCCGCGGACGTCCGTGCCCGGCTTGGCGTGCTGTACCGGCTGGACACGGACCGGCGCTCGGGCGCCATCACGCTCATCGTCCAATCCCGCGCCGAGCCCGATTGGTCGCGCCTGCCGCGTGACTACATGCTGGGCGCCCCCCAGACCAAACCTATCGATAGCGCGCTCGCGTCCATCGCGGACGGCGTTCAGCTCGCCTTCCGGCTCAGGGCCAACCCTACGCGCCGCATCTCGAAGAACAACCCGGACGAGAAGGAGAAGCGGTGGTTGGGGCGTCGCGTCAACCTTCGCGAGGAGGAGGACTGGCTGCAGTGGCTCGGCCGCAAGGCCGGCCAGGGCGGGTTCCGCCTCGTCGCCGTCCAGGCCCGCGACGACGTGCCGGCGGTTCAGGCTCACGACGAAGGGAAGCTCAAGGGGCAACGGATGGGTCCCGCCGACCGGAAGCGGCCGCTCACCTTCGCCTCGGTGCTGTTCGACGGCCGGCTGGAAGTGACTGATGCGGAGCGCTTCCGGCAGACCGTGTGCGAGGGTATCGGCACCGGGAAGGCATTCGGTTTCGGGCTGCTCTCGGTCGCGCCGGCGCGATAGGCGGTCGGTGTACGTCAACCCGCTGAAGGACCTGCACCTGCTACCCAAGGTGCGGGACAGTTGGAGCTACCTGTACGTCGAGCGCTGTCGGGTCGACCAGGAGGACCGCGCGATCGCGTTCCAGGACGCGGTCGGCAAGGTCGCCGTGCCGTGCGCGAGCCTCGCGATGCTGATGCTGGGGCCGGGCACGACCATCACGCACGCCGCGATCCGGGTGCTGGCCGAAAACGGCTGCCTGGTGAGCTGGACCGGCGAGCAAGGCGTGCGCTTCTACGCCCAGGGCCTGGGGGAGACGCGCAGCTCCCGGCGGGTGCTCCATCAAGCCCGGTTGTGCTCGATCCCGGCGCTACGGCTGCGCGTCGTCAAGCGCATGTACCAGATGCGCTTCGCCGAGCCACTCGATCCTGACGCGACGCTCCGTCAGATCCGTGGCAAAGAGGGCATCCGGGTGCGGTCTGCCTATGCCGCGGCGAGCCGCCGCACCGGCGTCGAGTGGCAGGGGCGCTCGTACAAGCGCGACGACTGGCGCCACGCCGATCCGGTCAACCGCGCCCTTTCCGCGGCGAATAGCTGCCTCTACGGCGTCTGCCATGCCGCCATCGTTTCGCTCGGTTACTCGCCGGCGCTCGGGTTCATCCACACCGGCAAGATGCTCTCGTTCGTGTACGACATCGCCGACCTCTACAAGGCGGACGTGACGATACCGGTGGCGTTCGACGCGGTTGCGGCCGGGTCGGCTGATTTGGAAGGGCGGGTCCGCCGGCTGTGCCGCGACGTCTTCCACGATTGCCGCCTGCTCGAGAGGATCGCCCCGGACGTCGAGCAGGTGCTGATGGTCGACGACGGCAGCTTCGGCGATGTGGGGTCGGACTTCGACGGCGACGAGGCATTGCCGGGTGGCTTATGGGACCCCGACGACGGCGAGGTCGCCGGCGGCCGCAACCACGCCGACGAGCAAGAGGCGAGCGTTTAGGTCGTGGTCGTGATCATCGTCGAGCGGGTGCCGGCGACGTTGCGCGGGGAGCTCACGCGCTGGATGCTCGAGCCCAGGACCGGCGTATTCGTCGGTCGGGTGTCGGCGATGGTCCGCGATGGGCTGTGGGAGATGGTGTGCGCCCGCCTGAAGGGAGGGGCGGGCCTGATGCTGCACACCACCGACAACGAGCAGGGCTACGCGATCCGATTCTGGGGCAGCCCCAACCGCGTCGCGGTCGACTTCGATGGTCTCACCCTCATCGCCCGTCGGTAGCCTGCCCCCGTCCCGCGGCCACCGCTCGCTCGGCGTCCTCGTGCGCGATACTTAGCGAGCCGCAAAGGTAGGTCAGGCGAGGTTTTCGCTCTCAGGCGGGCGCCTGCACGTCAGTGTCGTCCCCACGCGCGTGGGGGTGGACCGTACCACGTCGTGGGCAACGGGGTGCCAATCCCGTCGTCCCCACGCGCGTGGGGGTGGACCGGATCGGGGTCGGGCCGCGACACCCACATCACGGTCGTCCCCACGCGCGTGGGGGTGGACCGGTCGCGGCGGCGCTAGACCAGCCGCGCACGATGTCGTCCCCACGCGCGTGGGGGTGGACCGGCACGTAGACGACGACGTCGCCGCCCGCGTTGGTCGTCCCCACGCGCGTGGGGGTGGACCGGCGCACCGGGCCGACAGGCCGCGCGACAACGAGTCGTCCCCACGCGCGTGGGGGTGGACCGTCGTCGGCCGCCGCGGGGTCGCGCTGCAGGAGGTCGTCCCCACGCGCGTGGGGGTGGACCGCTGATCACAGGGGCCGGTGCTGGCCGCGGCACGTCGTCCCCACGCGCGTGGGGGTGGACCGCATTGCTATTTAGGCGACAAAAAACCCGCTAGGTCGTCCCCACGCGCGTGGGGGTGGACCGACCGTCGACGTCGAGCCGGCCGTCGAGATTCCGTCGTCCCCACGCGCGTGGGGGTGGACCGTCGTGGTAGGCGCTGACGACGGACAGGAGCGCGTCGTCCCCACGCGCGTGGGGGTGGACCGGGCGCCGTCGGCGAAGCGAGCAACGTCGTAGCGTCGTCCCCACGCGCGTGGGGGTGGACCGGGTCCGGCGGCGCTACACTCGACCCGATCTCCGTCGTCCCCACGCGCGTGGGGGTGGACCGCGAGGATCCGCCGCGCCGGCCGCCGGCCGCTCGTCGTCCCCACGCGCGTGGGGGTGGACCGGCGCGCCGGCCGTCGTGGGCGCCGTAGTAGCCGTCGTCCCCACGCGCGTGGGGGTGGACCGGATTGCCCCTCTAGCGCGTCGAATAGCGCGTCGTCGTCCCCACGCGCGTGGGGGTGGACCATCTCATACGCCGATCCTGTTTCGGGGTCGTAAGTCGTCCCCACGCGCGTGGGGGTGGACCGGTCGTACGCGTGGATCGGCCCATCGATCTGGCGTCGTCCCCACGCGCGTGGGGGTGGACCGCCTTGTCTTGTGAGCGAGTCTCCTGTCTCGCTGTCGTCCCCACGCGCGTGGGGGTGGACCTCGACATACGGAGCGAGGAGCCCGACGCCGGAGTCGTCCCCACGCGCGTGGGGGTGGACCGCCGTGCTAAACCATCGTTGCTCAACACACCCTGTCGTCCCCACGCGCGTGGGGGTGGACCGCGGCCGCGCCACCACGAACGCAAATTTCCACAGTCGTCCCCACGCGCGTGGGGGTGGACCGCACTGCCATCTCGCTGTGTCCGCGAACACGACGTCGTCCCCACGCGCGTGGGGGTGGACCGTCCATGCTCGGCTACGAGTTGCTCGCCTGGATGTCTGAACCGCCCCGGGTTTTGTAGAGGCTCGGGTCATTGGGAAACGGCCAGCCGCGGTGTGGCGGCGGCATAGTAGCTGGCCTCGGACTCGGCCGGCGGGACCATCCCCAGCTCGCCGTGGAGGCGGCGGTGGTTGAACCAGTCGAGGTAGTCCATCGTCGCGTGCTCGACGTCGCCGAGGCCGCGCCAGGGGCCGCGGTGGCGGACCAGCTCGGCCTTGTACAACCCCTGGAAGGACTCGGCCAGCGCGTTGTCGTAGCTGTCGCCGCGCGAGCCGACCGAGGGCGCGATGCCCGCCTCGGCCAGGCGTTCGGTGTAGCGCACGGCGAGGTACTGCGAGCCCCTGTCCGAGTGGTGCACGAGCCCGTCGAGCCGCTTGGCGCGGCGCGCCCACAGCGCCATCTCCAGCGCGTCCAGCGCCAGGTCGGCCGAGAGCGAGCGCGACACCTGCCAGCCGACCACGAAGCGCGAGGAGACGTCGACGACGAAGGCGGCGTACACCCAGCCGGTGAACGTCCGCACGTAGGTCAGGTCGGCGACCCACAGCCGGTTGGGCGCGTCAGCCCGGAAGCGGCGTTCGACCAGGTCCGCCGGCCGGCTGCTGGCCGCGTCGGGGACCGTGGTGCGGACGGTCTTGCCACGCACCACGCCGCGCAGACCGAGCCCGCGCATGAGCCGCTCGACCGTGCAGCGCGCCACGGGCGTCCCCTCGCGGTTGAGCTGCGCCCACACCTTGTCGGCCCCGTACACCCGCCGGTTGCCTTCCCAGACCCGCCGGATGTCGGCCTTCAGCTCGCCGTCGCGCAGCGACCGCGCCGAGGGCGGCCGCGTGGTCTTGGCGTAGTACGTCGATGGGGCGACCTGCAGCGTCCGGCAGATCGGCTCGATCCCCCAGCGGTGCTTGTGCGCGTCGATGAACCTCACCGCGTCGGCGGGCGCGGGTCGAGCTCCCGCGCGAAGAAAGCCGTCGCCGCCTTCAGGATCTCGTTGGCCCGGCGCAGCTCGCGGTTCTCGCGCTCCAGCTGCACCAGGCGCTCGTGCTCGGCGGTCGTCACGCCCGGCCGCTGGCCGCCGTCGACCTCAGCGCGCCGGATCCACTTGCGCAGCGTCTCCGGCGCCGCGATCCCCAACTTCGCGGCGATCGAGGTGATCGCCGCCCACTCCGAGTGGTACTCGCCCCGGTGCTCCCGCACCATCCTGACCGCCCGCTCGCGCAGCTCGTCCGGGTACTTCGTCGTTCCGCTCATCGCTCCATCCTCTCACAGAATGGAGCCTCCACTTTTCCCGGGGCGGTTCA
>DASRFH010000118.1:0-12484 GCA_035651675.1 Chloroflexota bacterium | reverse complement strand
CTTGCGCGATGGTCTGCCGGTCCGCGCCGAGCGCTTCTCCCGGCGCCGATCGCTGAGTCTGTTGAAGATCCTGCTCACGCGCTACGGCCAAGAGATCCACCGCGAGGAGCTGATGGAGCTGCTTTGGCCCGACGTGCCGCGCCGCTCCGCGAACCCGCTCCTGAACGTCGCCGCCCACTACCTCCGGCGTGCCCTCGAGCCCCAGGTCGGTGCCCACCAGCCATCGCGCTTCATCCGTACGAACGGCGATTACTACGCGTTCGACGCCGACTCGCCGCACAGGCTCGACACGCATGAGTTCCGCCGGGCGGTGCAGGCCGGCGACCGTTACGCGCAGGCGAAGCAGCCTGCGCAGGCCATGGCCGCGTACGAGCGCGCACTATCGCTCTACCGTGGCGAGTTCCTCGCCGAGGAGCTCTACAGCGACTGGTGCGTCGTCGAACGGGAGAACCTGCGGCAGTTGCTGCTACGCGCCGCGCGCAGCGCGGCGACGCTCTATTGCGACCGCGGGCTCTGGCAGGAGGCGATCGAGCAATACCGGCGTGTCCTGCAGGTCGACCCGTCCCAGGAAGAGATCCACCGCGCCCTGATGGAAACCCTCTGGCGCGCTGGGCGGCGCGACGAGGCGCTCCGGCAGTATCAGGCGTGCCGTCGGGCTCTGGCCCGCGAGCTCGACGTCGAGCCGATGCCCGAGACCGAGCGGCTACGCCAGCTCATCCTGAGCTCGGATCACGTGTTCGCCGGCGGCACCGACTCGCTGGCCCTTGGGAGCGTCACCCCACGAGGAGAAAAGCCGCGATGAGTGCCTCGCGCGTCTTGGTGATCGGGCTGGACGGTGTCCCGCTCACGCTGGTCGAGCCGTGGATCGCGGCGGGGCACCTGCCGAACATGGCGAAGCTCACCACCGCCGGCGCGGTCGGACTGCTCAGGTCCACGATCCCGCCGACGTCCGGACCGGCGTGGTCGAGCTTCGCGACCGGCAAGGGTCCCGGAAAGACCAACATCTACGACTTCCTTTACAGGCAGTCCGGCACGTACGCCTTCCCGCCCGTCAACACGAGCCGGCGCGACGGCAAGAGCCTCTGGCGCATCCTGAGCGAGCATGGGAAGCGGGTCGGGGTCGTCAACGTCCCCATCTCGTACCCGGTCGAGCCAGTCGACGGCTTCCTGGTCAGCGGCTGGCTGACGCCGTACACGGCGAAGGACTTCACCTACCCGTCGAGCCTTTTCCAGGAGCTCCGGGACCACGTCGGCGACTACCACATCTACCCGCAGGAGACCTTCGACGAGCGGAGCCGCGACGCCTACCTCGCCGCCTCGGCGCGCTTCCTCGAGCGAACGCTCGAAGCCAACCTGTACCTGATGCGCCGCTCGGCGTGGGACTTCTACATGACCGTGGTCTTCGACACGGATCGCGTCCTCCACCAGATGTGGCACTACCTCGACCCGAGCCACCCCTGGCGCAAGGACCGCGACGATCTGAGCGGCCAGGTGCTCGGCTACTTCAAGCAGGTCGACGACGCCGTCGGCCGGATGGTGCGGGAGGCCGGCGACGACGCGCTGACGATCCTGATGTCCGACCACGGCATGGGTGCCGCGCACTACTTCATCCTGCTCAACCTCTGGCTGCTGCAGGAGGGGCTGCTCGTGCTGAAGAACGGCGCCCTGACGCGGCTGAAGCGAGCCCTCTTCGACCTCGGGTTCCACCTCGTGAACATCCACAAGGTCGCGAATCGGCTCGGGCTCAGCAAGCACGCCGAGTACAAGGCTGGCTATTTCACCGACCGGATCCTCAAGGAGGTGTTCCTCTCGTTCAACGACGTGGACTGGTCGCGGTCGAAGGCGTACTCGTACGGCCGGCACCTCGGCAACGTCTACCTCAACGTCCGCGGACGCGAGCCGCACGGCATCGTCGAGCCGGGCTCGGAGTACGAGGAGGTGCGCGCGGAGATCGCGGAGCGTGCGCGCAGGTTCGTGCACCCGTACACGCGCGCTCCGGTCGTCGGCGAGGTGCTGCGTCGGGAGGACGTCTACCACGGTCCTCATCTCGACGAGGCGCCGGACCTGATCCTTGTCCAGCGCGACCCGCGGGACATCTTTTTTGGGCTTTCGGACTTCGGCAGCAACGCGATCGCCCAGCCGGTGTACCGCTACTCCGGCATGCACCGCGACCACGGTCTGCTGGTCGCGCATGGCACCGGGGTGCAGCCCGGAACGGTCCACGGGGCCGAGATCGTCGACCTCGCTCCGACGATCCTGTACGCGATGGGGATCCCAGTCCCCAGGGACATGGATGGCAAGGTCCTCACCCAGCTTTTCCGCTCGGACAACGGCTGGGGCGAGGTCGCCTACACCGATGAGCTCGCCGCCATCGCGCGAGCGCCGGAGCTCGTCTACACGGGCCAGCAGGAGGACGAGGTCAAGAAGCGTCTGAAAGGGATGGGGTACCTGTGACACGCAAGGTCTTCGTCGTCGGCCTCGACTGCGCAACGCCTCAGCTCCTGTTCGACCAATGGCGGGACGACTTGCCGAACCTCGACGCGCTGATGCGGCGCGGCGGCTGGGGCGAGCTCGAGAGCTGCGTGCCGCCGATCACCGTCCCGGCCTGGACGGTGATGACCAGCAGCCGCGACCCGGGTCAGCTCGGCATCTACGGCTTCCGCAACCGCGCCGACTACTCGTACGAACGGATGTACACCGTCACGAACAAGGCGGTGAAGGCCGACCGCGTCTGGGACATCCTCTCCCGCGCGGGCAAGCGGGTCGTCGTCGTCGGCGTGCCGCCGAGCTACCCACCCTACCCAGTGAACGGCGCGATGGTCGGCTGTTTCCTGACACCCGGCGTGGAGGGCACGTTCACGTACCCGCCCGAGCTGGGGAAGGAGATCGTCGAGCACGTCGGGGGGTACGCCGTCGACGTCGCCGACTTCAGGACCGACGACAAGGCGTACCTCCTGCGCCAGATCCACGAGATGACCGAGCTCCATTTCCGAACGATCCACCACCTCATGACGACGCGCGAGTGGGATTTCTTCATGTCCGTGGAGATCGGCACCGACCGGATCCACCACGGCTTCTGGAAGTACATGGACCCCGCGCACCGGCAGCACCCACCTGGGAACCCGTACAGAGACGCGATCCGCGACTACTACCGCGCGGTCGATCGCTGGATCGGCGTGCTCCTGAAGGAGCTCGACGACGACACGGTCGTCTTCGTCGTGTCGGACCACGGCGCCAAGCGGATGGACGGCGGGATCTGCCTCAACGAATGGCTGATCCAGAACGCCTACCTGGTGCTCAAGTCGTACCCCGAGCGGCAGACACCACTGGAGCGGTGTGACGTCGACTGGGACCGCACCGTGGCCTGGGGGGCCGGGGGCTACTACGGGCGGCTGATGCTGAACGTGCGGGGGCGCGAGCCGCGCGGCGTCGTCCCACCGGAGCGCTATGAGGCGGTGCGCGACGAGCTCGCCGCCAAGCTGAGCGCGATCGCCGATCCCGATGGCAGGGACATCGGGACCAGGGTCTACCGACCCGAGGAGCTTTACCGCGAGGTCAACGGCATCCCGCCCGATCTGATCATCCTCTTCGGCGGTCTGTACTGGCGATCGGTTGGCAGCGTCGGCTCCGGGCAGGTCCACACGTTCGAGAACGACACCGGCCCCGACGACGCCAACCACGCCGAGCGCGGCATCTTCGTGATGCACGATCCGCGGGCGCCGATCGGCGGGCGACGGCTCGAGGGCCTGCAGCTGATGGACTTCGCGCCGACCGTCCTGGATCTGTTCGGCATCACCCCACCGGCCGACATGCGGGGCCGGATCGTGCGCGTCCCGGGGCCCGTCACCGCATAGCGGGCTCGCCGGCCACACCGCGAATTCGGCACGGAGGGGGATCACTTGGACCAGCGTGCGTTCACAGTCTCACTTACGGGAACCGACGGCGCCGGCGAAACGACCGTCTTCGCGCAGGTGGCGGTCGACCCCTCGGACCCGAGCAGCGTCGAGGACGGCCTCGCGAAGCTCCTCGCGGCGCTGGATGACCTGCGCCGCGTGTCGGCCAGGACCGAGGCGCTCGAGCCGTACTCGGCCGATGAAGAAGAGGTCATCGAGCGCCGGCTGCGGGCGCTGGGCTACGTCGAATGACGCGGGGCCGGTAGGCGGTGGCGTCGTTCCTTCGCCGGCTCGGTGGCCGCTCCGGGCGGCGCGTCGCCGTCATCGGGGTCGACGGCGTCCCCTATTCGTACGCAGCCGGCGAGATCGCGGCCGGTCGGCTGCCCGGGCTCGGCCGACTTGCGCGCGAAGGCTCGCTCGCGCGCATGACATCTGTCTACCCGTGGGTGTCGTCGGTCGCGTGGACGTCGTGCGCGACCGGGTGCAATCCGGCGAAGCACAACATGTTCGGGTTCGTCGACCGGGACCCGGCGACCTACAGGACGTTCATCCCGACCGCGCGGGACATCCGTCGTCCCATGCTCTGGGACCTGTTGAGCCGCGCGGGCAAACAGGTCGTCGTCATCAACGTGCCGGTGACGTACCCGCCCCAGCCGGTGAACGGTGTCCTGATCGCGGACTTCCTGTCGCCGTCCCTGGACAAGGCCGTGTACCCGCCGTCGCTGCTGCCGACGCTCGAGCGCCTCGACTACCGCGTCGACGTCGACCCCTGGATCGCCTACGAGTCGCTCGACCGCATGATGTCCGAGATCGAGATGGTGCTCGAAAGGCGGCTCGCCGCGATCGAGCACTTCTTGAAGAGCGCGCGGTGGGACTTCTTCATGGCGGTGATCATGGAAACCGACCGCCTCCACCACTTCTTCTGGTCGCGCATGGAGGAGCGACACCCAGTTTACGCCCCGTTCTTCGAGCGCGTGTACCGGCGGGTCGACGAGGCGATAGCCGGCTTCGCACGTGCCCTCGACGACGACACGACGCTGGTGGTCATGTCCGACCACGGCTTCTGCTCGATCGAGCAGGAGGTCTTCTACAACCACTGGCTCCACGAGCGGGGCTGGCTGAAGTACGCGAACAGCGGCCCCAAGGAGCTGCGCGACATCGCGGATTCGTCGCTCGCGTACAGCCTCGATCCCGGGCGCATCTTCATCCGCGTGCGCGGCCGCGAGCGGAACGGCGTCGTAGCGCCGGGCGCCGAGTACGAGGCGCTACGGGACGAGATCGCCGCGGCCGCGGAGGAGCTGCGCGATCCGGGCACCGGCGCGCGCGTGGTGCGTAAGGCGTACCGGCGTGAGGAGCTGTACGCCGGCCCGTACCTCGAAAGCGCGGCCGACCTCATCCTTGCGCCGGTCGACGGGTACGACCCGAAGGGCGCGTTACACAAAGCGTCGCTGACGCATAAAGACCCCGTGATGGTCGGGATGCATACCCACGACGACGCGACGCTGTGTGTGCGCGGGCACCAGCTCGCCGGACCAACGCCGAGCATCGTGGACGTCGCCCCGACGGTTCTGCGGCTGATGGGAGTACCCGTGCGGGCCGAAATGGACGGCACCGCGCTCGTCAAGTGATCGTGCCGGCCGCGTAACTCGGACGGAAGGCCCGTGGTGTCTCCTTTCGTCGCTCCGGCCTCGGACGCAGCCCAACCCCGACCTCGGAGGACGGAATGACCATCCTGGCCGCCGCCATCATCCTCGCTTCGCTCCTGATCGCGCTGGCTGCCTTGACGGCGCACGGCTTCGGCCAGCGGCTGCTCCGCCAGCAGGCACGGTTCGCGAAGCGGCTCCTCGCGCTCGACGAGGAGTTGTTCGACCTCGAGGAAGCCATCGAGAAGGGACCTGAACAGATCCCCATCCCACTGCAGACGCCACAGGGGTTGCCGGCAGGAACCCCGGCGCCGTCCTTCCAGCTACCGGACCTGCAAGGCAAACGCGTCTCCCTCGCAAGCTTCCTCGGTAAGAAGGTCCTGTTGATCGCTTGGAGCCCGAGCTGCGGCTTCTGCCAGAGCATGGCCTCGGAGGTCGCCAAGCTTCCCCACGACGGGCGGGGCGGGCGTCCCATCCCGGTGCTGATCACCAGCGGTACCGCCGAGGAGAACCGTGCGCTCGTCGAGCAGCATCGGATCGCGGCACCCGTGCTTCTCCAGCAGGACCACGAGGTCCAGGAAGCCTACCGGGCGATGCCGACGCCGACCGGCTACCTCATCGACGAGCGTGGCGTCATCGCCAGCGACTACGCGATGGGGGCGGTTCAGCTCCTGGAGATCGCCCGTCACCCTGAAAAGGCGATCAAGAAGGAGAAGAAGCCGAACAAGCCGGCGGAGCCGGGCGGGACCGGTGCGCCGGAGGGGCGGGGGCGGGTCCAGCGCGACGGCCTGTCGGCTGGCACAATGGCGCCGCTCTTCCGGCTGCCGCGGGTCGACGGCGGGGAGCTGGCGCTGGAGAACCTGCGCGGCCAGCGGGTGCTGCTGGTGTTCTCCGATCCGCACTGCGAGCCCTGCCAGCGGCTGGCGCGCGAGCTCGAGCCGCTGCACCGCCGCCTCTCATCCCCTCGGATCGTCATGGTGAGTCGGCGGGACCTCGAAGCGAACCGGGCGAAGGTGCAGGAGCACGGCCTCACGTTCCCCGTCGTTCTCCAGCGGCACTGGGAGGTTTCCCGCGATTACGCGATCTTCGCGACGCCTGTTGCCTACCTGATCGATGAGCGTGGCGTGTTGGCGTCGGACCCGGCGGTGGGTGTCGACGCGGTGCTCAACCTGGCCGAAACGGTGGCCAATCAGATCGGAAAGGAGGTGCTGCCGGTTAGCGGCTGAAACGCACACGCGATGTCAGCGTGTGCTCGTCTTTGCTGGCCAATGTGGCCACACGCGAAGGAGTGAAAACGACGGTGAGTCATTTCGACGAACTGACCAAGGCCTTCAGCGCGGGCATGTCCCGACGCGGCGTCGTCAAGGTAGTTGGCGCCAGCGTGCTCGGTAGCGTGCTCGCGACCGTCACCGGCGTCACCGCGTTCGCCGACGACGACGATTTCACTGAAGACGCGCGCTGCCCATGCCACAACATCTTCGTCTGCGACCCTAACGAGGTCTGCAGCGCGGACGGCAGCTGCGGGTGTGTGCCGAAGAACGTCAACCCCGCCCGGGGCTTCTGCCACCAGGGGCAGTCGTGCTCTGGCCTCGTGTCATGCTCGACCAACCGGGACTGTCGCCAGGCCGGCCTGGCGGGCTGGAAGTGCGCGCAGAACTCGTGCTGCGGCACTGGGCCGGTCTGCCTACCCTGCTGCGGCGCGGCGGCCGGTGCTGCCAAGGGCGGCGGCAAGACCACACTGGGCTAGTCGAGCAGAGGACCGCCCGGGACCAACCGGTCGTGTCAAGCCAGCGCCAACACGCGCGTTCGATCCTTATGGCGACGCCGGGGTAGGTCGAGGTGACCTGCTCCGGTGCTCGCCGATGCACGTGCCCCTAAGGAAAAAAGAGACGCTCGGAGGACGTCGGACTATGGAGCTCGTGGTGATCGCGGCGGTCGTGGTGTGGGCGGCGACGGCTCTCCTCGTCTGGCTCGTCTTCCGCCTGGGAGGCCAATTCTGGCAGAGCAACGCTCTGCTGCTGGAGCGAGTCGAGCGCCTCGAAAGCGCTGCCGCCGAGCTGCGTAAGAAGATCGCGCCGGAGCCCGAACGGCAGCCGCCCAAACGGCTGCCGATCGGCAGCGAGGCGCCGAGTTTCGATCTGCCGGACCTAAACGGCCGGCGCGTTTCCCTCGGCCAGTACTTAGGCAAGCCGCTGGTGCTCGTGTTCTTTGGTGCGGACTGCGGGTTCTGCACGAAGATGGCGCCGGCGTTGGCGAAAGAGGTTCGGAAAGCCAGGGCCGGTCGTCCGCTCCCGATCGTGGTCGCCAGCGGCGATGAGGAGGAGGCGCGGGAGGAGATGTCGAAGCACGGGTTCAACTGCCCGGTTCTGCTCGACGGCGAGGCTGAGCTGGTCACCCAGAGCTACAACATCGACGCCACGCCAGAGGCCCTCCTCGTCGACGAGCAGGGCAGGATCGCCAGCGACGTGGCGGTCGGCGAGAGAGCGATCTTGGAGCTCGTGACGCGGCCGCGCGCGTCGTGGGACCAGTCGACATCCGTGCGCGTCGACGAGCAGCCCGAGCTGGCCGGCGTTGGCTCGCGGAACGGTCGTGTCCCCGTCGGGACGCTCGAGCGCGAGAGGTAGGAACGGCGGACGGCATGCGACGCCCGGCCTCGTCGCGCAGCGCTCGGCGCGCTTCGGCCCTGCTGGTAGCGTTCGGTTTGTGGTGGTTGTGCGCGCTGGCCGCGTGGGCGGCCCCGACGACTGGCGCGGCCAACTACGTCGTGATGCTGGCGGATGGCTCGGACGCCGCGGCGGTTGCCGCCGAGCACGCGCGCGCGGGCGGCGCGCGGGTCCGTTCCGTCTACCGCGGTGTCGGCGGTTACGCCGCGTCGCTGACGCCGCAGCAGCTAGCGCAGATCAAGAGCGATCCGCGGGTCGACCTCGTCGACGAGGATCTCCCTGTGGAAGCGGACGCCCAGGTGCTGCCGTTCGGCGTCGACCGCGTCGACGCCGACAAGAGCAGCGACCACGCCGGATCGGGCCGCGGCAAGAGCGTCAACGCCGCCGTGGCGATCGTCGATACCGGCATCGACCTGTCGCACCCGGACCTCGAGGCCGTGCCGGGGACGAATTGCGTCACCCCGGGATCATCGCCGCAGGACGACAACGGCCACGGGACGCACGTGGCCGGGATCGTCGCGGCGAGGGACGACCAGAGTGGGGTGGTCGGGGTCGCGCCCGGCGCGCGCGTCGTCGCGGTCAAGGTGCTGGACTCGAGCGGCTTCGGCAGACGGTCGCAGTTGATTTGCGGCATCGACTGGGTGACGCGAAACGCGGCCGCCGTCGGCATTGTCGCCGTCAACATGAGCCTCAGCGGGCGCGGGGCGGATGACCACAACTGCGGCGCGACGAACGGCGACGCGCTCCACCGGGCCATCTGCCGTTCGATCCGCAAGACGGGCGTGACGTACGTGGTCTCCGCGGGCAACCACGGCGCCGACCTGGCCGGCTTCGTCCCGGCCGGCTACGGCGAGGTCCTGACCGTGACCGCCATGGCCGACACCGACGGCGCACGGGGCGGCCTCGGCCCGCCGCCCGACTGCCAGAACGGCGCAGACGACAAATACGCCCGCTTCAGCAACTACGCGAGCGTGGGCAGTGGGAACGAGCAGCACACGATCGCCGCGCCGGGCGTCTGCGTGCTCTCGACCTGGCCGGGCGGCTTCACGCACGAGCTCTCCGGTACCAGCATGGCGGCGCCGCACGTCACTGGAACCGTGGCGCTGTGCATCGCGAACCAGTCGTGCGCCGGCCTTCAGCCAGCCCAGATCGTCGCGAAGCTGCGCGCCGACGCGGCCGCCAGGGGCCGAAGCTACGGGTTCAAAGGCGATCCCGACCACTCGCCCCCGCCTGGGCAGTACCTCGGCTTCCTGGTGTACGCCGGGGGGTATTGACCGTGAGCCGCGGCTACGCGGCCGCGGCCATGGCGCGCAGCGTGGCGGCCGGCTCGATCGCGAGGTACAGCGCTCTCGAGTACCGCCGCCCGGGAAGGTCATCTGGGAGCACGCCGAGGAGCCCCGAGCCAGCCAGCGCTTCGAGGACCTCCCGTTGGCTCGCCAACGAGAGGGCCAGCCGGAACCGGCAGCGAACAGGGCGTGTCACACGTATGTCCAGCAGAACCCAACCGCCCCGGTCCGGCAGCCGGACACCACGCGCGAGCACGACGACCTGCCCTGACCCTTCGGTCTGGTGCACGCGCGCCAGGTCGCGCACGTCCGGCCGCCGGCTCATGTCCAGGCGGAGGACAGGCACCTGGCCGCGGTCCGGCTGGACCATCGAGACGCCGGTGATCGGCAGCTCGGGCTCCTCGATCAGCCTCCGTACCGCTCTCGCCGCCCGCTCGCCCCACATGTCGACACCGGCCATGTCTTTGCAGCCGCCATCCTACACGGACCGTGGCGGGCCGCCCAGGATCCTTCACCGTCAACCATCGGATGGTGGCGAAACGGGCAAGACACCGTTGTGATCCGAGGCTCACGGGCGAGCCCTCGTCCGCCCGGAAGTACCGCGGAAGTGAGCCGCGCTTTCATCTCGCACTAACACGCTGGAAAGGAGCTCCCGTGTCTCGATACTCGACCCTGCGCGCCGCGGTTTCCTTCTTGGCGATCCTGGCGACGGCCCTCGTGAACGCCGGCCCCGCGCTCGCCGACGACGCGTCGGCGACCGCGACGCAGAGCTACATCGTGATGCTGAACGACGGCGTGAGCGCGCCGAGCGTCGCGACCGAGCACGCGCGGCGGCTCGGCGCGAGGATCACGTACGTGTACGACGCGCTCGACGGCTACGCGGCCCAGCTCAACGCCCGACAACTGGCAGCCGTCAAGGCCGACCCGCGCGTCGACTTCGTGGGCGACGACCGCCCGGTAAAGGCGCTCGCCCAGATCCTACCGACCGGGATCGACCGCATCGACGTCGACCAGAGCAGCACGCACGCCGGCGACGGCACAGGCACCGTGAACGGCGCCATCGCCATCATCGACACCGGCATCGACCTCGCCAACCCGGATCTGAACGCGGTGGCCGGCACGAACTGCATCAACCCGGGGAGCCCGCCCCAGGACGATATGAACCCCATCTACCACGGCACCCACGTCGCGGGCATCGCCGGCGCCAAGGACAACGACTCTGAGGTGGTCGGCGCCGCGCCGGGCGTGACGCTGTACGCCGTGAAGGTGCTGGACTCGAGCGGGTCGGGCTCGTTCGCGGAGGTCGATTGCGGCATCAACTGGGTCACGAAGAACGCGGCGGCGCTCGGCATCAAGGTCGCGAACATGAGCCTCGGCGGTAGCGGCAGCGACGACGGGAACTGCGGCAAGACGAACGGCGACGCGATGCACCGCGCCATCTGCCGGTCGACGCGGCGCGCCGACGTGCTGTACGTGGTCGCGGCCGGCAACAGTGGCCAGGACCTGGCCGGGTTCACCCCGGCCGCGTACAACGAGGTGCTGACGGTGACGGCCGTGTCCGACTCGGACGGGCAGCCGGGCGGCCTGGGGCCGGCGCCGTCCTGCCGCTCCGGTGAAGTGGACGACAAGTACGCCACCTTCAGCAACTTCGCCGCCACGGGCAGCCGGGACACCAACCACACCATCGCGGCGCCGGGGGTCTGCATCACCTCGACCCACGCTGGCGGCGGCACCGAGGTCCTCTCGGGAACGAGCATGGCATCGCCCCACGTCGCGGGGACGGCGGCGCTCTGCATCTTCAACGGAGCCTGCGCTGGCTTAACGCCGAAGCAGATCAAGTCGAAGCTGCTGGCGGACGCCAAGGCCCGCCCGGCGAGCTACGGCTTCACCGGCGACCCGAACCACTCACCCGTCCCGGGCCGCTACTACGGCTACCTCGCCTACGCGGGCGGCTACTAACCAAAGCGGCGCCTGGACCTGGCCCGGCCGAAGCTGCTCAAGCGGCCCCGGCCGGGCCGGCGAGCGAGTGCGCGGCGCTGGCGAGGACTGGCTGCATAGCGGGGTCGAGGACGTCTGGCTCATAGATCTCGAGGTACCTCGCGCCCTCGTCGAGCCCCTTCTTGATGGCCGCCTGCAGGGCGTCGGGCGCGGTCCCGCACGAGTCGCACATCTCGGCGGTGCGGCGCGAGGCGGAGGTGGACATCATGAACCCGACCAGCACCTTGGCGCTCGCCTCGCGGACGAGCTGGGCACCGGCGCCGTCCTCGCCTTTGTTCGCGTTCAGCCCGCTCGTCTGCAGCGCGAAGCGGCTCGGGTAGTTCTCGATCCCGATCGAGGCGACCTGGCGCCGTGTCTCGTCGCGCGCTTTCCGGTCGGGGATCGGCAAACCGGGGTACAGCGCCAGGGAGAAATACTGCCCCGGGAAGGTGTCGGCGTACGCCGCGAACGTTTGCCGCCAGGCGCCGACGTACTTGTCTGGCGTGTAGCCGAGCCTACGCCACTGCTCGACGTCCGGCTCCGTGTTCGGCAGCGACATCTCCGACGACACCGACGTCGGACCAGCCGCGGCGATCATCCGGAAGGAAGGTCGCGGCCCGTAGCGCTGCGCGACGGCGCGGAGGAACGAGAACCAGCGGCTCAGGTACGTCTGGTCCCAGGGGAGCGGGAGTGGGAGCGGCGTTCCCTGACCGCGGCCGTACTTGATCGGGAACGTGGCCGATTGCGCGCCTGCCAGCGCCCACGCCGGCGTGCCGAAACCGGGCACGAGGATGAGGCGCACCCACTTCCCGTTCGCCTCGGCCTTCTGGAACACCTCGTCCAGCTTCTGCCACTTGAACTGGCCGTCCCCGGGCTCGAGGTCGGCCCACGACGTCCGAAACGTGAGCCCGGCGAGGTTGGCGTTCTGGTAGGTGGCGTCCTGGAACAGCGATCCGACCCGCGTTTCGTCCGCGAACTCGTTGACCGCCGTCAGTCCGCGCGGCTGGGCGATGACGCCCGGC
>DASRFH010000117.1:0-27312 GCA_035651675.1 Chloroflexota bacterium | reverse complement strand
CGCTCAGGGGCTGACCAACCGCGCGATCGCGAACGCGCTCGGCATCGCCGAGAAGACGGCGACCAACCACCTGACCCACATCTTCAACAAGATCGGCGTCGACAACCGTGCCGGCGCGACGGCGTACGCGCTGCGCCACGGTCTCGTCGCCTAGATAGACGACGCGAGCCGCCCTGCCGAGCGGCGTGGGAGGAACCTCCCACGCCGGTCGCCGCCGCGCCGGGGCACGGAATGGGAGGTTGCTCGGATGGCGGCACGTGCCGGTCGCCGTAGCCTGGGCACACCAAACCAAGGAGGGTCTCGATGATTCCCCAGCGCTCGCGCGAAGCCGTCTACCGGGAGATCGAGGAGATGTTCGGCCTGGTGCCGAGCATGTTCAAGGTCGTGCCCGACAGCTCGCTGGACCTCGAGTGGCAGCTCTTCAAGCGGGTCCAGTTCGACGAGGGGCCGATCCCGAACAAGTACCGCGAGCTCATCGGCGTCGCGATCGCCGCCGCCACGAAGTGCCGCTACTGCTCCGTGTACCACACCGAGGTGGCCAGGCTGAACGGCGCGACCGACGCCGAGATCGAGGACGCGGTGCACTACGCGAAGTCCAGCGCCGGCTGGAGCACCTACATCAACGGCCTGCAGCTCGACTACGACCAGTTCAAGGCCGAGGTGCTCGAGGCCTGCGAGCACGTCCGCTCGGCGCTGGCCGCCTCGGCCTAGCGGAATACGGTTCACTTAAAGCCGCCGATCGTGCGGAATGGTCCCGTCCGTTTCCCCTGTTCCCCCTGGGAGAGGGCCAGGGTGAGGGCGTGACTCCCAGGCGCCGCTGCTTAAGTGGCAGGACTAACGTGGTCGGGTCTGCGGCGTGGACGGCAGAATTGGTGGCGCTCTACGTGGCTGGCCTGATCCTGCTGGACGCGCGCCCGACCCAGACGCGCGTCGGCCGCGTCCTCCCCGGCCGCTGCCACGATGCGCTCAACCGGCTGCTGCGGGTGACGCCACTGTCGACGCGGGCGCTGTTGGTCGGGCTGCTGCGGTTCGCCCAACAGCTGGGCCGGTGCCTGGGCACGCCGGGGGACCTGTGCGTGGACGGCGTGGTGATCGGGAAGCCGTTCGCGAAGCTGTTGCCGTGGGTGGCCTGGACCTACTCGTCCGCCAACAACCGCAAGGTCTACGGCTGCCACGTCGTGTTGCTGTCGTGGACCAGCGAACCGGCCGGGACCTGGCGCACCCTGGTGGCGTTCCGGCTCTGGCGGCCCAAGCGCAGTCGCGCGCCGGGGAGGTACCGGACGAAGACCGAGCTGGTCGTGGGCATGCCGCGCGCGGTGGCCGCGGCTGGCTGACGCAGCCGCCTGCCTGGCCGGGGATACTGCCCACACCGGCGGCTGCGCCAGCAAGACGGCCACGCGGCTGGGCCTGGTCTGGGTCGGGACGCTCGCCCCCGCACCACCGTCGTCTACCGGGGCGCCGGCAGCAGGTCCAAGCGCTGGCCGCGACCCTCAAGCTGAAGTGGCGCCCCACGCTGGGCGTGCGCGCGACGGAGCTGACGGTCTACGCCCCGTCCTTAGGCCAGGCCCGGTTGGCCGTGCTCAAGAACGAGCACGGCAAGTTCGAGTACCTGGTCACCAACGACCGGGCGGCCGACCTGAGCCAACTCGTGCACCGCGAACGGAGCCGTTGGGGGATCGAGACCGTCTTCCGCGAGACCAAGCAGGTGGCGGGGCTGGGGGCGTGCCAGTGCTGGTCGATCAGGCCCTGGTCCGCCACCTCGCACTCGGGTTCGTGGCCTTCGTCGTGCTTCAGCCGCCGCGCGGCGACCCGCGCGACGCCATAAACAACCTCGTGCTCGAGGCCGGTCGGCCGAGCGGCGGGTAGTCGCCCCCGACCGCCGGCTCGGATACCAGCCCGGTACTGTCATTCCGAGCGTCTCATGGCCCACGGGGCCCCCCACGGGGGAGGGAACGCGGTGGGTTGCTGCATCGGGTCACCCCGGATGCAACCAGCCGATAACCTGGGGCACCATAGTTGCGGATAGTTCGATTTGTGGTAGGATCGCGCCACTAGAAAGAGGGAACGAGATGGCGACTGCGGCACCCGAGCGCCCGACGATCAGCGCTGAGGACTTGTCGGTCGCGGCAACGGAGCAGGACCAGCCGATTCTCGAGCAGGTTCGTCTTCTGCTGGCCGAGCAATGCGAAGCGAAGCTGGTTGGCCCTGATGGGAAGGAAATCGCCTTGCCCGCGGCTGTCTTCCGAGTCCTGTCGAGGGTCGTGGAGCACATGCAGCGAGGGGACGCCGTGGCGGTCCTCCCGATCCACCGTGAGCTGACCTCGCAGGAGGCGGCTGACCTCCTCAACGTGTCACGCCCATATTTGGTGCGGCTGCTGGAGAAGGGGGAGATCCCGTACCGGCGGCTCAACAAGCACCGCCGCATCAAGTTCGGCGACCTGATGGCGTACAAGCGGCAGCGCGACGAGCGGCGTCGGACCGCCCTGGACGAGCTC
The DNA here is from genome assembly GCA_035651675.1 of Chloroflexota bacterium. GTDB lineage: Bacteria > Chloroflexota > UBA6077 > FW602-bin22 > FW602-bin22 > DASRFH01. Next base: position 24,817 of record DASRFH010000117.1, on the reverse strand, counting down.
ACCGAGTTGAGCCAGGAGCTGGGCCTCTACGGAGTCGCGCCCCGCGAGACAGCCCCGCCGCAATCAGGCTAGTCCGGCGGGGGCGGCGTGCCGTCGTTCGGTGTCGTCCTCGACGCGTGCGTCCTGTACCCGGCTGCCCTACGGGACACGCTCCTCCGCGCGGCTGCGGCGGACCTCTACCGTCTCCACTGGAGTGACGAGATCCTTGATGAGGCACGCCGCAACCTCGTCGGAAGCCGGGAGATGGCGGAGGAGCAAGCCGAACGTCTCTTCGCCAAGATGCGCGAAGCGTTCCCGGACGCAGTGATCACCGGGTACGAACGACTGGTACCCGTTATGACCACGCACGAGAAGGATCGGCACGTCGCCGCGGCCGCGGTCGTCGCTGGCGCGCAAGTGATCGTCACGTCGAATCTGAGGGACTTTCCCCGGTCAGCGCTCGACCCGTTCAACATCGTTCCGCAGTCACCCGACGAGTTCCTGGTCGGCCTGGTCGACTTGGCGCCGCGGCCGATGGTGGAAATCCTCCGTGCCCAGGCTGCACGCCTGCGCAAGCCGCCGAAAACGGTCGAGGAAGTCCTTGACGATATCGCCTTGCAGGCCCCGGAGTTCGCGAAGCTGATGCACCACCTGGTACGGCTCTGGCGCGACCTCCGACCGATTCAGCGTCCACTCGCCGCGCCGTGGCTCCGCCGACGGGGCTTGCGTGAGCAGCAAAGCCTGGTCGACCTTCGAGACGGCCCTACGGGAGGCGTCGGGACCGGCAGACCTGGTCGCGACGTCGGCGTCGGCCCACGTTGGGGCAGCGCGGCCGCTGACACAGTCGTTGCGCGACTGGCGACACGGCCGATCCGGCCACCCGAGCGTCTCATGGCCCACAGGGCCGCCGTGGGGGAGGTCGCAGAGCAGGAAGGACGACGAGGGGCTCAGCCGCCGCGCTGTGCCGGCGGCCCGGGGCGCTGGCAGAGAACGCGCCGGCCGCTGTTCCTCGCTCCGCCCGGAACGGGCACGCCAGGGCCGATCGAGCCCACCCAGCCAGGACGTATGATCGCGTCCGTCGTGACGCCCGAGGACGGAAGACGGTGACCCAGGTCGACCCCATCACGCTCGAGCTGATCCGCCACGGGCTCGAGTCGGTCGTCGACGAGATGGCGCTGGCGCTCGTGCGCACCGCGTACTCGCCGAACCTGAAGAGCGCGATGGACCTGTCGACCGCGCTCTGCGACGCGCGGGGGCGGCTGGTCGTGCAGGGGCTGACCCTGCCGGTCCACCTCGGGACCGTGCCCGACGCGATGGCCGCGGTGCTGGCCCGCTACGGCGACCGGCTCGACCCCGGCGACGTCTACGTCCTGAACGACCCGTACGAGGGCGGCACCCACCTGCCCGACTTCGTGCTCGTCCGCCCGGTGTTCGACCACGTTGGGCTGCTCGGCTTCGTCGTCACCGTCGCCCACCACACCGACGTCGGCGGCCGAGTCGCCGGCGGCAACGCCTGTGACTCGACCGAGGTGTACCAGGAAGGGCTGCGCGTCCCGCCGATGCGGCTGCGGCGCGGCGGCGAGCTGAACGACGAGTTCTTGCGCCTCGTCGAGAAGAACGTGCGCATCCCCGTCAAAGTGCTGGGCGACCTGCGCGCCCAGCTCGCCGCCTGCCACATCGGCGCCAACGGCCTGCTCGACCTCGGCAAGCGCTACGGGCGCGACACGCTCGTCGCGGCGTTCGGCGAGCTGCTCGACTACGCCGAGCGGCTCGCGCGCGCGGAGATCGCCACCTGGCCCGACGGCCGCTACGAGTTCGAAGACTGGCTCGACGACGACGGCATCGACCCCGACCCGATCCCGATCCGCGTCGCGCTGATCGTCGCCGGCGACCAGCTCACGGTCGACTTCGCCGGCAGCGCGCCGCAGGTCGAAGGCGCGATCAACTCGGTCATGTCGTTCACCCGCTCGACGACCTACGCCTGCGTGCGCTGCCTGCTGCCGCTCGACATCCCGAACAACGAGGGCTACTTCCGCGCGATCCGGGTCGAGGCGCCGCCGGCCACGATCGTCAACCCGGTGCTGCCCGCCGCCGTCGCCGCGCGCGGCCTCACCGGCTTCCGCATCGCGACCGCCGTCTTCGGCGCGCTGGCGCAGCTCGCGCCCGACCGCATCGGCGCCTGCGAGGTGGGCGGCGACACCGGCATCACGATGGGTGGTTACTACCGGGCCGACCGCCGTCCGTTCGTCTTCCTCGAGTTCCTCAACTGCGGCTGGGGCGGCCGGCCCTTCGCCGACGGGATCGACGGCTGCGCCTCGGCGGTCGTCAACTTCTCGAACTACCCGGCCGAGGTGATCGAGAACGAGTACCCGCTGCGGATCGAGGAGTACGGCTTCCTGCCCGACAGCGAGGGCCCCGGCCAGCACCGCGGCGCGCTCGGCATCGTCCGGCAGTACCGCTTCCTCGAGGAGCGCGCGACGCTCCAGATCCGCTCCGACCGGACGCGTTTCCCCGCCTACGGCCTGGCCGGTGGCGGCCCCGGCCGCCGCTGCCGCAACGTGCTGAACCCCGGCACCGCCGACGAGCGCGTCCTGCCGGGCAAGACGCTGCTCTGGCTCCAGGAGGGCGACGTCTTCCGCCACGAGCTGGCCGGCGCGGGCGGCTGGGGCCCGCCCCCCGAGCGCGACCCCGCGCTCGTCCTGGCCGACGTGCGCGACGGCAAGGTGAGCGCCGCGCGGGCGCGCGAGGTCTACCGCGTCGCGCTCACGCCGGACGCCTCGGCCGTCGACGAAGCGGCGACCGCCGAGCTGCGCACCGGCTCACCAAGTCGCCCTCCGTAAGAACCCGAGTCGATCGAGCCTCAAGTGTCCGTCCGACTAGTCGAGGTCGACGTCGTGAACGCCGACCAGATCGAGGCCGAGGCGCGCCAGGCGAGCGTGACGTCGGACGAGCTGCGAGCTGCGGGCTCGCCGCGAGGCGCTCGGCTGTTGGCCAGATGCCTACTTTAGAAGTGCCCCGCCGCGACGAGCTCCCGCTCCGGCGGCTCCTCGGCCTGCGCGCTGGTCGCGTCGCGTCGAGCCGCTGGCGTGGGCGCGGGCGCCGGCGTCGCCGGGTGCCGACGCAGCGTCCAGCCCAGTGCCCAGGCGACGCCGATGATCGCGAGCACCACGACGTAGAGGTCGTCGAACGCCCGGGCCGACGCCTCGGCCACCGCGGCCGGCGGTGGCTGGCCGCCGGCCGCGGCGGCCGCCTCGGCGAGCCGGAGCGGCATCCGCGCCGCCAGCACCGTCGAGAACGTCGCGACCGCCAGCGAGCTGACCACGTTCTGCAGCGCCTGGCTGAGCGAGGTGACCCGGCTGGTCAGCTCGCGCGGGGCGCTGTTCAGCATGTGCGTGTTCAGCGACATCATCATCAGCCCCATGCCAGCGCCCATCAGCGTCAACGGCGCGACCATGTCGCCGGTCGTCGTCGTGCCGCTGAGTCGGGTCATCAGCGCCATCGCCGCCGCCACCAGCGTGAAGCCGGCGATCACCGGGATCCGGGCGCCGACCCGGTCGAACAGCCGCCCGCCGATCTGCATGAAGACCGCCGAGGCGACCGCGTTCGGCACCGTGATCAGCCCGGTCTCGAACGAGCCGTAGCCGCGCACCTGCTGGAGGAACAGCGGCATCAGGAAGAAGCTGCCGAACATCGCCCCCCAGCCAGCCCACTGCGTCGCGATCGCCAGCCGGAAGTCGCGGCCGCGGAACACCCGCAGCTCCAGCAGCGGTTGCTCGACCGAGAGCTCGCGCCAGACGAAGAGCGCCAGCGCGACGAGCCCGACCGCGACGCCCGCGACCGTCGGCGTGCCGGCCCAGCCGGCCGTGGTCGACTCGCTGATGCCGAACGAGAGCGACGCGAAGGCGACCGGCCCGAGCAGCATGCCCGGCCCGTCGAGCGCGCCGGCCGACCGAGCCGCCGGCAGGTTCGGCAGCACGCGCAACCCGACGAGCAGCGCGGCCACCCCGACCGGCACGTTGAGCAGGAAGATGTAGCGCCAGCTCGCGAACTCGACCAGGTAGCCGCCCAACACCGGCCCGAGCGCCGGCGCCACCATCAGCGGCAAGCCGAACAGCCCCATGATCGCCCCGCGCCGCTCCGGCGGGGTCAACCGGTAGACGACCGCCATGCCGATCGGCATGAGCATGCCGCCGCCGAGCCCCTGCAAGACGCGCGTCGCCACGAGCATCGGCGCGCTCGTCGCCAGACCGCAGAGCGCCGAGCCGAGCGTGAACAACACGACCGACGTCAGGTAGATGCGCTTGGCGCCGAAGCGGTCGCTCAGCCAGCCCGCCAGCGGGATCACCGCCGCCTGAGCCAGGAAGTAGCCGGTGATCACCCACTGGAGCAGCGTGATGTCGGTCGCGAAGAACTTGCCGAGCTGGGCGAGCGCGACGGTGACGACCGTGTTGTCGAGGATGACCATGAAGGTCCCGAGGATGATCGCGACGAGCGGGGCCATCACGGATCGTGTGCTCTGCACGGGGCGTCCTCCGACGAGGGAGTGGGTCCCTGACCTTACCCTTCCCCCTCCCGTGGTCGGCCTGGCCAAAGGGCCAGGTCATGGCCTGGCAACTGGCCGGTTTTCGGCGGGCTAGGCGAGCGCAGCAGCAGCCGGACGCGCGTCGCCGACGCCTGTCGCGCCGCGTCGACCATCGGACGCCCGCCGCTGCGCGGCGCGGTGATCGGGGCAGCGCGGGCCCGTCCAGGTCGAACCCCATCGCGGGTAGCTGGCCAGGCCGGCGGCCGAGCTCGGGGCTTCCGACGGCGTCTGTAGCAACTCTGGCAGCGCCAGCACGTCGGCCAGCGCGGATCCGGCCCGCGCGAGCTGGTCGGCCCTCAGCACCAAGCGCGCCTCGTCGTGAACCCCAACGCGCGCCTGCAGCCCCGGCTCCCGCGGGAAGACCGGCTCCCAGAGCGCGTCGAGGTTAGCCGCCAGCCTGGCTCCCGCTCCGTCGTTCGCGGCCGGTATCGCCGGCGACATCCCGAACGTTGCCACCGCGCCACGGCCCCTCGGCCAGCCTGACCTCGACGCTTCCTCAACCCGAGCGCCACGCTCCCACCGCCTCGCGGGCGCCGCCGGCCTGTACCCTGACGCGGCTGCGCGAGGAGACGGCATGGCGAGGCGCACCGAGGGGCTGGGCTGGATCCCCGACCTCCCCGACCACCGCGACGTGCCCTACGCGGCGCCGCGCGGCGCGGTAGCCGAGCTGGCGGCGACCGTCGACCTGCGGCCCGGCTGCCCGCCGGTCTACGACCAGGGGCGCCTGGCCGACTGCGCCGCGAACACCGTCGGCGCGGCCGTCGCATACGGGCAAATGCGGCAAGGGAAGCCGGCCACGATGCCGTCGCGGCTTTTCGTCTATTACAACGAGCGGGCGCTCGAGGGCACGATCGCCGCCGACAGCGGCGGCACGATCCGTGGCGCGCTGAAGGCGGCCAGACGGTACGGCGTGCCGCCGGAGAGCGACTGGCCGTACGACCCAGCCCTGCTCAGCCAGAAGCCGACGGCCGCCGCCTACGACGACGGCTTGCGCAACCAGGTGCTCGCCTATCGGCGCCTCCCGCGCGACCTGAACCAGATGCGGGCCTCCCTGTCGACCGGCCACCCCTTCGCGTTCGGCTTCAGCGTCTACGAGAGCTTCATGTCCGACGAGGTCGCGCGGACCGGGGTCGCGCCGATGCCGCACCCGAGCGAGCCGGTCGTCGGCGGCCACTGCGCGCTGGCCGTCGGCTACGACGACGCGGCCGGCCGCTTCCTGGCCCGCAACTCGTGGGGTACAGGCTGGGGCATGGCCGGCTACTTCACCCTACCGTACGCCTACCTCGCGCAGCCAACCCTCTCGGCCGACTTCTGGACGATCCGGTTGGTCGAGTGAGCGCCGAGGCGAGCCACGCGCTCGTCGCCCGCTTCTACGCCGAGGCGCCCGCCAGCGTCCAGCTCCTCGGGGGCGCGCAGAGCCTCGCCGAGTGGGTGCAGGCGAACCCGAACCCGTTCCCGCTTACGCCGGAGGAAGAGGCGAGCGTCATCACCTACGCCGACAGCCTGGCCGACGCGCTGCGCGCCAGCCTCGGCCTGCTCTACGCCGGCTTCCCGGACTGGCGCTACAGCCTCGGCGAGGTGATCGCCGAGGGGCGGCTGGTCGCGGCGCGGGTCTCCGGCGCCGGCACGCACACGGGCCACCGGCTCGCGCGCGTGCCGGCCGGCAAGCGCATCACGGTCGAGGGCCTGGGCGTCTTCGCCGTCCACAGCGGACGGATCGTCCGGATGTGGCACACCTGGGGCGCGCCCCAGGTCGGCTGACACGCCAGGCGTGGCCTGACGCCCGCACCAGTGCCGCAAGTGGCACACCTCGGGCGCGCCGCGGGTCGGCTCACACGGCAGATCACACCGCCATCCGGTCCAGCACCATGCGCGCGACCGCGCGGCCCAGCGCCAGGCCGGCGACCACGTCGCTGCGGTAGTGGATACCGCCCCAGATGCGCGCCTGCCCCGCCTCGTCGGCCAGCCCGTTGAGCGCGGCCGCGTCGCGCGGGAAGAGGCCGGCCAGCGCCGCGGCGACCGCGCCCGAGAGCGCGCCGTGCGCCGCCGGGTAGCTCGGGTGGTTGGGCGTCGCGAAGAGCGGCTTGAAGTCCGGGTCGAGCTGGAACGGCCGGATCGCCCAGTAAGCGTACTTGCCTTCCCAGCACGCCACCATCGCGTCGTACAGGGCGACGCTGGCCGTGCCGTAGACCCGGGCCGCCTGCGGTGGGTTCGCGTTCAAGCCGTACTCGAAGAGCTTCCGCCCGATCTGGTCCGTCCAGAACTGGAAGGAGCGCGTGCCGCCGGCCGCGTACTCCCAGAAGAAGGCGTCGGCGTTGGTCTTCGGCGTCCGCGGGAAGTTCCGCAACTCCGCCAGCTCGGCCGCCTTCTCCGGCGAGTCGTAGGCGAACGGCGGCGGGGGTCGGAGCTGGTCGGGCGAGGCGAGGACCCACGGCCGCCACGTCGCGGCCTGCGGCGCGACCGGGTTGGTCCCGTTCCACAGGCCGGGGCCGGTCGGGACCGTGCCCGTCCAGGGCTGGGACCACCCGTCGCCCTTCGCCCGATCCACGACCAGCGCGCCGACCGCCCGGCCCAGCTCGAGCCCGGCCTGCACGTCGCTCGCGTAGTGCACGCCGGCGATGAGCCGCGACAGGCCGGCCGCCTCGGCCCGGGCATTGAGCGCCGCCGCGTCGTCGGGGAACAGGTAGCCGAGCACGGTCGACGCCGCGCCGGCCGCGGCCGCGTGCTCCGAGGGGTACGAAGGGCTGCGCGGCGTGGGCAGCAGCGCGTCGAACGTGCGGTCGTAGTCGGCCGGCCGGGGCCGGTTGTACGCGTACTTGGCGTCCCAGGCGGCCACCGTCGCGTCGTAGATCGCCACGTTCACCAGCGCCAGATGGTGCGACGCGAACGTCGCGTTGAAGTTGTCCTTCAGCATGCGGGCCACCACGACCTCGTTCCATCGGTACCCTGGGGCGCCGGTGTCCCAGTAGGCGACCTGGTCGCGCGCCGCGCCGTCGCGCCGAGCCGCGAGATCACGCAGCCCCTGCACCTCCGCGTCCGTCACCGTCGACGACGGGGGCGGCGGAGGCCGGAGCTGGCTGCCCGATGCGAGCAGCCAGGTCGTCCACGTACCGGCCCGCGGCTCGATCGGGCCGGCGTCCGCCACCGCGGCGGCCATGCCGGCCCCAACCACGCCGAACGCGGTCGCCGCCGCCGCCCCGCCGGCCAGCGCCTTGAGCGCCGCCCGGCGGGACGTCGCCACACCCGACGACCCAGCGAAACCGCGACGAGCTAACTTCACAACCATCGTCTCGTCCTTCCTTCGCGCACGCGTGCGTTTCTTTGACGGTCAGCCACGATCTGACCACCATCCCATAAAGGGACGCAGGATTGGCGGTCCCGTACCAGGCGCAACCGGGGCGCAACAAACTCTTTACCGATCCTCAACGAGCCACCAGCTCTGGCCAGACGGCGAGGACGGCGGCCGAGGCGAGCAGGCACGCGCCTATCGCGCGGGCCACTCGCTCGCCCCGCGGGAGCGCCAACTCGGCGACGATGGCGACTTGCGTCGCGATCACCCAGCCAGGTCCCACGGAGCCGGCGACCAGGCCGCCCACCACCGGCGCCGCGGCCAGGACGCCAACCGCCCCGACCCCGCGCAGCCCTTCGGCGCGCCCCGCCGCGCACGCAGTCCGGATCCGGTCGCCCGCCGGAACCGCCCCCGGCGGCCGCCGGCAGGCCGCGAGGAAGCCCTCGCGCGCTTGCGAGATCTGGTAGAAGCCGGCGGCGGCCAGCCCGAGCGCCGCGCCGTGGGCGCCGAGCCAACCGGCGATCGAGGCGCTCAGATCACACAGCGCGGCCACGCCCGCGGCCAGCACGCCGACCAGACCGGCCAGCGCGACCCAGACGCCGGCGTAGGCCGCGCCGAACGCGAGCGCACCTCGCCGGCCGCGGATCGCCGCCTGGCGGGCTCGCAGGTACCGCACCGCCCCCGGCCCGGCCGCCGGCGCGACCATCAGCAGCACCAGGCTGGCCCACCTGGCGGCGGCCGCGGCCGCCTGGCGGGCGCCGGGCAGCGCGGCCTGGATCCGCTCCGCGATGCCGGCCGGCGTGCCGGCGTGCAGCGCCGTGAGCCGGTCGTATTCGCGCACCAGCGCGCCCAGCGCGTACGCGTCGCAGTTGGCCTCCGCGCAGTGGTCGTCCGCGAAGGTGTCGACCTCGCGCGGGGCGACCGTCGACGGGACCGACCAGCGGTACGCGGCCCGCATCGCGCTCAGCTGCGTGTCGACCGCGGGCGGGGCGACCGTCGACGGGGCCTCGGTGGGCCACGGTGGGCGCGGCAGCCCCGCGTCCGCGACGCCGAGCCATGCCCACACCAGGGCAAACAGCAGGATCGGGAGGCCGCCCAGGCGGCCGCCGCGCTGTCCGGTCCGCGTGTCTCCCACGCCGACATGAACGTGAACCGCCTCGACATTCGGCGTGATCGCGCTGCGCGCGCCGTCCCAGGGCGCCGTCAGGTCAGCCTGGTAGGCCGTCCGTCGGCTCGCCGGCCGCCGCGCCTCTCAGCTCCCTGGGAGGCCGCTGTCTGGTGGCTCGGCGGCGGGCTGGCCGCAACGTGATGCCCTGCTCGCGCTCCGCGCGCAGGCCGTTCACTCGAGGCCGCCGATCGCGCGAACCGGCCCCGCCCACGTCCCCTCTCCCCCTGGAGAGAAAGCCAGGGTGAGGGCGCGACCCCCAGGCGCCGCCGGCCAAACGAACCCCGCGAACCGGCCCCACCCACGTCCCCTCTCCTCCTGGGAGAGGGCCAGGGTGAGGGCGCGACGCCCAGGCGCCGCTGCTTAATAGGTGAACCGCATTGGGGTTCGCCGCGCGACGGTTGGGCGAGCGCCAGCGCCCGGCTCGACCGGGTCGCCAGCCTCCAGGCGGAACCGGCTCGAGCGCGCCGTATGATGACTTCGGGTGCTGGTCCGGCCGGCAGCCTCGACCCCCGCGTTGGGGGCTCGCACCCGGGCGGCACCCGGAAGGAGGAAGCGATGGCCGAGGTCGAGGTGGGACGCGTGCACGACTTTTTCGCCCATCCGGTGGTCGCGGGCATCGAGCTCACGGGCGAGCTGCGCGTTGGGGACACAGTCCACATCACCGGTCACACGACCGATCTGCGGTTCCGCGTCGAGTCGATGCAGATCGATCACCGGGAGGTGCCCGTCGCGGGCGCAGGCCAGTCCATCGGTCTGAAGGTGCCGGAACGCGTGCGCCACGGCGACCACGTCTTCAAGGTGCTGCCCGAGTAGCCGGCGACGCCCGCGGCTCAGCTGGCAGCCCGACGACGCCGCACCGTCGGCGCGTGGTACACGCGCGTCGCGCTCGCACGAGTGGGTCCTGTTCCGGCGAGGCGAGCACGCGCTGGCTGGCGGACCTGGCGTTCAACCAAGCCCGCGCACGCTGATTAGCCGGCCAACGCCTCGGTCGTGCCTGGGTCGACGCGGTTCCGCCGGTTCTCGCCCCAGCAGCCGGGCATCCGGTCCGTTACCATAAGGGATGATGCCGACCCTGCCCGCCGGCGCGCCCTGCGCGCCTGCCCGGCTGGCGCGGCTCACCCGTCGGAGCGGCGGGCTGGGTGTCGTGCTCGCCGCGGCGTTCGTCGCGGCGTCGCTGCTGCGCCCCGGCGCCGCGACGAACGGGGCCGTCGCGGCGACCCCAACCGCGGTCCAGGTCGCCCTCGCGCCACACCCGGTGGCTACCCAGCCCCCGCAAGCCCCGGCGCGCCCGTCGACGATCGCCACGCCGGTTCCCCCGACGCCCACGCCAGCGCCGTTCATCCGCGAGCACCCGGCCCGCTCCGCGCCGGCGCCGCTGCCGACGTTGCGGCCCTCGCCCACCGCGCTGCCGCCGATGCAGCCGACGCCCACCCATCCCGCGATCGTTCCGCCCCGCCAGCCGGTCCTCCCGCTCCGCGGCATGGGCTACAACCCCACCTACGCGACCGCCAGCGCACCGGACGAGCTGCGCGCGGCACGCGTCTGGCGCGACATCCGGCTGATGCACGAGGCCGGCGTGAACCTGGTTCTCGGCTGGGACGGCGACGTCTTCGACGAGACGCTGATCGCCGCGGCCGACGCCAACGACGTCTCCGTCCTGCTGCCGTTCGACCTCAAGCCCTCGTACAACTACGCGGACCCGACGACGCGCGAGCAGCTCACCCAGGCGGTGCTGGCCTGGGTCGAGCGCTACCGCGACAAGCCGGCCGTGCTCATGTGGGCGATCGGCAACGAGGTCACCATCGAGATGACCGACGCCGAAAAGCGCGCCTTCGCCGACTATTACGTCGAGCTGTTCCAGCAGGTGCGGAAGGCCGACCCCACCCGCGCCGTCATCCTGCGCGAGGCCGAGGACGTCTTCGCCCCGTACCTGGCCGACGCTTTCCAGCGCCACGGCTTCGACCAGGGCCCGACCGGCGCGGTGCGCGCGCCGGAAGGGTTCGTCTACGGCGTCAACTTCTACACCGAGCGCGTCGGCCCCGCCCTGGCCGACTGGCTCGAAAACACCAACCTCGACGCGAAGCTGTTCGTCAGCGAATACGCGCCAGCCGGCGCCGGCCACGCCGCCCGCCCGGCCGGCTTCGCGCGCATGTACCAGGAGATCGCGGCCGCCGGGCCGCGCGTGCTCGGCTCGGCGCCCTACACCTGGACCGCCGCCGGTCCGGAGGCCGTCGACGCCTACTTCGGCCTCGTCGACGCCGACGGCCACCCCGTCGACGGCACGCTCGCCCAGATCGCGCGCCTCTACGGCGTCGACCCGCCCGCCTGGACGATCGACGGGCAGAGCCAGGCGCAGGCCGCCGAGGCCGCCGAGCTGCCCCGCCTGATCGACCAGGCGGTCGCGGTCGCCGAAAAGCGCACCGGCGAGTCCGCGCCCGCGGTGGCCGAGGTCGCCCAGGACGCGCGCGCCGCCGCGCAGGCGCCGGCCGGCGGCAGCGCCGACCGCCAGCGCGAGGTCACCCAGCTCGCCGCGCTCGCCCGCCAGCTCGCCGACGTGCGCGAGGGCGAGCAGTCGCTCTTCCCGGGCATGCGCGAATCGGTGCCGCTGCTCGACGGCATGGCGCGCTGGAGCGCCGTCGAGCCCAGCGCCGGCGACACGGCCCGGTCGTTCCTCGCCACGGTGCTGAAGAGGGACCTGAACAACCTGGGCGGCTAACCGGCGGGCAGGCGGCGCCTGCTCCTGTGCTTGGCGTGCATCTTGCCTTCGCCGACGCCGTGAACGTCCACCAGGTCGTCTTCTCGGCGATCGTGCTCGTCGCGATCGCGCTGCTGGTCACCGAGCGGCTGCGCCCGGACCTGGTCGCCGTCTCGATTATCATCGCGCTCTACGTCTCGGGCATCCTGAGCGCGACCGAGGCGACCACCGGGTTCTCATCCGAGCCGGCGCTGGTCATCGCCTCGGTGTTCGTCCTGAGCGCCGGCTTCCGCCTGACGGGGCTCTCCGACGTCCTGAGCGCCTGGATCGGTCGGCTCTCCGGTGGCAGTCTCGCGCGCATCCTGCTCGTCAGCATGCCGGCCGCCGCGCTACTCTCGGCGCCCACCCACCACGTGACCGTCACCGCGATCATGCTGCCGGTGATGCTCGCGCTCGGCGCCGAGCGCTCCATCCCGGCCTCCAAGCTGCTGATGCCGGTCACGATCGCCAGCTCGCTCGGCACGACGATCACCACACTCGGCGCGCCCTCCTTCCTGATCTCCAGCCAGCTCCTCCAGCAGGCCGGCCGGCCCGGGCTGCCGATCCTGTCGGTCGCGCCGATCGGGCTCGCCCTGACCGCGGTCGGGACGCTGTTCATGGTCATGCTCGGGCGCTCCCTGCTGCCGGCGCGCCAGGGTGGAAGGGACACCTCCGAGCACTTCCGACTCGAAGACTACTTCACCGAGCTGGCCATCCCGGCCGACTCGCCCTACGTCGGCAGGCCGCCGAACGAGCTGCTCGCCAAGACAGGCGTCGACCTCGAGCTGCTCGGCTGGGTGCGCGAGGGCCGGCGGATCGACCCGGGCCGCGGCCACGAGCTCGCCGCCGGCGACGTCCTGCTCGTACGCGCCAGGCCGGACGAGCTGCTCACGGTCCGCGGCGCGCCGGGCGTCGAGCTCCACCCGGTCGTCCAGTACGGCATCCCCAAGCCGAACGGCCACGACGGCGCCGCGCACGCCGACGTCGAGGACGAAGACGTCGCGGAGCAGCTCGTCCAGGCGGTCGTCGCGCCGGGGTCGAGCCTCGTGAACCGAACGCTGAGCCAGGTGGACTTCCGCCGCGCCTACGGCGCGGTCGTCCTCGGCTTCTGGCGCAACGGCGTCGTCCCGCGCGACGAAATGGCCCACATCCGGCTGCGCCCGGGTGACGTGCTCGTCCTGCAAGGCACGCCCGAGGCCCTGGACCAGCTCTCGCGCGACCCGGACTTCGTGATGCTGGCTCCATTCCACGGCCAGCCGCGCCGGCGCACGAAAGCGCTGGTGGCGGCTGCGATCATGCTCGGCACCATCCTGCTGGCCGCGACCGACCTCATGTCGATCGGCCTGGCGGCGATCGCCGGCGCCACGGCGATGGTGCTGAGCCGCTGCGTGACCTCCCGCGAGGCCTACCGCGCTATCGACGCGCAGATGTACCTGTTCATCGCCGGCGCCATCCCGCTCGGCACGGCGATCAAGAAGACGGGCACCGCGGACCTGATCGCCCACTGGCTGCAAGGGGTCGTCCAGGGCTGGGGCCAGTCGCTCATCCTGATCGCGATCTTCGCGACAGTCGGCCTGATCGTCCAGTTCATGGGCTCCGACTCGGCGACCGTCGCCCTGCTCGGCCCGGTCGCGATCGGCCTGGCCGCCGCGCTCGGCCACAACCCGGAGGCGTACGTCGTCACCGTCGCGGTCGCGGCGATCACGGCGATCCTCACGCCGATGAGCCACCACAACCTGATCATCTACCGCCCGGGCGGCTACCGGTTCGTGGACTACGTGCGGGTCGGCGCACCGCTCACCGCCGCCATCGCGGTGACCACCGCGCTCGTCACGCCGCTCGTCTTCCCGACGTAGCGGCCTCTCGGACCCCCACCGCGACCGGCCCGCTACTATCGACGACATGGCCGCCACCGATATCCTGACCCCCCAGCAGGAGCGGCTGCGCGGCGACGTGCGCGCCGCGCTGCGCGAGCTGGACGCCGCGCTCGACGACCTCGGCGCCCCGCCCGAGGACCGGGCCCTGGTCGCCGACGCCCTCCACGGGCTGGACGAGCTCTTCCTGCTCGTCGTCGTCGGCGAGTTCAACGCCGGCAAGTCCGCGCTCTTGAACGAGCTGCTCGGCGCGCGCGTCCTGGCCGAGGGGGTCACGCCCACCACCGCCGCGGTCACGCTCGTGCGCCGCGGCGAGCGAGAGGCCGAGGAGTGGCGGGGGCCCGGCCTCCTGGACCGGCGCGTGCCGTCCGAGGCGCTGCGCGACCTGGCCGTCGTGGACACGCCCGGCACCAACGCGATCCTGCGCGAGCACGAGGCGCTCACCCGCGAGTTCGTGCCGCGCGCCGACCTCGTCCTCTTCGCGACCTCGGCCGACCGCCCGTTCACCGAGAGCGAGCGGGCGCTCATCGCGGCGATCCGCGAGTGGGGCAAGAAGGTCGTCGTCGTGGTCAACAAGATCGACCTCGTCGAGACGCCGGCCGCCGCCGACCAGGTGCGCGATTTCGTGCGGGGCGGGCTGCGCGCGGCGCTCGGGGCCGAGCCGCCCCTCTTCCTCACGTCCGTGCGGCTGGCCCGCCTGGCCGAGGAGGCGGCCGACCCGGCCGTCCGGCGCGCTCTGCAAGCCCAGAGCGGGCTCGCCGAGCTGCGCCGCTACGTGTTCGAAACGCTCGACGAGGCCGAGCGCGTCCGGCTCAAGCTGGGCACGCCCATCGGCGTGGCCGAGCGGCTGTTCGAGCGGTACAGCCGGCTGCTCGCCGAGCGGCGCCAGCTCGTCGCCGCGGACCGCGCGCTGGTCGAGAACGTCGAGGGGCAGCTCGCCGCCTACGCCGACGACCTCCGCCGCGGCTTCCAGCCCCGCCTGGCCGAGATCGCCAACGTCGTCCACGAGCTGCGCGACCGCGGCGAGCGCTTCTTCGACGAGACGGTCCGCATCGGCCGCGTCTTCGACCTGTTCAACGCCGAGCGGATCCGCGGCGCCTTCGAGCGGGAGGTCGTCGCCGACACGGCCGCCCGGATCGACGGGCTCGTCGGCGAGTTCGTCGACTGGTTCGTCGCCGCCGAGGCGCGGCTCTGGCGCGACATCTCGGGCAGCATCCGCCAGCGCCAGCAGGCCGTGCCGCTCGACGCCGACCCCGACGTCATCGCCACGCGGCGCGAGGTGCTGGGCGGCGTCGCCGATCGCACGCGCGGCGCGCTCCAGGGCTTCGACCGCGAGCGCGAGGCGCAGGAGTTCGGCCGGGCGATGCGCGACGCCGTCGCCCACACCGCGATCGCCGAGATCGGTGCCGTCTCGCTCGGCGCGGCGATCGCGGTCCTCTTCGGCACCGTCGCGGCCGACGTGACGGGGCTGCTCGCCGCCACGCTCGCCGCCGGGCTGGGGCTCTACATCCTGCCGGCGCGCAAGCGGCGCGCGCTCGACGCGTTCCGTCGGCGCACCGACGAGCTGCGCGAGCGGCTGGTCGAGGCACTGCGCGCGCAGACCGAGCGCGAGATCGCCGGCTCCGCAGAGCGGGTGCGCGAGGCGATCGCGCCGTACACGCGCTACGTCCGGGCCGAGGCGGCGCGGCTCGACGCGCAGCAAGCCGCGCTCGACGCGGTCGGCGATCGGCTCGGGCGCCTCAGGAGCGAGCTGGGCGCGCCGTAGCGGCGACGAGCGCTAGCACGCCGGCCCACTGGGTGTCATCCCGGGGAGGGACGACGGGGGCTCTCGGCCGTCGCGCCGTCCCGACTCCCCCGGGGCGCCGGCGCACGGCGTGCCGCCCGAGGTTCCTCGCTCCGCCCGGAACGACACCCGAGGCCGAGCCGGCGAACACCGGGCCGGCGTTCTAGACCTCGACGACCAACCCGTCGTAGGCCGGCTCGTAACCGCGCGGGCGCACGCGGGCCACCAGCTCGTCGTGGGTCGGGTGCGAGTGGTGGGCGATGTGGTGCGCGTAGACGCGGGCGCCGTCGTTCAGCAGCCGCAGCGCGCGCATCCGGTCGAGCTGCCCCGCGAACTGCTCGGCGTTCAGGTGGCCAGCGCGGGGCGCCGCGAAGCCGAAGGTGTGGTCGAGCGCCACCACGTCGAACCGGTGGCCGCCGCCGGCCAGCGCGCGCCAGGTCTCCTCCGGCAGCTCGCCGGTGTCGGTCGCGTAGAAGAGCACGCGCCCCCCGCGCTCGACCACGAAGAGCATCGCCACCAGCCGCTCGGGGTCGTGGTTGGCCCGCACGCTGGTCACGCGGTAAGGGCCGACCTCGAACGTCTGGAACGGCTCGATCACGTGCACCGACACGTCGAAAGCCGCTTCGGCGGCCGGGTCGGGCAGCCCGTTCGGCGCCCGGCGCCCGAGACCGGCGGCGACCTTGTCGAGCGCCCCGCGCGAGGCGAAATAGGCGAGCTTCCCCGCCCCTTCCGCGGCCGAGAAAGCCGAGCGGTGCAGGAAGTTGGTCGGGTCGAGGTGGTCGGCGTGCTCGTGGGTCTGGATGCAGTAGCGGACGCCCGCCAGCGAGAGGCCGTGCACCTGCGCCGCGGCCATGAGGTCCGGCCCCAGGTCGATCAGGAGCTCGCCGTCGACCAGCGCCGACGACCGCTTCCGCAGGCTCCGTCCACCCGCCTCGCGCGCCGACCGGCAGCCCGCGCAGTCGCAGAACGCGTCCGGGTAGCCCTCCGAAGCGGCGGTGCCCAGGAACTGGAGCCTCACACCGCCTCCGGGACCACGTCCCCGACCGCGCGGCGCACGGCCGGGGCGACCTGGCCCAGCCGCGCACTCGGCGCGGCCGGGCCGATGCGGCCGGCGTGCGGGGCCAGGCAGCTCACGTCGTCACCCCTTCACGGAACAGCACGGCCCCGCTCGGCGCGCCGCCGGGTCCCGCGCTCCTCCGTTCGGTATAGCCCACCACGTATTCGACCTTAAACGCTGTAGGTCTGGCAGTCCTCCGCCACCTCGACCGGGCCGCCGAACGCCGCGCGCGCCTCGGCGAGGATCGCCTCGGGGGTCGAGAGGCGGCCGATGTGGACGAGGAGGAGGCGGCGCGCGCCGGCGTGGGCGGCGAGCTCGCCCGCCTCGCGGCCGGTGGGGTGCATGAGCTCGCGGGTGCGGGCGGCTCGGGCAGGACCGTCGCTCGCGGCGAAGAGGGCGTCGCAGAGGAACAGGTCGGCCGCCTGCGCGCACGCGACCAGCGCGTCGCAGGGGATGCTGTCGGCGCTGAACGCGAGCGTTCGGCCAGCGCGCGAAACCCGCGCCGCCAACGTCGGCACGCGGTGCTCGACGCCGAACAACTCGACCTCGAAGCCGCCGACCGCGTGCCGCTCGCCGGCCGCCACCTCGTGCCAGCGCACCTCCGGGTGGATCGGCCACTCGGCGAACGTGGCCGCCATCAATTCCTGCACGCCCGCGCGGGCGTCCGCCGACGCGTACAGCGCGAGCGGCTGGTCCGCCAGGAAGAGCGCCGGCATGCCGCCGACGTGGTCCATGTGGCGGTGGGTTAGCAGCACGTTGCGGATCGCCGCGAGCGGCACGCCGGCGCGGGCCAGCTGGCGCGGCAGCTCGAACCCGCCGCACGCGTCGATCAGCAGCGGCTCGCACCCCTCGGCCTGAACGAGCAGGCCGGTCGTCGCGCGCGGCGAGAGCGGCGCGCCGGTGCCGAGCGTCGTGACCCGCATCGCGCCGGCATCGTACCAGGAGCCCCCAGCCACATCCCGGTCGACGGCGCCAGTCGGCCTCCACGTTCGGCTGAACGCCGGGCGCTTGCCCTGGCGGGTATGCCCGCTCGACGCGCGGCCTCGCAGGCTGCCGAACAACTCCGAGCGCCCCGCAACGGCGGCGACACCATACGCTCGGCCTGTTGCTTCGGCCACGACCGACTGCACATAGCCGACCGAGCGGCAAGGGTCGCTTCTCCGCGCCGATCGCATACGCGACGCGCCTCCCGCGCCCTTGACAGCTCCCACCGCGGGCGAGGGGATGACGGGGAATGTGGGTCGAGCGGTCCCGCTCGACCCCTTCTTCTACGGGATAGATGCACCATAATCGCTGCGCATTTACCATCTAATATGCAGTGTCATTCTTCGGGCGCTTTTGGTGAGCTAATGGAAATTCCAAAGTTGCTAGTTTCGGAAGATCCAGCGACTTTATGAGCGACAGTAAGATCGTTCGCGTCCAAGACAAAGGGCAGGTTACCTTGCCGGCCGAGATGCGCCGGCGGCTGGGCCTGAAGAAAGGTGACCTCGTCGCCTTCGTCGAGACCGACGAAGGGTACCTCCTCAGCTCCAAGGTGGCTGCTGCGATGAAGGCGCTCGACCAGATCGGTGAGGCGCTACGCGAGAAGGGCGTCACGCCCAAGGAGTGGATGGACTCCGGGCGCACCATCCGCGGCCGCCTCTTGAAGAAGCGCTACGGCATTGACCCAGCCCGTCCGAGGAGATAGGGTTGCGGTCGACTCGAGCGTGTACTTTGCGGCCGCCTGGTCCCCGCGGGGATCGGCGCGCGAGCTTCTGAGGTCGCCACCCCCGAGGAGATCCTCCTCACGTTGGGCTTGCGGAGCCAGTGATGCCTACCGGTAGTCTGTTACGCACGGAGGTAGAGGTCGCGCGGCCAGCCGGTCGCGACGGCGTCGATCAAGTCCTGTGGCCTGCGGGGTGGACCCGGCCAGGATCGCGCGGTGGCATCGGCCGGGCGATCGTGCACGGCCGCACGGGCGCGGAGGCCGAGAACCTTGGCTCTACACCCGGCTGCTGGCGGCCGTCGGCGCGGCCAACCGCCAGGCCACCCCGCGTCCGGAGTCTGGTCGATCAGGCGCCGGGTCCGGCCGCCGTCCACCTCCGGGCCTGGACCGGTTCGTGCCGCTCGTGGGCAGCGTCGTCGATCAGGCGATGCGCCGGGTGCTGCGGGCAAGGAGGTCCCCGGGGCCCGAGGAGGTGCTGAGCCCGTCGAGCCCCACACCGCGCTGATCCGCCGCAGCAAGGCGCGCCAGCGACCCAGGTCTGGCGCGAGGTCTGGTCTGACGAACTTGAGGGCGGCATCGTCAGCCGCGACGCCGGGCTTGTCGGCAACGCCTCCGACAAAGCCCAGGCCGGCATCAGCCCTCGATCACCACGTCGCCCACTTCGGCCGCCCGCCCGGCCGGTTCGTCGCCGACCGCGGCGCCTACATCCCCGCCACCGGCGGCTCGCCGCCGACGCCGGCGTGCGCCACGTCTGCTTGCACCAGCCCAGCCACGCCGGCCTGACCGGCGGCGGCACGGGCACCGACTTCGTCGTGCTCGTGTAGCTCAGCTGCGCGGTGGCGCCCCGGATCGGGTTTCTCCCGCGGCTAACGGCGCGACCAGCTTCTACTAAGGGGCTTCCTCTCCCAGCACCGCCAGCGCCTGCAGAGCCTCCTGCAATTTCCGGAGCGTCCCTTCGTCGAGCCGCGCGAGCTTCTGCCGCAGCAGCCCGTGCTGCTCGTGCCCTCCACGGATCTCCTGGAGCGCGGCCTCCGCCGCCGGGGTCAGCTCGACCAGCGCGCGTCGGCGGTCGGCGGGGTCGTCGCGCCGCTCGACCATCCCCTCGTTCACCAACCGGTCCACCATCCGGCTGACCGACGGTCCGCCGACGCCGAGCTGCGCCCGTAGCGCCCCGACGGTCATCGGCTCGCCGGTGCGCGCGAGGATGCGCAGCACCCGGTACTGGCCCATCGTCAGCCTCTGCTCGATCTCCGACAGCGTCGGCGGCTCGCGCCGCGTCATCCGCCGCACGCAGCGGAGCAGGTGGTCCACCTCGGCCACCAGCTTCTCCCGCTCGGCCTCCATGCTGTTGTGCCCTCCGTCGGCGGGATTGTACGGAGGTGCCCTGAAGAAGTCGTCGCCCTGCGTCGATCATATGCTGTGAGAGCATCGAATCTAGTACGAACATCCGCTGGCGCCAGGGCAATGACGCCCTACCTTGCACCCGCGCGGCGCGCATCCGCGGCACCACACCCAACGCGCAGAGGAGATCGCACGCCATGAACATCAGCAGCGCCACCCTGACCCTGTTCGGCTCGTCCGGCTCCGGCGGCATCGGCGGCATCGGCGGCCACCGGCACCACCACGGCGGCGGCATGCAGCAGCTTCAGACCATCGCCGACACGCTCGGCATCTCGACCGACCAACTCAAGCAGGAGATGAGCTCGGGCAGCAGCCTGGCCCAAATCGCCCAGAACCACGGCAAGACCGCCGACGACCTGATCAACGCGCTGCAGGATAAGGACAGGTCCCGCCTCGACCAGGACGTCGCCTCGGGCAAGATCACGCAGGACCAGGAGACGGAGCTCCTTTCGCGGCTCAAGCGCCGCGAGACGAGCTTCGTCGACGGCACGCCGTCGTCGGGTACGCCGCCCGGCCCTCCGCCGGGAGGATCTGGCGACGGCGGATCGAGCCTGGACGACGTCGCGTCGCTCCTGGGCATCGGCGGCTTCCGCGGCTTCCAGAGCGGATCCGACCAGACGACGACCTCGCTCGGGCAGGCACTAAAGGCATACGGCGTCGACGCGTCGAGCCTCGAAAACTCGCTGATCGACGCGATCAAGTCGGCGTTCGGCGACGCCTCGAACAGCGGCGACTCGGCCAGCTCGACCTCGACGAACGCCTACGCCCAGAGCTGGCTGGCCAGCCTCAGCGTCGACTTCGCCGCGTAGCCGCTCGGCCACGCGAAGTTCGAGGAAGCTGGCATAGCGCTCGGCCGCTGCCCCGAACCCGCCGGGCGGCGGCCGGCACCTCGCACGAGCGCGGCCCGCCTCCCACCCTTGCTTGGCGATCGTCCACCTCAAGAACCCAACCACGCGGCCGGCCTACACGATCACGTTGGCGAACGGCGCGTCCTCGCGCGCGTCGACTGCCCCGAACAAGCGCCGACAATGGAGCCCCGGCGGCCGTGCGCTATCCCGTGCTCCAGGACGCGTGACGCGCCTGGAGGCACCCGGATTCCTCGCCTTCGGCTCGGAGCGACGGGGCGTCGGGCTACTCGAGCTCGCCGCGCTCGACCCGGCGGCCGGCCGCGGCGGAGCGCAGCACCATCTCGCACAGCGCCAGCGTCTCGAGGTTGTTGCGCCCGCTGATGCCGGGCTCGGGACCACCCTCGATCCAGGCCAGCCAGTCGTCCACCACACCCTGCTCGCTCCGCAGCGGCGGCGCCGGCTCGACCGGCTCGGCTGGGCCGGCCGGCGCGAACTGCCGCGCCGGCCCGCGCGGCAGCCAGCGCCAGCCGTCGCCGTCGGTCCGCAGCGCGCCGCGCTCGCTCTGAAGCACGAAGCGGTAGTCGGGCACGGTCGCCTGGTGCGTGAGCAGGTAGCTGCAGACCGGCCCAGACGCGAGCTCGATCACCGCCGTCACGCCGGCGTCATGGGCGTACGGCGACCACGGCGCGTTGTGGGTCACGGCGGTCGCGCGCGCGGCCGGGCCGAAGAGGCAGACCAGGTTGTCGAAGTGGTGGCACGCCATGTCCCACACCATCGCGCCCGGGTAGTCGAGCGTGCGCGGCTCCGGGCGGTGGCGGTGGTTGACCAGGTCGACCACGTGCGGCTCGCCGTACCGGCCGGTCGCCAGCGCCTGGCAAAGCGTGCGCATCTCCGCCCCGTAGCGGTAGTTCTGGCTGACGCAGAAGCGCACGCCGGCCGCCTCCGCTTCGCGGACGAGCGCCCGCGCCTCGGCCCAGTCGAACGTCATCCCCTTCTCGACCAGCACGTGCTTGCCAGCCGCGAAGCCAGCACGGCACAGGCGCGCGTGCGTGCGCGTCGGCGTGCAGACCACCAGCGCGTCCGGCTCCGTTCGGGCCAGCGCCTCCCCGACGTCGGCGAAGCACGCCTCTGCGCCGAGCCCACTGCGCCCACGCGCCCAGACGAAGTTCTCGGGCACGACGTCGACCAGCCCGACCGGCTCGAAGCGCGGGTCGTCGGTCAGCACCTCGACCGGCCAGCGTCCGCGCCCGCCGACGCCGACGTGGAGCGTGCGCAGCGGCACCTCAGACCGGCGCGGCGCCGCGCCGGCCGGGCGCGACGGGCTCGATCGTGTGGACCGGCGCCACCTCGCCGTGCCCGCCGACCGCGACCACGTGCGCCGCCGCGCGCCGCGGGCTCGCCTCGCCGAGCGCGCGCGCCTCGTCGAACCGGTCGAGCAGGAAGATGAAGGGCCCGCGCCATGCCAGCGCCATGCGTGCTGCACGCTACCACAGACGCGGGCACGGCGAGCTCAGCGCTCGGCGGTTGCGGCACGCCGGCCAGCGCGTCGAGTGTGCGTCCGACCCTCGCAGCCGCGGTGCCGCGTGTCGCGCGCCGGGACCGCGTCGTCGGCCAGGGCGAGGCCCCGCGCGACTCGGTGGCCCGCGCGGCGCGGATCTGGTGCAGGCGGACGAGAGTCTCGGTCTCAGGACATCGGCCGCCGTGGCTCCTCGACCGCCGCGCGCTCGTCCGTCGCCACCGTCCTCGCGTTCTACACCCGCGAGGAGGGCGAAAGGGTAGGGCGCGACCGGCCGGCGCTGGGAGCTAGGCGACGTGCAGTTGGCGCGGGGTCCCGGTGCTCCGCCTGGCGGCCACCCGGTAGGCACAGGCGACCGCCTCCTCGAGGTGGGCGATCAGCGCGTCGACCTCGTCGCGCCGCTCCGGCGCGCGGGCGGCCGCCTTCTCGGCGAGGGCGGTGGCGATCAGGAGCTGCCTGGCCAGCTCGGCAGCGGGGTCGTGGGCGTCCAGGACCTGGTCGTACGCGGGCGACATACCTTTGCTCCCATCACCCCAACCGGGGCAAGCTCGCGCCCACGATACCCGCCCGCGCCCGCGCCCGGCCAGGGTGCTAGCCCCTCAACTGGCGTAAGAAGGCCATCAGCGTCGTCCACCGGACCTGTGCCGACAGCCGCCGGAACCGATGGCGGCCGGGTTCGACGCCTGGTCGAGCAGGAACCTCGCTCGCCGACGGCGACGTGCAGGTCCTCGGCACCCACCACCTCGACCGCGTACCGAGCACACGCGCGCACGTCCTCGACGTCCAGGTCCGGGAAACAGTCACGGACGATCAGGTCGAACGGGATGGCATCGGCGACCAGCTCGAGGACGTCACGCGCGGGAATCCGCGTCCCGGCGACGCAGGGCTTGCCGAAACGGACGTCCGGATCGACCACGACCCGATCAGCCGTCGCCGTTGCGCACCTCGCACATCCGTGAATACAGCCGGTAACACGGGTGCACACCCGAGCCCGCCATCCTAGCGCCGACTAGCCCCAAGACGGTTCACGTTAGGCCGCCGGTCGTGCGAAACGGCCCCGCCCACGTCCCTCTCCCCCTGGGAGAGGGTCCGGGAAAGGGCGTAGGCCCAGGCGCCGCTGCCTAATGCAGCGAACCGTATTGCGGCTAGCCCTTCGTCAGTAGCCGATCGCGTAGCCGTCCCGCCGCGGGTCGCAGGCACCCTGGAGCGCGCCGTTGGCGCGGTCCACGAGGATGGCGACCTCGTTGCCCTGCCCCTCCCACTCGCCGATGACGTTGACGGGGTGGCCGCGGCGGCGCAGGTCCGCCACGACCTCCGAGGGGAAGCGCGCCTCCATGTTCAACACGTCCTCGAGCCCGTGCGGGACGGTCGACTCCGTGCCGCGACCGACGTGCCGCCAGCGGGGGGCCTCGACCGCCTCGACCACGTTCATGCCGAAGTCGACGATGCCCGTCAGCACCTGGAGGTTGGTCTGCACCTGGGTGTCGGCGCCGGGCGTGCCGTGGACGAGGAACAGGCCGCCGTCGCGGAACACCATCGCCGTGTTCATCGTGTGGCGCACCCGCTTGCCAGGCTCGAGCTGGTCCGCGTGGCCCTCCTCGAGGTGCCAGTAGGTCATGCGGTTGTTGAGCAGGACGCCCGTCCCCTCGGCGATCAGCCCCGAGCCCATCCCGCTCTGGATGCTCTGGATCTGGCAGACGGCGTTCCCCTCGCGGTCGACGACGGCGAAGCAGGTCGTCTCGCCGCGGGCCGGG
Organism: Chloroflexota bacterium; assembly: GCA_035651675.1. Taxonomy (GTDB): domain Bacteria; phylum Chloroflexota; class UBA6077; order FW602-bin22; family FW602-bin22; genus DASRFH01. Next base: position 1,127 of record DASRFH010000117.1, on the reverse strand, counting down.
CGGGCGGCGCCGACCGGCGTCGGGCGCGGCGCGCGCCCCGTGTACGGCCACGGGTCGCCGGGCTCGGCCGAGGCCATCGCGCGCTCGGGGTCGATCAGCCGGCTGCGCTCGGCCGCGTACGCCTTGGAGAGGAGCCCCTCGATCGGCACGTCCACCCAGTCGGGGTCGGCCATGTACCGCTCCCGGTCCGCGAAGGCGAGCCGCTTGGCCTCGACCATCACGTGGATCGCCGCCGCCGAGAGCGCCCCCATCGCCGACAGGTCGAAGCGCTCGACCAGGTTCAGCTCCTGGAGCAGGACGTGGCCGCTCGAGTTCGGCGGCGACTCCAGCACGCGGCAGCCGCGGTAGTCGGTCGCGATCGGCGGCTGCCAGCGCGCCTTGCAGCGCGCGAAGTCCTCCATCGACAGCAGCCCGCCCGCGCGGTCGGACGCGGCGACGATCGCCCGGGCGATCGGGCCCTCGTAGAAGGCCGCGCGGCCCTCGCGCGCGATCGCCCGGAGCGTGGCGCCGAGCTCCCTCTGGACCAGGATCTCGCCGACCGCGAGCGGCCGGCCCTTCGGCCCGAAGACGGCGCGGCTGGTCGGGAACTCCATCAGCGTCGGGTCGGCGGCGATGTCGCGCGCGAGCCGGTGGCTGACCGGGAAGCCGTCCTCGCACAGGGCGATCGCCGGCTCGAAGCACCGCTCGAGCGTGAGGCGACCGTGCCTGGCGTGCGCCTGGAGCCAGCCGTCGACGAGGCCGGGCGTCGAGACCGAGCGGATGCCCTTCATCGGGATGCCGTCGCGGTAGGCGTCGCGCGTCGCGCGCAGCGGCGCCGCCCCGGTCGCGTTCACGACCTCGACCGTGCCGCCGAGCGCCGGGTCGGCGCTCGGTCCCCCGCGCCGGTAGACCATGATGAAGCCGTCGCCGCCGACGCCCGACGACTCGGGCTCGACGACGCCCAGCGCCGCCGCGACCGCCATCGCCGCGTCCACGGCGTTGCCGCCGCGCCGAAGCGTCGCGATGCCCGCCTCGGACGCCAGCGGGTGCCCGGCGCAGACCATCCCGTTGCGCCCCATCACGACCGGCCGGTGCGCCTCGAACCGCTGCCCGTGGGGACCCCGCGCTGCCATCCGTCACCTCCGCGT
>DASRFH010000116.1:0-8524 GCA_035651675.1 Chloroflexota bacterium | reverse complement strand
CCGGCCATCGGCGCCGCCTCGCGCGTGACGATCGAGGCGCCGCGGCCGGTCGCCTCCTTGCGGCCGGCCGACCCGCCGATCGCGAGCGGCTTACCCGTCACGACGGCGGGCACGGAGTGGCCGACGTTCATCGAGTAGGTGTCCATCATCCAGGCCATGACCTGGGCGTTCGTCCCGACGTCCGGCGCCGGGATGTCGTACTGCGGCCCGATCATGATCTGGATCTCGCTGGTGAAGCGGCGCGTCAGGTTCTCGAGCTCGCCCGTGGAGAGCGTCTTGGGGTCGCACGCGACGCCGCCTTTGGCCCCGCCGAACGGCAGCCCGACGACCGCGCACTTCCACGTCATCCACATGGCCAGCGCGCGGACGTCGTCCAGGTCGACGTGTGGGTGGTAGCGGACACCGCCTTTGGCCGGGCCGCGATGGAGCGAGTGGTGGACGCGGTAGCCGTTGAACATCTTGACCGAGCCGTCGTCCATCTGCACGGGGAAGTTGACGGAGAGCTCGCGCTTGCAGTGGCTGAGCACCTCGCGCACGCCGTCGTCCAGGTGCAGGTGGTCGGCAGCGGTGTGGAACTGTCGTAGCGCGACTTCGAACGGGTTGACTTGCCGAGGCGGCACTGCCCGGCGGGCTTGCTGAGACATCGTCGTCCCAACACCTCCGTTTTCAGGGCTGCGGAATGCACGCGGTGTGCCCCGACAAATCCCTGTGCGTCGATCTTAGAATGGTTGGATGGCCAACCGGCTAGCAAAAGAGACAAGCCCTTACCTGCTCCAGCACAAAGACAACCCCGTCGACTGGTACCCGTGGGGCGAGGAAGCCTTCGAGCGCGCCCGGCGCGAGAACAAGCCGATCCTGCTTTCGATCGGCTACTCCGCCTGCCACTGGTGCCACGTGATGGAGCACGAGTCGTTCGAGAACCCGGAGATCGCCCAGCTCATGAACGACAACTTCGTGTGCATCAAGGTCGACCGGGAGGAGCGGCCCGACCTCGACGCGATCTACATGCAGGTCACCACCGCGATGACGGGCGGCGGCGGGTGGCCGATGACCGTGTTCCTGACGCCGGAGGGCGTCCCGTACTACGCCGGCACCTACTTCCCACCGCAAGACCGGTACAACGTTCCCGGGTTCCCACGCGTGCTGCTGCACGTCGTCCAGGCGTACCGCGACCGGCCCGAGGCGGTCGCCAAGACGACCGAGCAGGTGCGCGAGCTCTTGAGGGGTCGGTCGGGACCCTCGGCGGCGGCGCAGCAGCTGGACCCCGCCCACCTCGAGCGCGCTTTCGAGGTGCTCCGCGGCCAGTACGACCAGCAGAACGGCGGCTTCGGCGGCGCGCCGAAGTTCCCGCCGTCGATGACACTCGAGTTCCTGCTCCGCTACCACAAGCGGACCGGCAGCGCCGAGGCGCTCGAGATGGTCGAGCACACGCTCCAGCGGATGGCGCGCGGCGGCATCTACGACCAGCTCGGCGGTGGCTTCCACCGCTACTCGGTCGACGCGCACTGGCTCGTGCCGCACTTCGAGAAGATGCTCTACGACAACGCGCTCCTCGCGCGTGTCTACCTGGCGACCTACCAGGCGACGCGCGAGCGCTTCTACGCGCGCATCGCCGAGGAGACGCTGGACTACCTGCTCCGCGAGATGACCTCGCCGGAGGGCGGCTTTTACTCGTCGCAGGACGCCGACTCGGAGGGCGTCGAGGGCAAGTACTACACCTGGACCGGCCGCCAGCTCGTCGACGCGATCGGGCCCGAGGACGCGGAGATCGCGGCGCGTTTCTGGGACGTGTCCGAACACGGCAACTGGGAACACACCAACATCCTCAACATCGCCGACGACCCGGCGGTCACCGCCTCGGCGTTGAAGATGCGGCCCGACGAGCTGCGCAAGGCGATCGACCGGATCCGCCCCAAGCTGCTGCGGGTGCGCGACGAGCGCATTCGCCCTGGCCGGGACGACAAGATCCTCACGTCCTGGAACGGGCTCGCGCTGCGGGCCTTCGCCGAGGCGGCGAACGTGCTGCGCGCCGACCGGTTCCGCCGAGCCGCGGTCAAGAACGCCGAGTTCGTCCTGTCGGCCCTGCGGGTCGACGGTCGGCTCCGCCACTCGTTCAAGGACGGCCAGGCGAAGTTCAACGGCTACCTGGAGGACTACGCCTATTACGCGGATGGCCTGCTCGCGCTCTACGAGGCGACGTTCGACGAACGCTGGCTCGACGAGGCGCGGGCGCTCGCGGAGGTGATGATCGCCCACTTCGCCGACGACAGGGACGACGGCTTCTTCGACACGAGCGACGACCACGAGCGGCTCATCAGCCGGCCCAAGGACCTCTACGACAACGCGACGCCGTCGGCCGGCTCGGTCGCGGCCGATCTGCTGCTGCGCCTATCGTTGCTGATCTACGAGGAAGCTTACGAGCGCCGCGCCGTGCGCAGCCTTGAGCGGATCGGCCACGTCGCGGCGCAGGCGCCGAGCGCGTTCGGCCGCTGGTTGTGCGCGATGGATTGGGTGCTCGGGACACCGCTCGAGATACACGTGGTCGGGGATCCCGAGTCCGGCCTGACCAGGAACCTGCTCGAGGTCGTGTGGCAGCGTTTCCTACCGAACAAGGTCGTCGCGTTGAACCTCGACGACACGAAAGAGGAGGTCGGCGGCAAGCCGACCGTCTACGTCTGCCGGAACCGCGCTTGCCAGGCTCCGACCAACGACCCGCGCGTGCTTGCGGGCCAGCTGGACGGTCAGCTCCAGTAGATCGGGGGCTCGCCGGGCGGATCGAACCGGCGGAGCACATTGCGCGCGACCAGCTCGTCGAGGACGTGGCGCGTCTCCTCCACGTCAGCCCGCGCGTGGCGGGCGATCTCGGCGGCCGTCGCGCGGAGCGATCGGTGGCCCCGGACGTAATGCCAGATGCGCTCTTCGGTTTGTCCTGGGGTAAGGAGCACTGCCGTTCCTGCCTTTCCGCGTCGCCCGACTACAAATTACGTGCCAGCACGTTAGGGCGGCGTTAGGAGAAGCGCTCTTCCGGTGAGCGACAAGCACCAGACGTACTTCGAGCTACGCGACGGGCTCGCGCGACCTGGCTGCGTCGTGTGCCGCCTGGCCGCGCGGTCGGTGCGGCGCTACCTCGAAGCACTGTCGTTCGAGAGCGTCAACGACCACGGCCTCCGCGCTCAGCTCCGCCAGGCGCGCGGCTTCTGCAACTTGCACGCCTGGCAGCTGCTGGACGACGTGCGCGACCCGTTCGGTGCCGGGATCATCTACCGGGACGTCCTCAACCACTGCGCCGGCCTGGTCGAGGCCGGTCGCGTCGACGCGCTTGCGCCCGAGCGGCCGTGCCCCGGGTGCGTGGCCCGCGACGAGGCGGCCGCCCGCTACGTCGACGTCCTCGGCGAGCTTTTGCGTGAAGCCGCGTTCGCGGAGTCCGTCGAGGCCGCGGGTGCGCTCTGCTGGCGCCACTTCGCGCTAGCGGTGGCGCGCGGTGGTCCCGGCGTCCGCCGGTTGGCCGCGATCGAGCTTCGCGTGCTGCGGGGCGAGGCCCCAGCGCCCGCCGCCGCGCTGCGATCGTCGGCGCGGCCGGGTCCCGGCGTCCGGGCCGGGAACGCCGCGCCTCGGCCAGCGCCGGACGAGGTGGTGGTGGACGATCTGGTCGCCCGGGCTGTTGGTCTGCCAGGCGTCGTCGGCACGGTGCTCGACAGGCTCGACGCGCGCGATTGGGGCGGCGGACCACTGGCCGACGCCGGCGCGGTCGACCCGGCGGCCGAGGACGAGTGCGCCGCGTGCGGCGTCGGGCGCGCGGCCGCCGCGGCGGCGATCGGCCGGTTGGGCGGCGCTCCGCCGGGACCGCTCGAGCTCTGTGCGCCGCACGCCTGGCGGGCGGTCCACCACGCCGGCGCGCACGCCGTGCGTGCACGGCTGGTGCCGCTGCTCGACCACCTGGCCGAGCGCGTCGAGGCCGCCCGTGAGGAGCTCGCGCGGGCGATGCCGCTGGCGCTCGGGCCGTTCGAGATCGCAACACCCGCGGCCAGGCGAGCGCGTGTGGAGCTAGCTCGACGGCTCGGGCCGGGGCAGGGCTGCGCGGTGTGCGCCGCGCAGGTCGCGGCCGAGGAGAACGCCCCTCCGTCGGCTCGGCTTTGCCGCGCCCACATCCTCACCTGGCCGGCGGCCGTTCCCTCGCGCGAGGAGGTGAGCGTGTGGCGGGGCATCGTCGCCGACCTCGACGAGTACATCCGAAAGAACGACTATCGCTTCCGCGACGAACCGCGTGGCGAGGAGCAGCGTTCGCCGTGGCGCGCGGTCGCGATGGTCGCCGGCGGACGCGGCCTGCGCTGAAGGACCCGACGGGTATACTCGCGCGCAGCCGCACGGGTAGCGTGGGACGGCGTCTGCAAAACAACACGGCAGCGGATGAACCAACCCGCCCTGGCAGCGGAGTGTTCTCGCCGGGAACGGACATAACCGTGGGTCGACCCAACTGGACCGGACGGGGCTGAGGCGCGGTCAGGAAGCAAGCGCCGCGGGCCGAGCTCGAGAGGAGGTCGTGAATGACAGGGGAGCTGGGCGTGGTCATCCTGGGTGCGGGGCGCGTTTCGACCGCGCACGCGCGCGCGACGGCCGAGACGCAGGGAGCACGGCTGATCGGCGTGGCCGACGTCGACAAGGGGCGGGCCGACGCGTTCGCCGCGACCTGGCGGTGCGAGGCGTTCACCGACTACGCCGACGCGCTGAAGCGCGACGACGTCCACATCGTCACCATCGCCTTACCGCACCACCTCCACGAGCGCGCGACCGTGGACGCTTGCTCGGCCGGCAAGCACGTCTTCATCGAGAAGCCGATGGCCGACACAGTCGAGGAGTGCGATCGCATGATCGCGGCGGCTGAGAAGGCGAAGGTCCGGCTCTTCGTGGCGCACACCCAGCGCTACTTCGCCAGCACCATCAAGGCGCGTCAGATCCTCGAGAGCGGAGACGTCGGTACGCCGATCTTCGCGACCGACACGTGGTACAAGCCGTTCGGGATCGAGACGCGGCCGCCCTGGATGCTCGACCGCGCAACCGGCGGCGGCATGTGGCTGATGGACGGCGCCCACCAGATCGACCGCACCTGCTGGGTGCTCGACGGCGACGTCGAATCGGTCAAGGCGCACATCGGAAACGAGTTCCACGGCACCAAGGCCGACGACTCGGAGCTCGCGTTCCTGAGGCTGCGGAATGGCCGCCACGCCGTGATCGTCCACACCGGCTACGCCAAGCGCGGCGTGAACAAGTGCGAGGTCGAGGTTGCCTGCACCAACGGCATGGTCCGGTTCGACTCCTACTCGAACTGGGTCCAGATCGACCAGGACCACAAGTACGTCCCGGTCGACGTCGAAAAGGTGGACCCGTTCGCGGCCGAGATGCGCAACTTCGTCGCGGCGATCCAGGGGCGCGAGAAGATGGGTGTCACGCCGCAGTGGGGCCGCCACGTCGTCGAGGTGCTCGTCGCCTGCGAGGAGTCGTCCCGGACAGGGCGCGAGGTGAAGATCCAATCGCGCGGGCTCGAAGTGCCGGTCGGCTCGGCCCGCTAGCGCTCGCCCTTGTCGTTCCGAGCAGGGCGAGGAAGCGCGACCGTGCCGCCGCGGGGCACCGGCACGCGGCGAAGCCGCCAAGGCTGGGATTCCTCGTCGCTCCGGGTCTCGGAATGACACACTAGGGGCTGGTGGAGTTGAACTTCGCCGTCGCTTTCGTGGCCGGCGCGCTCTCGTTCCTGTCCCCTTGCGTCCTTCCGCTGGTGCCGGCCTACCTCGGCTACATCAGCGGCGTCTCGGCCGAGGAGCGCGGCCCTGCCGCGGCACCCAGCGCGCTCGCGTTCGTGCTGGGGCTGTCGGCGGTCCTGTCGCTGTTCGGCCTCGGCGTCACCGCGCTCGGCCAGGCGCTTGCCGACTACCAGCAGCTGATGACGCGGATCGGCGGGGCGATCGTCATCGTCCTCGGCCTGCACACCGCCGGGCTGCTCCGTATACCACTCCTGTACCGCGAACGGCGCGTCGACTTCGTGCGCCTCCGCGGCCGCGGCGTGCTCGGCGCGCTCCTCATGGGCGCCGCCTTCGGCATCGGCTGGACGCCCTGCGTCGGCGCGATCCTGGGCGCCATCCTCACGCTGGCGAGCCAGAGCGAGACGCTGCTGAGCGGCACGCTAATGCTGTTCGTCTACTCGCTGGGGCTCGGCGTGCCGTTCGTGCTGGTCGCCCTGGGGATCGAGCGGATGGTCGGTCCGCTCGCGCGGGTGCGCCAGCGGCTGCACGCGATCGAGCTGACCTCCGGCGGGCTGCTGGTCGTCATGGGCATCCTGCTCTTCACCGATCGCCTGCTCGTGATCACGGCCTGGTTCACGCGGGCGTTCGGGACCGGCTTGGCGCTGTGATGCCGCCGTTCTCCCTCCTCGTCATCTTCATCAACCTCGACCCCAACGTCGCCACGATCGGCGGCTTCACGCTGACCTGGCACGGCGTCTTCTCGGCCATCGGGGTGATCGCCGGCGTCGTGGTCGGCGTCCGCGCGGCGGCCGAGGGCGGCGCCGAGGAGGACGGCGCGTACACGCTCGCGCTGTGGTCGGTCGCCGGCGGCATCGTCGGCGCCCGGCTCTTCCACGTGATCGACAACTGGTCGTACTACGCCCGCAACCCGGGTCAGATCGTGCTGATCAACGAAGGCGGCATCGCGATCTGGGGTGCGATCGTCGGCGGAGTGCTAACCGGCTTCCTTTGCGGGCTGGTGACGCGCCAGAAGGTCGCCGCGCTGGCCGACGGCGGCGGCCTCGGGCTGATCCTCGGGCAGGCGATCGGGCGGATCGGCGACGTGATCAACGGCGAGCACCACGGGGTGTTCTTCAACGCGCCGTGGGCGGTCGTGTACACGAACCCGAACACGCTCGGCGAGGTCGGCATCCCCGTCCACCTGGCGGTCGGCTACGAGCTGATCTGGGACCTCCTGGTGTTCGGGTTGTTGCTCCTGTTGAAGAGGCGATGGGTCGGCCTCGGCGTGATGTTCTGGCTGTACGTTCTCCTGTATTCGGTTGGCCGCTTCTGGATCAGCTTCTACCGCGTCGACACGATCGTCGCCTTCGGGCTGCGGCAGGCACAGATCGCCTCGGTCGTCGGCATCGTGGCCAGCTGCTTGATGCTGGCGAAGATGCTGCTGATCGACCGCCTGCGACCACGCGCCGAGCTGACCGCGGTGGCCGACGAAGATGGGGGCGAGGACGAGGCCCTGGAGGTCGCGCCCTCGCCCTGAGTCAGCCTCTATTGCCTGTTCTGTTCGGCCTGCTGCACTGCCTGCAAGGCGCCCTGGAAGCCGATCTTCGAGTGGGTGCCGTCGCAGAACGGCTTGTTGCTCGACCCACCGCAGCGGCAGAGCGAAAACGGCGGCTGGCGCAGCGTGATCTCGTTGCCGTTCCAGTCCAGCAGCTTGACGGGACCCTCGACGCGGTAGGGCCCGTTCTCGCGGATGGTGATCGTGACCTGGCCTTGCTCGGACATGTGGCCCTCCAGGAATGGTTTGCCGCCAGACAATATCCCGACCGGCTGGCACTTTCAAGAATCTGGAAATGTGCGCCCGTGCGCGTATGCGCGATCATTGCCACGGGATGCGAGCGTCGGCGGAGGTCGTCGTCGTCGGGGGCGGGATCAGCGGCGTCTGCGTCGCCTGGGAGCTGGCGCGGCGGGGCGTCCGCGACGTCGTCCTGGTCGAGCGTGATTACCTGGCCGCCGGTCCGACCGGCCGGTCGGGTGCGGTCGTCCGCTGCCACTACTCGACGCCCGAGCTGGTGCGCCTCGCGATCGAGGGGCGTCGCTTCTACCAGCACGCCGTCGACCTGGTCGGCGACGACTGTGGGTTCCGCAAGGTCGGGTTCCTGGCCGCCGTCCCGGGGCCGGAGGTCGCGGCGCTGGAGGCGAAGGTGCGGATGCAGCGCGAGGCCGGGCTGGCCGACGTCCGGCTGCTGCGCGGGGCTGAAATCAGGGAGGTCGAGCCGCAGCTCGATCTAAGCGAGGTCGGCGCGGCGGCCTACGAGCCGGAGTCGGGCCACGCGAGCCCGGTGCGGGCAACGCGCGCGATCGGTCGGGCAGCGCAGGCGCTCGGCGTCGAGATCCGCCAGGGCTGCCGCGTCGACGACCTGCGCGTCGAGGCTGGGCGCGTCACGGCCGTGGTGACCAGCGAGGGAACGATCGCGACACGCGCGGTCGTCTGCGCGGCCGGCCCCTGGACGCGGCACATCGTCCAGCGCGTCGGCTCGGACCTCCCGACCACGATCCTGCGCAACGCGATGGCGCTCTTCCTTCGGCCGCCCGGCTTCGAGCGCCAGCACGCGGTGCTCATCGACCACGCGCGCCGCTTCTACGCCCGACCGGACGGCCTGCTGAGTCTGACCGGCTCGGTCGACGAGGCGGAGAACCAGCCGGTCGCCGACCCGGACGACTACGACCGGACGGTACACGGCGACGAATTCCGGACGTTCGGCGATCGGATCGGCCGCGCGTACCCGGCG
>DASRFH010000115.1:0-8966 GCA_035651675.1 Chloroflexota bacterium | reverse complement strand
GGGTTCGTGGCCGTACCGACTGGCCCCGGCCTCGGCGTCGAGCTCCGGCCGGACGCCGAGCAGCGCTACCCGTACCTCGAGACGCAGGACTTTCCGCATTAAACAGGGAGGGATGACGTGTTGCGACGTTCGCGGCGGGGTGCCTTGAAGCTGATCGGCGGCCTGGCGCTCGCGCCCGTCCTGGCCGCCTGCGGGGGCGCGGCCCCGCCCGCTCCGACCACGGCGCCGACCCCCGCGGGCAGCGCCCGTGCGGCGCCGACGGCCGAGGCGAAATCGGCGGCCCAGCAGGTGGGCGCCGTGCAGAGCACGAGCAGCCAGCCGGCTGCGCCAGGCGCGGTGACGCTGCGCTTCTACACCTGGACCGCGGCCGCCAACCTGCCCGCCTGGAAGGCGGGCGTCGAAGCATTCCAGCAGAAATACCCGAAGGTGCAGATCCAGCTCGACTACACGCCCGGCCAGCAGTATTGGGACAAGCTGACCGTCGAGTACGCGGGCGGGACGCCGCCGGACGTGATCTACGCGTCCCCGGCCGACGCCGAGCGGGTCGCCACGCAGGGCGTAGTGCTCGACCTCGCCAACCTGATCAAGGACGACAAGTTCCCGATCGAGGACATCAACCCGCAGGCGCAGCGGCCGTACCAGTGGGGCGGCAAAGTCTGGGGCATCTGCGCGTTCACCGACACGCGCTACCTCATCTACAACAAGAACCTCTTCAAGGACGCCGGCCTCCCCGAGCTGCCGCAGACCTGGGACGGCGAGTTCTCGATCGACACGTTCGTCAGCTACGCCAAGAAGCTGACCGATCCGTCCAAGCAGACCTGGGGCTACGTCTTCGAGGACAAACAGCCGGCCGCGCGCTGGAGCTGGCTGTTCGGCGGCTATTACTGGGACAGCATGGACTACCCGACGAAGGCGGTGATGGACAGCCCGGAGTCGACCGAGGGCTTCCAGTTCGTCCAGGACATGGTCCAGAAGCTCAAGATCGCGCCGAACCCGGCCGCCAACATGGGCGGGTCGGACCCGATGTTCCAGACCGGCAAGGTCGGGATGATCTGGGCGGGCTTCAAGAGCGCCGCCGCCATCCACCCGGCCATCAAGGACTTCGAATGGGGTATCTCGACGATCCCCAAGGGCAAGCGCCGGGTCTCGAACCTCAGCCCGAACGGCTTCCAGGTCGTCTCGAAGACCAAGCTCCGCGACGAGTCATGGAACCTGGTGAAGTACCTGACGGCCGACGACGGGAACGTCTACCTGTCGAAGGCGACCTCGATGCCGGCCAACCGGAAGATCGACTTCGCCAAGGTGTCGCCGCTGCAGCCCTGGCAGAACAAGCTGCTACAAGACGCGCTGACGACGGGACTGCCCGAAGTGCCGCACCCGAACATCAAGCCGCAGTTCTGGACGATCTTCAACGAAGAGATGGACGCCCTGCTCGCGGGCAGCAAGCCGGCGCCCGACGCGGTGAAGTCGATGGCCTCGCGGATCAACGCGGCCTTCCAGCCCTACGTCGTCGAGAAGTAGCGTGCCCCGCGTCGGCGGGAAGATGGCCCGCCGCGAGGCGCTCTGGTTCTACTTCCTCGTCTCGCCCTGGCTGGTGCACTTCCTCGTGCTCTCGCTCGGCCCGATCGTCGCGTCGGCCGTGCTGAGCCTGACCCAGTACGACATCGTCAACCCGCCGCTGTTCCTCGGCCTGGCGAACTACCGCCGAATGCTCGTCGACGACCCGCTCTTCCTCCAATCGCTGAAGGTCACGACCATCTGGGTGGCGGCGGGGCTGCCGCTGCGGTTGGTCGTCGCGCTCCTGCTGGCGGTGCTCTTGAACCAGCGGCTTCCGGGCGTCGGCGTTTTCCGCACGCTCTACTACCTGCCGTCCGTCATCTCGGGCGTGGCAGCGGCGGTCGTCTGGATGTGGTTGCTCCAGCCGCAGTTCGGCCTGCTGAACTACGCTCTGCGGGTGGTCGGGCTACCGACGCCGGACTGGCTCTCGAGCCCAAGCTGGGCCCTGCCGGGGCTGATCGTCATGAGCCTGTGGAGCACGGGCGCGACGATGGTGATCTTCCTCGCCGGGCTCCAGGGCATCCCGTCCGAGCTGTACGAGGCGGCCGCGATCGACGGCGCCGGCCGGGTGCGCCAGTTCAGCGCGATCACCGTCCCGATGATCACGCCGGTCATCCTCTTCAACTTGATCGTCGGGATCATCAGCTCGTTCCAGGTCTTCACGCAGGCGTTCATCATGACGAACGGCGGCCCGAGCAACGCGACGCTCTTCTACGTCCTCTACCTCTATAGGGTCGCCTTCCAGTACAGCCAGATGGGCTACGCCTCGGCGATGGCGTGGGTTCTCTTCCTGATCGTCCTCGTCCTGAGCCTGCTGGTGTTCCGCTCCTCGGACCGCTGGGTGCACTACGAGGGCGGGGTACGCGGCCGGTGAGCGTCGCCGGAACGTCGGTCCTGCCGCGGGCGGCGCGCGGCCGGCGCGCTGCCGCGGCGCCCGGCGCTCTGGTGGCGCGGGCGCTCGCCTTCGGCGTGGTCGGGGTGGGCGCGCTCACGATGCTCGTGCCGTTCGTCTGGATGGTGTCGACCTCGCTCAAGGCGCCGGGCGAGGTCTTCCTCTACCCGCCGCGCTGGATCCCGGCCCAACTCCACTGGGAGAACTACCGCGACGCGCTGACGGCGCTGCCGTTCGGCGCCTGGTACTGGAACACGACCTACATCGCCGTGGTGAGCACCGTCGGCCAGGTGGCGTCGGCGATGGTCGTGGGCTACGCGTTCGCCCGTCTGCGGGCGCCCGGCCGGGACGCGCTGTTCGTCCTGCTGCTGGCGACGATGATGCTGCCCGAGCAGGTGACGATGGTGCCGGTGTTCCTGATCTTCAAGGCGCTCGGCTGGGTCGACACCTGGTCCCCGCTCATCGTGCCGTCCTGGCTGGGCGGCAGCCCGTTCTACGTCTTCCTGGCGCGGCAATTCCTGATGACGCTGCCGATCGAGCTGGACGACGCCGCCAGGATCGACGGGTGCGGCGTGCTCGGGGTCCTCGGACGGATTCTGCTGCCGCTCTCCAAGCCGGTCATCGCGACGATCGCGGTGTTCACGCTGGTCGCCAAGTGGAACGAGTTTCTGTACCCGGTGATCTACTTGAACTCGACGCCCAAGTACGTGCTGTCGATCGGGCTGCGCCTCTTTCGCGACCTCGACGCGACGTCGTGGCATTGGCTGATGGCCGCGTCGCTGGTCACGATGATCCCGTGCCTGGTCGCGTTCTTCGCCGCGCAGCGGCTGTTCGTGCGCGGCATCGCTACGACCGGACTGAAGGGCTGACCGCCTGCACGTCGTTCCGAAGGGCGGAGCGACGGGGAAACCCAGCCGCGGCAGCTGCCACCAGCGCTGGTGGTCGCCCGCACGGCCGAGGTTCCTCGCTGCGCTCGGAATGACAGAGCACCGGCAGTGGCCGCCTGCCGCGACGCCGGCGCGCCCGTTGTAGGCTAGCGGCCATGACCGACCGCCACTGGTACGAGGTACCGTTCCGCGTCTTCCAGACCAACATCCGCGAGATCGACGCCGGGCTCGACGTCGAGGCGGTCGCCGACGACGTCGTCGGCTTCGGCGCCAACGTCTGGCTGCTCAACGCGGCTGGCATCGTCTCGTTCTACCCGACGAAGCTCGACTTCCAGCACCCCAGTCCATGGCTCTCGGAACGGCCGAGCGGCGACCTGATCGGCGACGCCGTCGAGGCGGCGCACAAGCGCGGCGTGCGGCTTATCGCGCGCTGCGACTTCTCGAAGCTGCACCAGGACGTCTACGAGCGGCACCCCGACTGGTTCTACGTCTCGCCGGCCGGCCAGCCGCAGGTCTACAACGGCCTCTATTCCTGCTGCCCGAACGCGCCCTACTACCAGGAGAAGGCGTTCGAGGTCATCGGCGAGGTGCTCGACCGCTACGCCGTCGACGGGTTCTTCTTCAACATGTTCAACCACCCGCTGCGCGACTACTCGGGCGTGTACCACGGCATCTGCCAGTGCGCCCACTGCCGCGCGCGCTTCGCCGAGGCCACCGGCATGGAGCTGCCCCGCGCCGAGGAGTGGACGAAGCCGGCGTACGTCCGCTGGCGCGAGTGGAGCCGCGGCGTGCTGCACGATCTGGCCGGCCGGGTCCGCGCGTTCATCAAGGAGCGGCGGCCGGACGTCGCGCTCATCCTGCGCCACAACCCGGACGTGACGATGAACGAAGTCAACAACGCGGTCGACCGGCCACTGCCGCTCTGGCGGTACTGGGCGGGCGAGTTCGGCCGAGAGGCGCGCACCGCCTACCCGGAGCGGCCGGCCGTCCAGAACAGCGTCATGTTCCTCGATCTGCCGTACCGGTTCACCGCCGAGCAGCCCGGCCTGATCGGCCTCGAGCTCGCCCAGACGATCAGCCAGGGCGTGAACCCGTGGGCGTACGTCATCGGCACGACGCGCAACCAGCCCGACCGCAAGAACTTCGCGATCGTGCGGCGGATGCTCACCTTCCACCGCGACAACGCCGCGCTGTACGATGGGCTGCGCTCGGCTGCGCAAGTCGCGATCGTCTCCTCGGTCCGCTCGGAGGAGCGGGTGGCCTTCGCGCACGGCGGCGAACAGGGCGCGGCTCAGGTGCGCAACGCCATGCGCGGCGCCTACCGCGCGCTCGTCGAGGGGCACGTGCCGTTCGACATCCTGCCAGACGACCAGCTCGTCGCGGCGTCGAAGGACGGGCGGCTCAGGCGCTACCGTGCACTCGTGCTGCCGAACGTCGCCGTGCTCGACGACGAGCAGGCCGCCGCGCTCGACGCCTTCGTCGAGGCCGGCGGGGGGCTCGTCGCGACGTACGAGACGGGCGCGTACACGCCGGAGGGGCGGCTGCGCAACGACCTCGCGCTCGCCTCGCTCGGCGCACGCCGCATCCTCAGCCGCCGCTCGGCGCCGTCGACGATCGGTCTGAGCGACGTGCGCGGCATCCACAGGCCGATGCGCTCGTCGTACCTGCGCGTCACGCGGCGCGAGGACCTGCCCGGCTTCGACGACACTGACCTCGTGATGCTCGACCGCGCCTTCCTCACGGTCGAGGCCCGCGAGGGCGCGACGCCGTCCCTCGCGCTCATCCCGCAGTCGCGCTCGGGCCCACCGGAGAAGATCTACTGGGATTACGAGACCGACCACCCCGGCCTGCTGCACCGCGCGCACGGCGCCGGGCGCACAGCCTACTTCACCTGGCCGGTCGACGCGCTCTTCTACGATCACTCGCTGCCCGAGCACCGCGCGCTGCTCGTGCAGGCGGTCGCGACGGTGGCCGGTGGGCAGCAGGTGGTGGCGGAGGCGCCGCCGCAGGTCGAGGTCGTCGTCGGCCAGCGGCCGGACGGCAGCCACCTCGTCCACCTGATCAACCACTCAGGCCACCAGGACCGCTCGTACCACGACCCGCTGCCGATCTACGACGTCGGGCTGGGGCTCGGGATCGAGGCCAGTCAGGCGCGCGCGCTGGTCGCCGGGCAGGCGCTGCCCGTCGAGCGCGCCGACGGCCGGACGCGTGTCCGACTGCCGCGGCTCGACGTCTTCGAGGCGATCCACCTCCGATGACGACCTGCGCCGTGTCATCCCGAGGAGCGCCCGTTTCTCTCACCGCGAGAGGGCGCAGCGACGAGGGATCTCGACTTATCTTGCCCACCGCCGCCGGCGCCAACCGCGTCGCGCCCAGCAGGCTGGAGCCGCCCGGGTTCCTCGCTACGCTCGGAACGACGGCGTGCCGCTGATCGAGCTAGCGCTCGTCACCGTCGGCTGGCCGGCCGCGTACGTCGAGTGGCTGCGCGCGTGCCTGGGCGCGGTGCGCTTCGTCCACACGCGCGACGACGCCGAGATCGGGCGCTGGCTGCGCGAGGCCGACGTCGCCGTGATCGCCGGCGACCTCGACGACCGCCACCTGGCCGCGCCGAAGCTGCGCTGGATCCACTGCGACCACGCCGGCCTCAACAAGTCGGCGCGGCCGGAGGTGTTCGAGAAGGGGCTCCTCGTCACGAGCTCGGCCGGCCGGTCCGCGCCGGCGCTCGCCGAGCACGCGATGATGTTCATGCTGACGTTCGCCTACCAGCTACCGCGCTTCATGGCCGCGCAGCGCCAGCACCGCTGGGGGATCGAGGGGCAGGACCGCCTGCGCGGCCTCATCGGCCGCACCGTCGGCATCGTCGGCCTCGGCAACACCGGCCGCGAGCTCGCCGCGCGCGCGAAGGCCTTCGGGATGACCGTGCTCGGCTACCGCCGCTCGGCGCGGCCCGTGGACGGCGTCGACCGCCTGTTCGCGTCCGAGCTGGGTGATCCGCTCGATGGCCTGCTCGCAGCGAGCGACTACGTCGTGCTGGCGACGCCGCTCTCCGACGCGACGCACCACCTGATCGGCGCCCGCGAGCTCGGGCTGATGAAGCCGACCGCGGTGCTGGTAAACATGGCCCGCGGCGCAGTCGTCGATGAGGCGGCGCTGATCGAAGCGCTGCGCGCCGGGAGGATCGCGGGCGCCGGTCTCGACGTCTTCGAGACCGAGCCGCTCCCGCCCGAGAGCCCGCTCTGGGACCTGCCGAACGTGCTCATCACGCCGCACACGACACCCCAGGTCCCCGACCGCACCGGCCGTTCGCTCGAGATCATCTGCGAGAACGCCCGCCGCTACAGGGCCGGCGAGCGGATGCTGAACTTGCTCGAGCCCCGCGACGTCTGGACCGCGCGGCGTTAGGGATCCGGTTCCGAATACCGTCGCATGGTGCCGCTACGCGTAAGCCGCCTGGCGCAGCCCCTTGAGGTAGCCGATCGCGAAGAGCCGTCCGATGCTCGAGTACATCGGGTTGGCGTTCGAGTCACCTTCCATCGTCGGCACGTGGTCGGGGCGGCAGACGCCGTCGAAGCCGACGTCGCGGTAGGCGGCCATGCAGGCGAGCATATCGGTCTGGCCCTCGTCGTGGAACGTCTCGACGAAGCGTTCGGGCGTTCCGCGCACGTCGCGCAGGTGGGCGAAGGCGATCTTGCCCTGGCGGCCGAAGTGGCGGATGACGCCTGGTAGATCGTCGGTCATCAGCGTGAAGTTGCCCTGGCAGAAGCAGATCGCGTTGGCCGGGCTCGGCACCAGGTCGACCAGCCGCTGGAAGTTCTCGACCGAGCGCATGATCCGCCCCAGCCCGCGGATCGGCGAGAGCGGTGGATCGTCGGGGTGCATCGCCAGCGTCACGCCCGACTCCTCGGCGACGGGCAGCACAGCCTCCAGGAAGTAGCGCAGCGCCTCCCACATCCGCTCCTCGCCCACCTCGCCGTACTCGGTGAGCGGCGCGGCGCGCATGAGATCGTGGTCGTAGCCCGTCACCGTCGCGCCGCCGCGGCCCGGGATGGCGACCGAGGTTCGGATCGCGTTCATCACCGGCATCCACTCGTAGCACCAGACCGGGATGCCGAGCCGCCCCATGCTCCGGATCAGCGTCAGGACGTGCTCGATCTCCTCGTCGCGGCCGGGCAGGCCGAGCTTGGCGCGGTCGAGCGGCGGTCGGCTTTCGAGCACGTCGAACGTGAAGCCGCCGTCGCGGTACGCGGTCGCGACGCGCAGCAGCGACGTGTAGCTCCAGGGCAGCTCCTCGCGCGGCACGTTCAGCCCGCGCGAGAAGTCCATCACGCCGACGACGTGCTCGACGCCGCACTGCTTGACGAGCCGCCAGAGCGGCGAGGGCGTGGGTGGGAGGACTTCCGCGATCTGGATCATCGAACAACCTCCGTCAAGTCCGACCGTACCACGCCCGGGCGTCGGCCCGGTCGGGCCGGACCAGCAACGCCAGCGGTGCGATGAGCGCCGTCGCGGTGGCGAGCACGGTCAGGCTCGCCGCGACGCCCAGCCGGTCGGCCAACGCGCCGTACGCGATCGGGGCGAGCGCCGAGGCGACGTCGACGCAGGTGAAGAAGAGGCCGTAGCCGCGAGCGCGCCGCGCGGCGTGGAAGAAGGCCGGCACGGAGGCGTAGAGCACCGACGAGGTGCCGTTGAGCCCGAAGCCGAGTGGGATCACCGCCAGGAAGAGCAGCGCAGCCGGCGCGTGGAGGAGCGCCAGCAGCCCGCCGGCCGTGACCAGCTCGGTGGCGACGATCAGCGCGGTCGTGCCGTAGCGGTCGCCGAGCGGACCGCAGACGAACTTGCCGGTCGCGCCGGCCGCGTAGATCGCCGAGTAGGCGAGGCCGATCGCCGCGGCGTCGAAGCCGCGCTGGCCGAGCAGGAACGGCGCGAAGGTGAGCGTCGTCCCACGCGCCATCGCGTCGAGCATACCGACGACGACGAGGCCGACGAAGAGTCGCGGGTTGGCGATGCCCCAACCGATTGATCCGGGCTCGGACGGAGACGCGGGGAGGTCCGCTCGTGCCTTTCCGGCCTCCCCGCCCAGGGGACGCGGAGGGGACGGCATCATCACCCAATACCCGAGCGCGAACAGCGCCCCAATGGCGCCGAGCGTCAGGAACCCGCCACGCCAGCCGTAGGCGGCGACGGCGACGCCGGCGATCGCCGGCGCGGCGACCTTGCCGAGGTCGCCGGCGAAGTTCAGTGTGCCGATCGCGGTGCCGCGGCGCGGGCCCTCGAAGAGGCGCGAGATGATCGCGGTCGCGACCGGGTGCTGCGTGTTGCCACCCAGCCCGGCGAAAAGCGCCAGCGCGAAGAGGAGGATGAAGCCCCCACCCGCGGCCATCGCGCACAAGCCGATGCCGACCCAGCCGGTGCCGAGCGCGAGCAGGAGCTGCTCGCCGTACCGCTCGGCGGCGATACCGGCCGGCACCTGCAAGATCGCCGAGGCGCCGGAATAGGCGGTCTTGAGCGCGCCGACCTGCGCGTAGGTGAGGCCGAGGTCGGCGGCGACGAGCGGCAGCAGCGGGTAGATGCCGGCGAAGAGCGCGTCGTTGACCGCGTGCATCGCGGACTGGGTCGCAAGGTGCCAGCGC
>DASRFH010000114.1:0-7375 GCA_035651675.1 Chloroflexota bacterium | reverse complement strand
GACGGGCCGGAGCTGCTGTTCTCCGAGCACTTCGCGTGCGTGCACTGCGGCATCTCCCTCGGCGAGATCGAGCCGCGGACCTTCTCGTTCAACAGCCCGCACGGCGCCTGCCCGGCCTGCTCGGGCCTCGGCACGTCGCTCGAGATCGACCCCGAGCTGGTGATCCCCGACCGCGATCTCACGCTCGCCGAGGGCGCGATCCACCCGTACCACCGGGCGAACAACGCGAACACCTACTACACGCGGATCCTCGAGGGCGTCGCGAAGAAGTACGGCATCCCGATGAACCAGCCGGTGAAGGACTTGAGCGAGCGGCAGATCGCGCTGCTGCTGTACGGCTCGAAGGGCGAGAAGATCGCGGTCGAGCACGAGGACCGCTCCGGCCACCGGCGAACGTTCGAGACAAGCTACGAAGGGGTCATTCCCAACCTCGAGCGGCGCTACCGCGAGAGCGACTCCGAGTGGGTCCGTTCCGAGATCGAGCGGTACATGGCGAACCGGCCGTGTCAAGTCTGTCGGGGACAGCGACTGAAGCCGGAGAGCCTGTCGGTCACCATTGGCGACAAGTCGATCATCGACGTGACGCACCTGTCGGTCGGCGATGCGCTCGAGTGGTTCACGGCGCTCGAACGCTCGTTCAACGAGCGGCAGCACACGATCGGCCGCCAGATCTTGAAGGAGATCAAAGCCCGGCTCGGCTTCCTGCTCGACGTCGGCCTCGACTACCTGACGCTCGACCGCCAGTCGGCGACGCTCTCCGGCGGCGAGTCGCAGCGCATACGGCTGGCGACGCAGATCGGCTCGTCGCTGATGGGCGT
This sequence comes from Chloroflexota bacterium, assembly GCA_035651675.1. GTDB lineage: Bacteria > Chloroflexota > UBA6077 > FW602-bin22 > FW602-bin22 > DASRFH01. The sequence continues at coordinate 6,557 of DASRFH010000114.1, read as the reverse complement.
GCTCTACATCCTCGACGAGCCGAGCATCGGCCTCCACCAGCGCGACAACCGGAGGCTGATCGACACGCTCGTCCGCTTGCGCGACCTGGGCAACACCGTGATCGTCGTCGAGCACGACGAGGAGACGATCCGCGCGGCCGACTGGGTGGTCGACATCGGACCCGGCGCGGGCGAGCATGGCGGACAGGTGATCGTGTCGGGCACGGTCGCCGACGTTCTGGCCGAGCCGCGCTCGATCACCGGCCAGTTCCTGCGCGGCGAGCGGGAGATCCACACACCCCACCAGCGCCGGCCGGGGAGCGGGAAATCGCTGATCGTGCGCGGGGCGCGCGCGAACAACCTGAAAAACGTCAGCGTCGAGATCCCGCTCGGCAAGTTCGTCTGCGTCACCGGCGTCTCTGGATCGGGCAAGTCCACCCTGATCGAGGACATCCTCTACCGCAAGATCGCCCAGCAGCTCTACCGGGCGAAGGAGCGGCCGCTCGAGCACGACGCCGTCGTCGGCCTCGAGCACCTCGACAAGGTCATCGACGTCGACCAGTCGCCGATCGGCCGGACGCCGCGATCGAACCCCGCGACCTACACGGGCGTCTTCACGCAGATCCGCGACCTGTTCGCGTCCGTGCCCGAGGCGCGGATGCGCGGCTACCAGGCCGGGCGCTTCTCGTTCAACGTCAAAGGTGGTCGGTGTGAGGCCTGCCAGGGCGAGGGGATCATCCAGATCGAGATGCAGTTCTTGCCCGACGTCTACGTGCCGTGCGAGGTCTGCAATGGCAAGCGGTACAACCGCGAGGCGCTGGAGATCAAGTTCAAAGGCAAGACGATCGCCGACGTCCTCGAAATGACGGTCGACGAGGCGCTGACGTTCTTCGAGAACGTGCCGGCGATCCGGAACAAGCTCGCGACGATCGCCGACGTCGGCCTCGGTTATATCCGGCTCGGTCAGCCGGCGACGACTCTCTCGGGTGGCGAAGCGCAGCGCGTGAAGCTGGCGACCGAGCTGTCGCGACGCGCGACGGGCAAGACGCTCTACATCCTCGACGAACCGACGACGGGCTTGCACTTTGCCGACGTCGAGCGACTGCTGCACGTGCTCCAGCGGTTGGTGGACGCGGGCAATACGGTGCTCGTGATCGAGCACAACCTCGACGTCATCAAGTGCGCCGACTGGATCGTCGACATGGGGCCCGAGGGGGGGGCGGCTGGCGGGTACGTCGTGGCGGTCGGAACACCCGAGGAGGTCGCGGCGCGCGACGACTCGTACACCGGGCAGTTCCTGAAGCGAATCCTACGCGGCAAGCTGGTCGCGGCCTAGAATCCGGCCCATGGCCACCTCTCAATCCGAGCTAGGCACCGAGCTAGAGCGCCGCTTCTACCCGCTCGCCGAGATCGTGCTCCGCCTCCGCCAGGTCTCGCCCGAGGAGCGCAAAAAGGCGCTCCAGACGCCCTACGGCCGGCACATCGGCTACGTGATGCGCCTGCTCGCAAACTGGGCCGAGGACGGCGATTACGCGGGGTGGGAGAAGCTGCCCGAAAACGCCAACCTCGAGAAGCAGATCCTCGCCCGCGCCAGCCAGCACGTCCGGGAGAAGCAGGCGAAGCAGCTGTTCCGCTGACGGCGCGAGGGGGCTTCTCTACTCCGCTTTCGCGTTAACGGTGACTTCGGCGTGGACCTTGTTGTCCACGCGCAACAGCACGACCAGACTCGGGATCTCCATCCCGAAGTCCGTCAACAGCACGTCGACCGTGCCCTTGCCCTTGAAGGTCGGACCATCGAGCGTGCCGTCGACGTCGAACACGACCGGCTTCGTCACCCCGTGCACGGTTAGGTCGCCGGCCAGCTGACCCTTGATCGGGCCGCCCGCCGGGAGCGGCTTCGGCAAACCACGGAACTCCCTCGGCACGAAGGTGCCGGTCGGGAACTTCGCGGTCTCCAGGATGTTGTCCTGGACGTCGGTGTCGCGGTCTTCGTCGTCGCTCTTGAGCGTCTTGAAGTTGACCGTGAACTTGCTGTCGGGCCCGACGACGCCATCGCCGTCGATCACGAGCTGGCCGGCGATGTCGGGCGTCTCCAGGATCGCGTCGCTCGGCAGCTTCACCCGCGCCAGCGTCTCGTTGACGACCAGGCGGAGCTTCGAGCCATCCTTCTGGATCACGAACCTCCGCGCGGCTGCCTTGGTCGCGGTCGGCGGCGGAGGCGTCGCGGTCGGGGGCACCGGGACGGCGGTCGCCGTGGCCGGTGCGCCAGTCGGCGATGGGACCGCCGTCGGCGCACTGGGCACCGGCGTAGCGGTTGCTGCCGGGACCGGCGTGCTCGTCGGGGGCGGGGTCGGCGTCGGGGGCGGGTCGCCCGCGCAGGCGACAACGCTGGCGAGGCACAAGGCCAGCACGGCCGGGGCGATCCGTGGCACGCGCACACTCCCTATACGATGGCTGGGCGAGCGCCGGTTTTTACGCCTGGTCCCGCGTGACGTGCAAGCTCACCACCCGAGGGAACACCGCCGCCCCTCGATCGGGGCGACACCGGACCTCGACAGCTCCCTCGCACACCGAGCTGGGTGCGCAAAGCTGTCTTCGCCCTGGTGCTCGTCGTCGTCTCGCGGTTGGTCGAGACGGGCGCGCCCGCCGCGGCGCCGCCGATCGATCGCGCTGTCGTCCAGGTGAGCGGCGCGGAGATGTGCTCCGGCGTCTTCGTCGCACCGTACGTGCTCGTCACCGCGGCCCACTGCGTCGTCGCGCCGTCGGGCAAGGCGGTGGGGGTGCCGTTCGGCGTCCGTTACTCCGTCAGCGCTAGCATCCCTGGCTGCTGGGCGGCGGCCCAGCTTATGAGCTGCGACTGGGCGGTCGTGCGGTTCGCGGGGCCACCGGCGCCGATGGTGCACGCGCTCTCGCCGGACCGAGCGCCGGTTGGCTCGCCCTTGACACTGGTGGGGTTCCCGTGGAACGGGTTCGGCGCCCAGCAATCGCTGTCGGGGACCCTCTATCTCTATCTGGACGGCTACCAGGACGAGATGTTCTACACGAACCCAGGCATCCAGGGCTTCAGCGGCGGGCCCCTGCTCGCCCCAGACGGCCTCGTTCGCGGTGTGCATGGCTACCTGGTTGCGCCATGGATCTTGCCCGACCCGAGCGGCGCGGGCGCGGCCACGACGACCGAGATGCTTCAGGACGTCGCCGCCATCCCGGTCGGCGTCTACCTCGCGTTGCCGTTCACGCCAGCCCATGCGCCGCCGCCCACCGGGCGCTAGCCGGCGTCGGCCCGCTCATCCGTTGTGCACGAGCCTGCCAGCGGCGCAGCCCACGGGTAGCCCCGGCGGGACTCGAACCCGCAATCCCTCGCGGGCGTGGGTTTTTAAGACCCATGTGTATGCCAGTTCCACCACGGGGCCAGGGACGCCCGAATTCTAGCCACCGGCCTGCTCGGCGAAGGCGTACCGCTTCTGGATCTTCGCGACCAGCGAATAGTAGGTGTCCACCATGTTGCCGACGTACAGGCCCCCGATCTGCGTCAGCGCCTCGTAGGCCTCCCAGCGGTCCCAGCCCAGCTCGACGAGCCAGCCGGCCAGCTCGGCGTAGGCGATGCGCGCGGCGTCCTCCATCGGGCGCGCGCTGCCGACCGCCATCAGCTCGTCGGCGCTCTCGATCCGCGGCCAGGCGATCGGCTTCGCCTTGATCAGGTCGAAGCGGACCGTTACCTTGGCCGTGATCTCCAAAGCCACGCCGCACAGCTCCCCCTCACCCTGGCCGGCGTGGCAGTCGCCGGTGAAGAACAGCGCTCCCGGCACCCGCACCGGGAGGTACACCGTGTTCCCGGGCCGGACGTCCGGCACGTCCATGTTCCCGCCGTGGTCGAAGGGCGTAAGTGCCGAGATCGCCTCGAGCTCCGGCGCCGTGCCGATCGTGCCCATGAACGGCCGCCACGGGAAGCGCAGCCGCGGCGTGCAGGTCAGCATCTCGCCTTCGAGACGGTAGACCCACACGCGCTCGGGCAGCGGCTCCTGCAGCGTGCGTGTGAGCCTGGTAGACGTCAGTCCGCCGAAGTACGGGATGAACGCGCTGACCGCCCAGTCGCGGGTCGGCTCGATGCCAAGGATCCGCACCGCCAGCGTGTCGCCCGGCTCGGCGCCCTCGACGGAGATCGGCCCCGTCTGCGGGTTCAGGTAGGCGCCGAGAACCTCGGACGGCCTATCGCCAGCACTGGTGATCCGGCTTTCGAACGCGTCCTCGGTGTAGATCGTGACGGTCTCGCCGGACGCGACCCGCGCGATGGGCTCGACGTAGCGGCTGAAGACGTAGTGGTACGCCCCTGGCTGGCGGATCTCTCGCACGGCAACCCTCTAGCCGCCATTATCATCGCCGCGCGCTCCGTACGTTGGCGGCGAGACGCCGCGGCGGACGGCGAGCGGCGCACGCCATCGACTGGCTGGCCGCGGGCCGCCCGCAATCACGATCGAGTTCGAGGCGCCGACCCAAGCGGTGAGGTGGACGGCAAGGCCGCGTCGCCAAGCGGCTGCCAGGCACGGTGCGCGGCCACGGGCCAGGCGGCACGTCGCCTGGCCGTGGTGAAGTCCAGCGGGTGGAGACGACCCGCATCGTCGGCACCCCGGTCGACGCCGGCGCCGTCGGTGACGGTGTTCGGCCTTCCGAGGTCGACCAGGGACCCGCGGCCAGCCGGGTGCAAGCCGCTCGCGGAGACCGTCGGGGACGCCCGATCGGCGCGTCAACCGGGTAGGTGGAGCAGCGCGCGCGCCTGGCCTCCCGCGCCGAGCGCCTCGCAGTCCCGGTATGTGGATAGCAGAGCGGCCTGAATCAGGCGCAGCTTCTGCGGGTCGGCCCGGACCGCCGGGTCCGCCGCGAGTTCAGCGAGCCGCTCGAGCCGGGCCAAAAACGTCGCGAGCATCGCGTCGCGGGCGACGTCTGGTGGGCCAGCCTGGGCGGCGAACGGGGGCTCATCCGGCCGGGCGACCGATGCGGACGCTGCCGAGCCCGCGCCGCGCGCAGGTAGCCCCATCAGCAGGAACAACGCGAGGAGCATCAGCAACGCGACGACCAGCGTCGCGACCGCCACGGTCAGCGTGTGGTTCAGCGGCAGCGGCGCGACGCCGCTGCCGTAGGCGGCTCGGAGCGGATCGACCCCAGCGCCCATCTCGGTAGTCCATGCGCATTATGGACCCAACGCGGCGCCTACGCGAGCAGGTTTGCCGCCCATCCCCACCCACGCGGCGCTGCCAGCTACGTCGGCTGCCCGCCAGGTAGCGGCGTTCCTGCACTCTTGATTTGAATGCGGCGGGGCTTGGCTTCCTCGGACTTCGGGATCGTGAGGATCAGCTCGCCGTTCTCGAAACTCGCCGCGGCCCTGCTCGCGTCGACCGCGCCTGGGAACGTGAACGACCGCGTAAAGGCGGCGAAGCCCCGCTCGCGGAGGTGATAAGTCTTGTCCTTCTCCTCGCGCTCCTCGGGCTTCCGATGGCCAGAGATGGTGACCGTGTCGCCCTGGATCGAGACGTCGATCTCCTCGGGCTTCCAGCCCGCCAGCGAGGCGCGCAGCACGTAGTCGTCCTGGCGCTCCTCCACGTCCATCGGCAACCAGCCACCTCCCCGGGCCCCCGCGAACCAATCGGGCCGGATGAAGCTCTCGCGCATCAGCCAGTCCATCGCATCACGCAGACTGAGCGCCTCACGGAACGGGTCCCAACGGTCGATCGCCATCTGAAAACCTCCTGCCGCGGAGTCTGTTCCCGGCGGGGAGTCGGCAGCAGACGCTGTGCCACCGGCGGCGACGTAGACTGAAGTATTGGGCATCGCCACCGGATTCCAGCTCCCAGCGTCACCGCCAATCGGCCTGCTGCGGGCGCTCGTCCTGTTGGCGCGGATCGCGCGGCTCGATTCGGTGCTCGTCCCCGATCACTTCCAGGGCTTCATCCCGCGTGCGCTCTGGGACCGCCGCTTCTCCTGGTTGGCGGCGCGGTACCCACATCCCCACGCCGTCTACGACTACCAGGTCTTGCTTGGCTACCTGGCGGCCAACGCGGGACGCTTGCGGCTCGGCGTCGGCGTCACCGAGGCGAAACGCCGGCACCCGGTGCTGCTCGCGCAGACCATGCTTACGCTCGCCCACGCGACGAAGCGAGCGCCGATTCTCGGCATCGGGGCGGGCGAGCGCGAGAACCTGGAGCCGTACGGGCTGACCTTCGACGAGCCGGTTGGCGTGCTCGAAGAGGCGCTCCAGATCGTCCGACGCTGCCTGGAGGGGAGCGAATCTATCGACTTTCGGGGCAAGCACTTCCGGCTCGATCACGCCGTGATGGACCTTCCCGTTCCGCGCGGCCGGCGACCCGACGTGTGGGTCGCCGGCCACGGACCGCGCATGCTTCGGCTGACCGGCACCTACGGCGACGGCTGGTACCCAACCGTCGTCGGCTCCCCCGAGGAGTACGCGACCAAGCTCGCCGCCATCCGCGCCGCCGCTGCGAAGGCCGGGCGGGACTCCGACGCGGTCACCCCGGCCTTGCATCAGTACGTCGTCGTGGCGCCGACCGAGCGCGAAGCGCGCGCGG
>DASRFH010000113.1:0-27721 GCA_035651675.1 Chloroflexota bacterium | reverse complement strand
CAAGGCGCACATCATGCGCAAGCTGAACGTCAAGGGCCGGACCGAGCTGATCAAGTACGCGATCCGGAAGGGGCTGATCGAGCTCGAGATGGAGCCGGCGCGCCCCGGCGCGCCGGAGGCGATCGCCTCGTAAGAGGAGCGTGGGCGCCACCGTCCACGCCGTCGAAAGGACCGTCCCGTTCGCGGAAGCGGCGCCATGGGTCTATGCTCCGTGGGCAGCCGGTGGGGTGAGTGCGTCGGCGCGCCGACGCGCTCACCCGCGGTCGGAGTATCGGGATGGGACGCAAGCACGGCCGAGCGCAGGGACCGGCGCAGATCCACCGCTACGACCGGCGTCGGACATACCTCGGCGACATCCGTCGGGCTCCGGTCGGCGTGGAGGACGCCGGCGAGGTCCACGCGCCCTACATGGGCATCTGGATCGACGCGGAGAGCGGCGTGGTCGTGTCGAGCGTGGTGGCGATCGACGACCCGGCCGCGGCGCTGGCCGAAGGGCTGGTCAACCCGGCCGCGAGCCTCGAACGGGGCCTAGACGGCCTCGACGAGGTGGAGGTGGGCGCGACCGCGCTCGTCGAGCCGTACATGCTGCCCGGCAAGGCGGTCGTCTTCGACCAGACGCTGGCGGACGCCATGCGGCCGAGGCTGGCCAGCCGGGCGATCGCGCTGGAGGTCTCGCCGCGCATCGCCGAGTTCGACGAGATCCTCGACTCGCTGCTGGAGCAGGTGGCGAGCCTTGCCGAGCCGATGGAGCTCGACCTGCCGGACGAGGTGCTCGGGCCACTCTGCGCTGTGGCCGAGCGGCTCTGGCAGGCGAAACCCTGGCGCTACGCGTACGACAACCCGCCGATCGGGGTCGAATGGGCCGACCGCTCGTCTCCGCCGGTGTACGTGGCTGTGCTCGGGGCGGGCGGCGAGCTCGCCGGGCTGGCGATCTACACGTCGCTCGCCGACTACGAAGCGATGGTGGGCGAGGGCCCGGAATCGCCGCCAACCGCGAGCGCGGCGGGCGAGGACCAGGAGGCCGCCGCGCTGGCCATCGGAGCCTCGCTGCGCCATCGGGTCTACGTGCTGTCGTTCGACAAAAAGGCCGAGATCGACCCGACGATCCGCGAGCGCATGGCGCGGGCCGGCTGGTCCCGCCGACGCGGCGTGGTGCCGACGTTCGTCACCTACGGCGGCGGGAACCCGCCGACGTTCGCGGCGGAGGCCGACGTTCGCCGGTACGCGCCGGTCGTCGACGCGGTGGTGGCGTTCGTGGACGAGTGCCGCGACCGGATTCCGGCGCTCGACTACCTGCCGGTGCAGCTCCGCGCCGACGTCACGACGAACACGTGGCCGGGGCCGCGGCGCTTCGCGATGACCATGCCGCCGGACGCGCCGCCACGGCGTCGGACGCGCCGCCGGCGCTAGCCAGCCATCTCGATCTCGACCCCGGTCGGGAGGTCGAAGTGCTGGAGGGTGGCGAGCAGTGGGCCGCTGGGGTCGACGATGTCGATCTGGCGGGTGTGGATGCGCATGCCCTCGACGTCGGAGGGCTGCGAGGGCAGCGGGATGGGGCCCTCGACGCGGCCGCCGCCGCGCTCGGCCACCTCGGCGAGGCGGACGGCGGCCTGGTCGACGACGCGGTGGTCGAGCGACCGGAGGAAGACCTTGATCCTGGCCGGGCCGGTGACGACCGGCGGGCTACTCGCGGACCTTGCTCGGGCGCTGCGGCGCGGCATTCGACTCGACCGCCGCGGCCACGTCGTCGAGCAGCTCGGCGATGTCGAACGGCTTGGGCAGGATACGCGCGATGCGGTGGTTCGGCGCCAGGCGGCGGGTGTAGGCCGAGACGACGACGATCGGGATGTTCCGGCCGAATTCGTCCTGCTCGAGCCGCCGCAGCACCTCTTCGCCCGTCATGACCGGCAAGAGCAGGTCGAGGGTGATGGCGTCGGGCCGCTCGCGGCGTACGAGCAGCAGCGCCTCGACGCCGGAGCGGGCGGCCAGCACCCGGTAGCCGGCGTCCTGCAACGCGCCGACGATCACCGCCTGGACGTCGGGGTCGTCCTCGACGACCAGGATCGTCTTCTGGGCTTTCTCGTTCGCCGTGGTCACGGAATCGTCATCACCGCGGAATCAATGGAGGTGCTCTGCGCACGAGCATACCACACGCCAACGAGGGGCAACGTTTCACAAATGTGATACTCAACGGCCGCCGAAGGGCAGGTTCGGCAGACCGGGGATGTTCGGGATGGCGGGCGGCGGCGCGCCGCCGCCCCGTGGGCCGGTCGAGGCGGTGTCGGGCCACTCGCCGAGCGTCACGTCGATCGTCTGCCGCTGGCCGTCGCGCAGCACCTCGACCTGGACGACGTCGCCGACCTTCTTCGTGTCGAGGTAGGCGGAGATGTCGTCGGGCTTGGCGATCTTCTGGCCGTCGATCGCCAGGATCACGTCGCCGCCCTTCGGCACCTGCCGCCCGCTGCCGCCGCCGGCGCCTTTGATGCCCGCCTTGCGCGCCGGACCGTCCGGGACCGTGTCGGTGACGTAGACGCCCTCGGTCGTGCTCAGACCGAGGTTCTGCGCGGTGAGCGACGTGAGCGGCATCCCGGTGATGCCGAGCCATGGGTGCACGACCTTCCCGCCGGCCAGCATCTGCGGCAGGAAGAGCTTGGCGGTGTTGATCGGCACCGCGAAGCCGATGCCGACCGAGCCGCGCACGGGGCTCTCGATCGCGGTGTTGACGCCGATCACCTGGCCGCTGGAGTCGAGCAGCGGACCGCCAGAGTTGCCTGGGTTCACGGCGGCGTCGGTCTGGATCATGTTGCGGATCGAGCGCTGCTGCTCGTTGGGCCGCGTCCGCCCGACGGCCGAGATGATGCCGGTGGTCATGGTGCGGTCGAGCCCGAACGGGTTGCCGATCGCGATGGCGAGCTGGCCGGGCTTGAGGCGGTCGGAGTCGCCGAGCGGGACGGTGTGGATCTTCTCCTTCGGCACGTCGACCTTGACGACGGCGAGGTCGTTGGCGGGGTCGCGGCCGACGAGCTGGCCGGGGACGTTGGTGCCATCGGCGAGCGTCACCTCGAGCCGACTGGCGTCGTCGACGACGTGGTTGTTGGTGAGGATGTAGCCGCGGTCGTCGAAGAAGAAGCCGGAGCCGAGGCCGGTGCGCGGGAAGTCGTTGGTGGAAGGGCTCGCGCTGCCGATCTGGTTGGTGATGTTGACGACGGCCGGGGAAGCGCGGTCGTAGACGTCGACGAGCGCCTGCTCCTCGGGTAGGAGGCGGGTCGCGGGCGAGCTGACCACCGTCGGCGGAGGGGGCGGCGGCGTGCTGGCCGGAACGAGGGTGGGGACCTGCGTTGGCGCGGGCAACGGCGGCGTGGGTACGGCCGGCGGCGTGGGCGCGGCGGCCGGGGGCGTGGGCGCGGCGAGCGGCGGCGCGGGCACGGCGGGCGCGGGGATGACCTGGACGCGGGCGACCTGGACGAGGCTCGGGCCGAGCCCAACCAGGAGCCCGGCGGCGACCAGCGCGACGCCGACGACGGCGCCGAGCACCAGCAGCATGAGGTTACGGACGACGTGCATCGAACCCTCGCGGCGTTCTAGTCGTTTATAGCGGCGGTCATCCGGGCGCGCACGCTAGGGCGCTCACGGCGGGTCACAAGGACGAGGGCGCGGGACGCGGAAACGCCATCACCCTGGTCCCCTCTTCCGGCGGGAGGGGACCAGGGTGGCGCCGCGCCTGGGAAGCCAGTCGACGTTTAGTCGCCCGCGCCCTCGCCGGGCGAGCCGGCGAGCTCGGGGGCCAGCGCCGGGACGGGCAGCGGCTCGCCCGGGCGACCACGGCGGGGCAAGCGCGGGGCCCGCACGCCGCGGCGGCTGAAGAACGCCTGCAGGTCGTCGAGGTAGGTGTACATCACCGGCACGAACACGAGCGTGAGGAACGTCGAGCTGATAACGCCGCCCATGACGACCACCGCCATCGGGGCGCGCGACTCGGCGCCCTCCTCCAGCTTCGCCGCCAGCGGCAGCATCGCGAAGAGGATGGTGCACGTCGTCATCAGGATCGGCCGGAGCCGGGTCGGCCCGGCCGTCTCGATCGCCTCGCGCCGCGCCAGGCCCCGGCCGCGCAGCGTGTTGGTGAAGTCGACCAGCAAGATCGCGTTCTTCGCCGCCAGGCCCATGAGCATGATCATGCCGATCATCGAGAAGATGTTGAACGTGTTGCCGGTCACGATCAGGGCGGTGAAGGCGCCGATCAGCGAGACCGGCAGCGAGAACATGATCGCCAGGGGGTGCAGCCAGCTCTCGAAGAGGGCGACCAGCAGCATGTAGATCAGCAGCACCGAGAGGCCGAGCGCGCCGAGCAGCGAGGCGACCGCCACGTCGAGCTGCTGGGCCTGGCCGACCAGGATGTACGAGTACCCGGCCGGGAACTGGATCTGGCGCGCCATGTTCTCGCGGAACAGACGGGCCACGTCGCCGAGCGTCGCGCCCTGGGGGATGACGCCGGAGAGCGCGATGGTGCGCTGGCGGTCCTGGTGCTGGATCTGGAACGGGCCGCTGTCCCGCACGAAGGTGGCGACCTGGCCGAGGCGCACCGGCGTGCCGGCGGGGATGCCGGCCGGGCTCACCCCGCCACCACCGCCGGCCTGCGGCGTGAGCGGCAGGTCGGCCAGCTTGTTTAGGTCGAGCCGATCGGCATCCTGCGCGATGAGGGTGAGGTCCAGCTGGTCCTGGCCCTCGGGCCGCCACGCGCCGACGACCGTGCCGGTGATGGCCGTGCGCAGCGCCGTCGCGACCTGCTGCGACGTGATGCCGAGCTCGGCCATGCGCTGACGGTTGAAGACCGCGCGCACCTCGGGCAGCTGCGCCGCCGAGTTGTTGCGTACGTCGGCCACGCCGGGCGTCTGCCGCATGACCTGCTCGATCTGCCGCGCGAGGACCTGCAGCTCGTTGAGGTCGTCGCCCAGCAGGCGGACCTGGAGGCCCTGCCCGCCGCCGCCGGCGAACGCCTGCTCGGTGGTCATCTGGATGTTGGCGTCGGGGATGGCCGCGAACTTCGGCCGCAGCGCGGCGATCACCTCGAAGACGGAGCGCTTGCGGGGCTGGGGCAGCGGCTCGCCCCGGAGCAGCGGCCCGACCACCTCCCACGGCTTCAGCCACCACGGGTGGCCCTTCGGCGTGAGCTGCACGTCGATGTTGGCGCTGTTCGTGCCGGAGCCGCCGAAGCCACCGCCGCCGACCGAGGTGTAAACCGCGACGGCCTCGGGCACGTCCTGCTGGACGGTTGCTTCGAGCTGCCGGGCCACCTTGTCGGTCGTGTCGAGGTTGGTGCCCGGCGGCATGTTCAGGTTGATGCGGAAGCTGCCGGTGTCCTCGTTCGGCGCGTACTCGAAGCCGATGAGCCGGAAGTTGTAGATGACGCCGACGATCACGACCGAGGTCACGCCGATCGCGACGATCAGCGGCCGGTGGTCGAGGGCGAAGGAGAGGACGCGGCGGTAGCGGCGGGAGAGCCAGCCGATGCCGGCCTCCCAACGCACGACGAACTTCGACCAGAGGCTGCCCGTCTCGTGCTCCTCGGCGTCGTGCTCCTTGAGCCAGCGCGAGGCGAGCATCGGCGTCAGGGTGAAGCCGATGAACAGCGAGAAGAGCGTCGCGACGGCGATCGTGATGCCGTATTCCTTGAACAGCTTGCCGAGGTTGCCCTGCATGAACGCGACCGGTAGGTACACGACGACGTCGCAGAGCGTGATCGCGATCGCGGCCAGGCCGATCTCGGAGCGGCCGGAGAGCGCGGCGGCGCGGACCGGCTCGCCGAGGCCGATGTGCCGGTGGATGTTCTCCAGCACGACGATCGAGTCGTCGACCAGGATGCCGATGAGCAGCGCCAGCGCCATCAGCGAGATGGTGTCGAGGTTGAAGCCGAGCGCGTACATGACGATGAAGGTCGAGAGCAGCGACGTCGGGATGGCGAGCGCGACGATGACGACGTTGCGCCACGAGTGCAGGAAGAGCAGCAGCACCGTGGCCGTGAGGAAGACCGCGACGGAGAGGTCGAACTTGACGGCGTCGACCGACGCGGCGGTGTAGACCGACGAGTCGTTGGTGATCGTCATCGTCACGTCGGACGGCAGGGTGCGCTGCAGGTCGCGGATCGCGGCCTTCAGGTCGTTGGCAACCTGGAGGGAGTTCGCGTCCGACTGTTTGGTGATCGACAGGCCGACCGCGTCGACGCCGTTCAGCCGCTGGTACCGGGTGATCTGCTTGAACGTGTCGACGACCTTGCCGACGTCCTTGATCCGAATCGGGTTGGGCGTGCCGGTGGTGATCTGGACGTTCGCGATGTCGTCCAGCGTCTGGAGGTTGCCCATCGAGCGGATGGTGATGTTCTGGCGCCCCTGGGCGATCGAGCCGGCCGGCTGGCCGAGGTTCTCGCGCTGGAGCGCCGTCGTGACCTGGGCGATCGAGATGCCGTACGACTCGAGCTTGTTGTAGTCGAGCTGCACCTCGATCTCGCGCGTGACGCCGCCGGAAACGGTGATGTCGGCGACGCCGAGCACCGAGGCGAGCTTGGGTTGGATGATGTTGGTGACCAGGTCGTTGATCTGATCGAGCGAGCGCTTCCCGGAGATGGCCAGGTTCATGACGGGGAAGGCGTTGGGGTCGGCGCGGTTGACGACCGGCGGCTGGATGTCGGCCGGGAGCCGGGCCTGGAGGCGGCCGATCGCTCGCTGCGCGTCGATCGCGGCCTGGTTGGCGTCGGCGCCCTCGACGAGCTGGAGGCTGACTTGCGAGCGGCCCTCGGACGACGTGGAGGTGATGCTCGACACGCCCGAGATGCCGGAGAGGCCGCCCTCGACGATCTTGGTGACGAGCTGCTCGGCGTCGGTCGGCGAGGCGCCCGGCCACTGGATCGTGATCGAGACGAAGGGGAAGCTGATGTTGGGGAGGCGGTCGACCTTCATCAGCGACTCGGACACGATGCCCATGATCACCAGGGCGCAGATGAACATGAGGATGGCGAGCGGTCGGTTGATCGCGAGTCGTGTCAGTCCCATCTCGGCTTCCCTCCTTCGCTAGCGGGTGGGGGTCGAGGACGACGACGGGGTGGCCTCGGGCCTGGCGGCGCCCTGGCCGCCCTGCCCGCCCTGGGGCTTCCCGGGCGCGCCACCCTGGCCTGCCTGCCCGGCCTGGCCCTGGCCGCCCTGGCCGGGGCCGGCCGGCCGGACCGCGTCGCCGTCGTTGACGGTCGACTGGCCCTGGACGATCACCTGGTCGCCCGGGTTGACGCCGCTCGGCACCTCGACGTTCTTGTCGTCGCCGAGGCCGCCGCTGACGTCGATCGCCTTGGCGCGGCCGTTCTCGACGACGTAGATCTGGGTCTTGCCGGTGCGCTGGACGACCGCGTCCTTCGGCACGAGCACGACGTCGCTCTTCCGCTGGGTCTGGATGCGCACGGCGGCGAACATGCCGCCCAGCAGCCGCGGGTCCTGCGGGTCCGGCCGTACCTTGATCGGGAAGGTGTGCGTCTTCTGGTCGGCCGTCGGCGCGATCGAGGTCACCTTGGCGGGGAACGTCACGCCCGGGAAGGCCGGCACCGTGATCGTGGCGGGCATGCCGACCTGGAGCTGGCCGATGCGCGCCTCCTCGACGTTGATGACGATCTCGTTGTCCTTCGTCGCGACCGAGAGGACCGGCGTGGTCGCGTTGGTGAGACCGCCCTCGGCGAGCAGCCGGGCGGTCACGACGCCGTCGTAGGGGGCGAGCACCGCGCCTTCCAGCGCGGCGACCTTGGCGGCGTCGAGCGCAGCCTGGGCCTGGGCGACGGCCGCCTGCGCGGTCTGCAAGTCGTTCTGGGTGTACGGCTGCGACTTGAGCGCCAGGTTCTGCTGCGCCTGGATCACGGCCTGCCGCTGCTGCTCGATGTCCTGGGGGGTGTTCGGCGTCTTGGCCTTCGCCAGCGCCTGGGCGGCCTGGTCGGCCGCGGCCTGCGCGATAGTGAGGTCCTCCGGCCGCACGACCTTGAGCTGCTCGAGCTTCGTCTTGGCCGCGTCGAGCTGGGCGCGGGCCGAGTCGACCTGCTTCTGCGCCGCGGCCAGGTCCTCGGGTCGGGGCGACTGCTTGAGCCGGAGCTGGGCGAGCGCGTTCTGGTAGTCGTCGGTGGCCTGCTTCAGCGCGACCGACTCCGGCCGCGCCGCGATGTCGGGCCGCCAGCCAACCTTGTCGTAGTTCGCCTGCGCCTGCTGGAGCGCGACCTGCGCCTTGTCGACCGCCGCCCGCGCCGCGGCGAGCTCGTCGGGCGAGGGCGTGCTGAGCTTGTTGTAGTTGGAGACCGCCGCGTCGAACGCGGCCTGGGCGGCCTGGACGCTCTGCTCGGCGGCGCGGAGGTCGGCCGGCAGCGTGCCCTGCTGCACCTCGGCCAGCTTGGCCTGGGCGCTGTCGTAGGCGGCCTGGGCGGCGGCGACGTCCTCCGGCCGGCCACCCTTCAGCATCTGGTCGAGCTTGGCCTGCTGCGCGGCGAGCGCCGCCTGGGCGGAGGCGATGTCCTCGGGGCGGGCGCCGGTCTGGATGGTCTGGAGGCGCGCCTGGGCGCTCTGCAGGTTCGCCTCGGCCTGCGAGACGGCCGCGTCGAGCGCGCCGTGGTCGAGCTGCACCAGCTTCTGGCCGGCCTTGATCTGGTCGCCGACGTCGACGTAGATCTTCTCGATCCGCCCGGCGGTCTTGGGCACCAGGTTCGTCGACTGCACGGGCGTGATCGTGCCGGAGAAGTCGACGAAGGCGGCGATGTTGCCGCGCGTGGCCGGCGCGGTCGTCACCGGCACGCCGGCGCCGAGCCCGCCCGGCTTACCGGGCGCCTGACCTTGCGGCTTCTCGCCGGGGGTGCCCGGCGTGGCGGCCGCCTGTGGCGTCGCCTGCGTCTGCGCTTGGAACGGCAGCGGGATCGGCATCGCCGTGCAGGCGACGGCCACGACGGTCACGAGGCTGATGCCGGCGAGCGCCAGGCGGGCGCGGGAGGGGGCCGGGACCTTCATCTGACCTCCTTAGTCAAGCGACGCGGCTGGTCGGGTATCGCAGGGGCGTCCGCTCCAGCAGCGTGTGCAGCGGCAGGCGAACGCGGAAGGTGGTGCCGAACGTGGGGTGGCTCTCGGCCTCGACCGAGCCGCCGTGGGCCTGGACGACCTCGCGGACGATCGCGAGCCCGAGCCCGCTGCCATGGGCGCGGCCGGCGCGCGACCGGTCCACCTGGAAGAATCGTTCGAAGACCCGCGGCAGGTCATCGGCCGGGATGTACGAGCCTGTATTGTGGCAACAGAGCACGACCTGGCTGCCAATAACGTCGGCGCGCAACGTGATCCGCCCGCCGGGCGGCGTGTGCTTGAAGGCGTTGTCGACGAGGTTGGTGAACACCTGGCCCAGCCAGTGCTCGTCGCCGCGCACCGCGGCGCCGGCGTACGACTCGACCGCGACGCGCACGTTCGAGCCCTCGGCCCGCCGCTCGGCGCGCCGCATCGCCTCGGCGACCAGCTTGTCGACGTCGACGACCTCGTCGCGCATCACGATCTGGCCCGACTCGATCTTCGACAGCGTCAGCAGGTCCTCGACCAGCCGGCGCATCCCGGCCGACTCCTCGTTGATGATCTCGGCGGCGCGGTGGTAGCCCTCTTCGCCGGAGATCGTGCCGTCGAGCATCGCCTGCGAGAAGCCCTGGATGGAGGTCAGCGGCGTCTTCAGCTCGTGCGAGACGTTGGCCAGGAAGTCGCGCATCGAGCGGTCGGAGCTCGAGACCTGGCGCGCCATGGCGTTGAAGGCGCGCGCCAGCCGGGCGATCTCGTCGCGCCCGTGGACCGGGATCGACTGGTCGTAGCGGCCGCGCGCCATCTCCTCGGACGCGCGCGTCATCTGCACCAGCGGCCGTGCGATCGAGCGGGTGAGCAGCAGCGCGACGGTGATCGACACGACCAGCGAGAGCACCGCGGCGAGCGAGAGGCTCGGCGCGAGCTCCCACCACGCCTGGGCGACCGACGCCTGCGGCACGGCCAGGATGACCCGGTAGGTCGGCGCGCGGTTGCCCGGGCCGAACCGCGGCGCGGGCGCGATCATGAAGATCAGGTCGCTGTTGGCGGCGACGTAGCGGCTAGGGCCGCCCCGCTGCTCCTCAGGCAGCGGCACGTGGGTGCCCTCGAGGTCGCCCATCGTGTCCTCGAGCACCAGACCCGTCCGGTCGGTCAGGAGGATCCGGACGTTGGTCTCGTTGCTCTCGTCGCGCAGCACCTGCTGGATCGCGGCGAGCGGCGCGCCCTGGCGGTCGGCCTGCAGGACGACGAAGCCGACGCTGGTGGAGAGCTGGGCGAGCTGGTCGAGCCGGATCTGCTGCTGGTAGCTGCGCAGCAGCACCACGATCGCCGAGCCGGCCAGGAAGAGGGCGAGGAAGATCAGCGCGACGTACGAGCCGATCAGCTTGAAGCGCAGCGACCCGACGAAAGCCGAGAGGCGGGCCCACCGCCGCGTCGCGCGTAGCCGCGTCATTCGGCGACCACCAGCTTGTAGCCGATGCCGCGGATCGTCTGGATGCGCACCGTCGCGTCCTCGAGCTTGTCGCGCAGCCAGGTCACGTGCACGTCGATCGTGCGCGAGTCGCCGAGGTAGTCGTAGCCCCAGACGATCCGCAGCAGCGTCTCGCGGTCGAGCACCAGGCCGAGGTTTTCGGCGAACGCGAGCAGGAGGTCGAACTCCTTGGTGCGCAGCTCGACCGGCTTGCCGCCGACCGTGACCTCGCGGCGGCCGACGTCGATCCGGACGTTGCCGACTGTCAGGACGCGGGTTGCTTTGTCCGGCTCTTGCGTGCGCCGCAGGACGGCGCGGACGCGGGAGACGAGCTCCTTCGGGTTGAACGGCTTGGCGAGGTAGTCGTCGGCGCCGAGGTCGAGGCCGGCGATCTTGTCCTCGTCCTCGCCTTTGGCGGTGAGCATGATGACGGGCGTCTTTCTGTCGCTCTGGCGGAGCCGGCGCGTGACCTCCATGCCGTCGATCTCCGGCATCATCAGGTCGAGCACGACCAGGTCGGGGTGGATGGCGCCGATCTTCTCGAGCGCCTCGCGGCCGTCGTAGGCCGACTCGACCTGGTAGCCCTCGGAGCGCAGGTAGAGCTGCACCAGCTCGACGATGTTGCGCTCGTCGTCGACGACGAGCACGGTGGGAGCGGTGCTGACGCCCTTGCGGTCCATGGCTACGCCATCTGCTCCCCGCGGCAGGAGATGGGGTTGTTTCGTCCGGGGGCACCCCGGGCTCCCGCGGCGCTGGCGTCCACCGCTAGCCCCCGGTGGGCCGGAGGTTCGGCCCGGCGAACGGCGTGGCGGTCGGCTGCGGCGCCGGCTGGGCGGCCGGGGTTGGAACCGGCTGGCCGGGCGCGACCGACCACGAGACGAACCGCTCGAACGAGTTGTTCGAGGTGATCGGCAGATCGCTGATCTTGACGGGGTTGGAGCCGTCGGCGTTCATCGTCCAGACGTGGAGCGCGCCGTCGCGGTCGGAGACGAACGCGATCTTGCTGCCATCCGGCGACCAGGCCGGCGATAGGCTCGTCTGCGGCGGGTAGAGGAACGGCGGCGACTGGGTGAGCTGCGTGAAGCTGACGGTGCCGTTGTCGGGGATGAGCCCGATCTCGTAGTGGTCCTTGTTGAAGTCCATCGCGACGGCGATCTGGCCGCCCATCGG
Source organism: Chloroflexota bacterium (assembly GCA_035651675.1). Taxonomy (GTDB): domain Bacteria; phylum Chloroflexota; class UBA6077; order FW602-bin22; family FW602-bin22; genus DASRFH01. The sequence continues at coordinate 16,021 of DASRFH010000113.1, read as the reverse complement.
CGATGCGGCGGGGGTGTTGTACCGGGGCTCGAACTTCGAGAGCGGCTTGGCCACCTGGCCGAGCGGCGCGGCGTAGATCGCTTTCTCGTCTTTGAAGAAGAGCGTCTTGCCGTCGGCGCTCCAGGTCGGCGAGTTGGCGTACGCCGACTGGCCGGCCGGCAGCCAGTCCTCGCCGGGCTGCGCGCCGCCGGCCGGGATCACCTTCACGTGGGTGCAGGTATCCGGGATGTTCGGCCGGCCCCTGATGACCCGGACGCACTGGAAGCGCTCCCAGAACGCGATCTTCGAGCCGTCGGGCGAGAACATGGGCCCGCGCACGTCCTGGCCGCCGTAGACGAGCGTCGGGTTGGAGCCGTCGGCGTTGGCGACGAAGAGGCCGGGGTTGGGCTGGTTGTTGGTGGCGTAGGCGATCCTGGTGCCGTCGCGCGAGAGCGTCGGGTCGACGCCGCTCCCGATCTTGACGGCGTTCTCGCCGGTCGGGTCCATCAGGTAGAACGGCGCGTCCTGGCCGGTCGAGACGAGCAGCTTGCCCGGGCCGGCGGCGCCGGGCGCGATCGGGAGAACCGGTGCCGGGGCGACCTTCGGCGCGGCGTCCGGTGGGACGGACACTTTGCCGAGCGCGATCTGCTCGTCGCCGAGCAGGCCGAGCTGGACGCGCTGGTCGGCGGGCGCGTCGCCGTGCCACTCGAAGCGGGCGCGCTGGAAGTACTGGACCTGGAGCCCGTTCTCCTGGATGTCGTCGGTGATCGGGAAGCCGAAGACGGTCGCGCCGTCGTGGCTCTCCCAGAAGTCGCGGAAGGCGCCGCCGATCGAGTGCTGCGTCTCCCGGAAGTAGCGCCGGCTCGGGTCGGCGGAGGCGACCGACGGTGGACGGGCCTTGCCGAGCTCGAGGCCGAGGTTGCCGAGCTGCACCTGCTGGTCGGGCGGGTTCTCGGGCCAGTACTCGAAGCGGGCCCGCTGGAAGTACTGGACGTAGTGCCCGTTCATCACGAACTCGCCGGTGCGCGGGTAGCCGAAGACGTCGACGCCGCCGTGGGCGTCGAAGTAGTCGAGGAACGCGTCGCGGACGCTCTGGCCCGTCTCGGGGAAGAAGCGCGTGTTGGCGGCAGACGCCGTGAGGGTGTTGGCGAGCAGGAGGACCACCGCCGATAGGACGCCGACTAGCCTCATTCGTACCTCAGGGCCTCGATGGGGTGCAGCCGCGACGCGCGCGCGGCCGGGTAGATGCCGAAGAAGAGCCCGATCGCCGCCGAAACGCCGAAGGCCAGGCCGATCGCGTCGGGGGCGACCAGCGTCTGCAAGTTCTGCCCGTTGACGTTGATAGTCGAGATGATCCGGGCCAGTCCAATACCGAGCGCGACGCCCACGCCGCCGCCCAGCACCGAGACGACGACCGCCTCGGTCAGGAACTGGCCCAGGATGTCGCGCCGCTTGGCGCCGACGGCCTTGCGGATGCCGATCTCGCGCGTCCGCTCGGTGACCGAGACGAGCATGATGTTCATGATCCCGATCCCGCCCACGACCAGGCTGATGCCGGCGATCGCGCCCAGGAGCAGCGTCATCACGCCAGTGATCTGGTTAGCGACCTGCAAGAAGTCGTCCTGGCTCTGGATGACGAAGTCGTCCTGGACGGTGTGGTGCCGGTCGCGCAGCAGGTCGCCGATCTCCTGGACGGCCTCCTGCATCAGCGACTGATCGGCGACCTGGACGTTGATGATCGAGACGTTGCGTGCCCCGCGCGCGGTGCGCGCGTTGGAGAGGCGCGCCTGCATCGTCGTGATCGGGATGAACGCCTGGTCGTCCTGGTTGCCCAGGCCGGTGCCCCCCTTGCGCTCCATCACGCCGACGACGCGGAAGTTGACCCCGACGCGGCCGCCGATCGACACCTTGATCGTCTGGCCGATCGGATCGGCATCGCCGAAGAGGTTGTCGGCGACGGTCGCGCCGATGGCGATCACGTTCGAGCGGGCGTCGAGGTTCTGGCGGTTGAAGAACTCGCCCGAGGCGACGTGGAAGTTGCGCACCTCCTCGTACTCGGGGGTGGTGCCGGTGAGGCGGGCGTTGTAGTTCTGGCCGTTGGCGATGTACTGGGCGAAGGCGCCCAGCTCGGGCGCGACCTGCGCGACGCTGGGCACGCGGGCGGGGTCGGCGATGGCGAGCGCGTCCTCGTAGGTGAGCGTCGGCGCGTTGCCCTGGCCGGTGCGGACGCCACCCTGCTGCGTGAAGTTCGGGCGGACGAAGAGCAGGTTGGTGCCCATGCTCTGGATGGAGCTGGTGATCGTGGCCTGGGCGCCGCGGCCGACCGACATCAGCCCGATCACCGCGCCGACGCCGATGATGATCCCGAGCATGGTGAGCGTGGTGCGCAGCTTGTTGGCGCCGAGCGCGCGGATGGCGACCTTGAGCGACTCGGCGAGGCTCATGGGGTGGAGCCCTCACCCCCTGGCCCGGTCTCCCGGAGGGAGAAGGGGAAGAAAGCGTCCAGGGGCCGCGCCTCTGAGACACCGCGGCGGGGCTCTGCCCCTTCCAACCCCACTGGCAGGGCTCCGCCCCGCATCCTTTTCATGCGACGCGCTCCTCGTTCATGCGACGCGCTCCTCGCGGAGGGGGAGGGCGACGACGGGCTCGGCGACGCGGTCGTCCGAGTTGATCAGACCGTCGCGGATGTGGATGATGCGGCGGGTGTGCGCGGCAATCTCGGGCTCGTGCGTGACGAAAATGACGGTCAGGCCGAGGTCGCGGTTGAGCCGCTGGAAGATCGCCATGATCTCGGAGCTTGTGCGCGTGTCGAGCGCGCCGGTCGGCTCGTCGGCCAGGATGATCGCCGGGTTGGTCACCAGCGCCCGGGCGATCGCGACGCGCTGCTGCTGGCCGCCGGAGAGCTCGGTCGGCCGGTGGTGGACGCGGTCGGACAGGCCGACCATGTCGAGCGCCTCGAGCGCCCGCCTGCGCCGGTCGCGCGCGCGCTGGTAGACCAGCGGCAGCTCGACCTGCTCGACGGCCGGCATGCGCGCCAGCAGGTTGAAGCTCTGGAAGACGAAGCCGATCTTGCGGTTGCGCACCTCGGCGAGCTGGTCGTCGGAGAGGCGGCTGGTCTCGACGCCGTCGAGCTCGTAGGTCCCGGCGGTCGGCTGGTCGAGGCAGCCGACGATGTTCATGAGCGTCGACTTGCCCGAACCGGACGGCCCCATGATCGCCACGAGCTCGCCGGCCTCGACGTCGAACGTGACGCCGCGCAGGGCGTGCACTTCCTGCGTGCCCATGCGGTAGACCTTGGCGAGCTCGCGGACGCGGATCATCGCCGCCTGAACACTCCTACCTCCGCGCCGGCGCACCCGGGGCTGGGGTCGCGCTGGCCTGCGGCTGGACGAACTGGGCGCTCTGCGGGATCACGACCGTCTCGCCCTCGGCCAGCCCCTCGGTCACCTCGGTGACCTGGTCGTTGCCGAGGCCGGTCTTGATCGCGCGCGGCTCGGTACGGCCAGGACCGACCAGCACGTCGACCGACGGGCTGCGGCCGAACCGTTTGATCGCGCGGTTGGGGATCAGCACGACGTTCTTCTTCTCGGCGGTCACGACGCTGACGTTGGCCGTCGCGCCGGGCGGGATCGCCACGCTCGGGTCGTCGAAGCTGACCGAGACGGTGTAGGTCGGCCCGCCGCCCTGGAACGTCGCGTTCGGGGCGATGCCGACGATCTTGCCGCCGTACTTCTTGTCGGGCAGCGCGTCGAAGCTGATCTGGGCGGCCTTGCCGGGGGCGAGCTTGGCGACGTCTGCCTCGTCGACCGAAGCGTCGACGCGGATCGCCTTCGGGTCCACCAGCATCAGGACGACCGAGCCGTTGGCGATCTGCTCGCCGACGTTGGCGACGACCGGGCCGACGACGCCGTCGAACGGCGCGACGAGCGTGGCGTTGTCGAGGTCGAGCTGCGCCTGCTGGATGGCGAGCTGGGCGGCGTTGACCTGCTCCTCCGCCAGCGCGATGTCCTGGGCGGTGGCCGGCTGCTTCTTGATCGCCAGCGCCTGCTGCGCCTGCTGGACGGCCGCCTGGGCGGCCTGGACGTCGCCCGGCTTGGCGCCGGCCTTCAGCGCGTCGACCCGGGCGAGCGCCTGCTGGTAGAGGCCCGCCGCGGCGTCGACGGCGGCCTGGGCCTGGCGGACGTCCTCGTCGGTCGGGCCGGCCTTGAGCTGGGCGAGCTTGGCCTGGGCGGCCTGCACCTGCGCCTGCGCGGCGTCGACCGCCTTCTGGGCGGCCTCGACGTCGGACTGGCGCGGCTGTTGCTTGAGGCGGAGCTGGGCGAGGGCGTTCTGGTAGTCGAGCGTCGCCTGCTGGAGGACGACGCCCTCCTGGCGCGCGGCCTTGTCGGCCTTCCAGGCGATCTTGTCGTAGTTGGCCTGCGCGACGGCGAGCGCGGCCTTCGCCTTGTCGACCTGCGTCTGGGCCTGGGCGAGCTCGTCGGGCGACGGCGAGGTGAGCCTGGCCAGGTCGGCGTTCGCCTTGTCGAGCTGCGCCTGGGCCGCCTGGACGCCCTGCTCGGCGGCGCTGATCACGTCGGGCGTGGGGCCGGCCCTCAGCGCGTCGAGCTTCGCCTGCGCCTGGCGCACCTGGGCGGCGGCGGCCTCGGCCGCCGCCTGGGCCTGCTGGATGTCCTGCGGCAGCGCGCCGGCCTGCAGGTCGTTCAGGCGGCCCTGCGCCGAGGCGACGGCCGCCTCGGCCTGGGCGATCTCCTCGGGCCGGGCGCCCGCCTTGAGCTGGTCGAGCTTGATCTGGTTGGTCTTGAGCAGCGACTTCGCCTGGGCGAGCTTGAGCTCGAGCGGCGCGGTGTCGAGCCTGGCGAGCACGGCGCCGGCCTTCACCTGGTCCCCCATCTTCACGGGCAGCTCCTTGAGCCGCCCGGTGGCCTGCATCGTGAGGCGCGACTGGCGGGTGGCGACGACCGCGCCGGTGGCGGAGACGGAGGCCGCGACGTCACCCCGGGCGACCTTGACCGGCGTCCCGTTGATCGGCGGGTAGGCCGGCTTGGCCAGGAAGCGATCGTAGGCGACGTAGCCGAGCCCGGCCACGACGATGAGCGCCACCGCCGCCATGAGCAGTTGGCCGATTGGGAACTTGCGACCGCCGACCTCGATGGGGGTTGCGGCTTCCATCTAGACGCGCCTCCTCCTGACCTTTGCCTTTTGTGTGGTCGCCCGGCGTCCGGTGCCGGGCGCCTGGCGGCGCCGATGGAACCCCGCTCATCGTGACGCCGCCGCGTTAACCCCGAATTTGCGCCGTGTTAAACGCTCGTAAAATGCGCCTCCGCGGTCGGCTCGAGCAGCTCGCTCAGGTCGCGCGCGGCCGCTTCGAGTCGGGCGACGCGCTCGGGCGCCAGCTGCGCGAGCAGGCCGGCGAGGTAGTGCTCGGCCTTGGCTTCGCTCGTCTCGTGCAGCCGCTGGCCGGCCTCGGTGAGCGAGATCATGGCGACGCGCCGGTCGGCCGGGTCGACGCGCCGCTCGACGAGCCCCTTCTTGACCAGCCCGTCGACCGTGCGGGTGATCGTGGGGCGGGAGACGCCGAACCGCTCGGCGAGCTGGCCGGCCGAGAGGGGCCCGTGCCGGAGCGCCCGGAGCGTGATGAACTGCGGCATGCTCAACCCCGCCGCCGGGCGCACCTGCCCGCGCACGGCCCGGTTGAGCCGCGGGGCGAGCGCGGCAAGCAGCCGGGCCGTCTCGTGGACGTGCCCCGCCGTGGCGCCTTCCTTTTCGAGCAATACTTGCATAAGCGAACCGTTAGCCGGCGCAATTGTACCCGGAAGCGAACGGCGAAGGACAGCGCCGACGGTGTGCCCCCGTCCGGGGCGTCGGCCACGTTGTCCGTTGGCGCCAGCCGGGGCGCGCTGCGGACGGTTCCCCGTGGCGCGTCGGCGGCCCTCGGGGTCTGGCTCGAACCGTCAGGGGACCAGGTGGAGGAAGGCCAGGGAAGGGTAGCGGCGGAAGTCGCCGTCGAAGGCGACCAGCCGGCAGCCACCCGCCGCGGCGAAGGCGGCGAGGTAGGCGTCGGTCCAGTGCCCGCCCCGGAGGTCGAGCTCCCCGCTCCAGCGCCCGAGCAGCTCGTCGACCCCCGGCGGCTCGCCGATCAGGGTGACGCGCGGCACGGCCAGCCAGGTCGCGAGGGCGCGCCCGGCGGCCGCGCCGTCGAGCGCGGCCGGACCAAGGATGCGCGGGTTGGTGAGGTACCGCAGCATGGCCAGCGCCGTCAGACGGCAGAAGGCGAGCTCGTCGGCGGCTTCGTCGTCCCAGTAGCGGCGCGCACGGGCGTGGTGGACGTGGTCCGGCGCGCCGAGCGCGATCCAGACGCTAGCGTCGAGCAGGTCGGGCATGCCGGGCCTCGTCCTCCTCCTCGTCGAGGCGCCGCAGCTCCGCGCGCGGCTGCGCGGGGATCGGCACCCCACGCGCAGGGAGGACGATAGGTGGCGGCTCCCGGCGCCGCGGCGCCATCTCCTGGCCGCTGCCCGGCTGGCGGAGCCCCTGCTCGAAGAGCTGGCCCGCCAGTTGGCGCAGCGTCACCCCGGTCAGGGTGGCGCGCACCTTGAGCGCGCGGTAGAGGTCGTCGGGCAGGTCGATCGTCGTCCGCACAAACGCATCTTAATGTCCAGGTGCGTCCGCTCGGTCGAGCTGGAAACGTGGTCCGGCGCCGCGCCGGCTTCGCCCAGCGCCGATCGGGCGGGGGCGTCGGAGGACACCGCGACGGACCCGAATCGGCGGTGGCGAGGCGATCGAGGAGGACCCGGCCCGGCCGATGGGGCGGAGGCGTTCCCGCCGGGTCCGTCCTAGCTGGTGGGCGTGGCGAGCTCGCTCGGCGGCTTACCAGTGGCCAGGGTCAGGGTGTAGTCCACCGGGGTGGATGAGAAGTTGTAGACCTGGATCACGTAGTTGCCGGCGTCCTTGCTGATGACGTTGCCGGACTGGTTCGGGACGATCCCGCCCTGGTAGCCGCCCTGGGCGTACACCTTGCCCTTGATCGGGCCGTACACCTTGAAGCTGGCGTTCTTGGCGACCTGCGGGTCGTTCGGCGCGATGTTGAGGCCGATCGTGTACACGGAGAGGTCGCCCGGGTAGGTGAACTCGTAGAGCGCGCTGCCGCCGCCCGGGCTCAGGTGGCCGGTGAAGCTGTTCTGGCCCCCCAGGCTGCTCGGCTCCGAGGAGGCCGGCGCGGTTGGCGTCGGCGTCGCTGGGGGCGCGGGCGCGGCGGCGGGGGCAGCGGGGGTGGGGGCGGCGGGCACCGGCGGCGCGGGCACCGGCGGCGCGGGCACGGGCGGCGCGGGCGCGGCCGGGGCGGCCGCGGGCTGCGGCGGCAGGTTGGCGGTGGTCAGCGTGAAGTGGAGGCCCGCCTGTTGGTTGTAGTTGTAGAGCTGGACGACGAAGGTGCCGCTGTCCGACGTGATCAGGTTGGCGGACAGGTTCGGGTCGATGCCGCGCTGGTAGCCGCTCGTCGCGTACGTCCGGCCGGCGGCGGGGCCGAAGACGCGGAACCCGGCGTTCTTGATCAGCGCCGGGTCGTCGGGCGTCACGTTGACGTTGATCGTGACGGTCGAGCGGTCGCCGGGGTACTCGAGCTTGTAGTAGGCGAAGCTGCCGCCCGTGCTGCCGGCCAGGTCGCCGCTCTCGGTCGCGCCGGGCTGGAGCTGGACGGCGCGGTCGGCCGTGTCGTTGGGGCCGGCCGGCACCTGGGTCGGCGGCGGCGGGGCAGCCGGTGCCGCGGCAACCGGCCCCGCGGCGGGCACGCCGGCCGCGGGTGCCGCCGGGGCGGCGGCTGACGCGGCGGGCGCGATGGTCGGGACGGTCACCGTCTGGCCCGGCGTCGGCGGGGGAAGCGCGGCGCCCGTCGGCTCGACGACCGTCGAGCCGAGCGACGAGGCGGGCGGCACCGGCACGCCGGTGATCCAGATCGTGAAGTCGACCGCGGTCTGCGGGTTGTAGTTGAAGACCTGGACGGTGTAGAAGCCCTTCTTCTGCGGGTTGTTGACGATGACGTTGCCGGAGACGTTCGGCACCACGCCTCGCTGCTGGCCGCCGTTGACGACGATCGTCCCCTCGGGGTTGTAAATGAACATCCCCGCCTTCTGCATCGTGTAGACGTCGTCGGGCTTGATCTGGACGTTCACGGTCGCGGTCGAGCCGTCGGACGGATACCAGAACTTGTAGAAGGCGAAGCGGCCGTACTGATCGGCGTCGAGGTGGCCGGCGAGCGGCCGGTCGACGAGCTGGACCGCCTGGTCGGCCGACGGGCCCATCGGGTCGGCCGCCTGGGCCGGACCGATGCCGCCCAGCAGCGCGCCGGCGAGCAGCGCGGCGCAGGCGAAACGCACGAGGAGCTGGACTGGACGGCGCTTGTGCATCGGTTCCTCCCGGCCGGATGACCGGCCGCGGGAATCTAACCGTGTGCCGACCGGTCGGTCAAGCTCCTGCAAAGCGGCGAGCCCCGCGCCCGCCGGCGCGGGCGCTCGCCGGGCAGGCGGGGGACTAACTCGGCACGAACTCGGAGGCCTTCTTGCCGGCGGTCAGGCTGAGCGTGTAGCCGATGGGCACGCTCGAGTAGTTGAAGACCTGGACCGTGTAGGTACCGGGGTCGCTGCTGATGACGTTGCAGGACTCGTTCGGGACGAGGCCGCCCTGGTAGCCGCCCTGGGCGTACACCTTGCCCGGCTTCGGGCCGGTCACGGTGAAGCCGGCGTTCCGGGCGATCTGCGGGTCGTTCGGCGTCAGCTCCATGCCGACGGTGTAGACGGACTGGTCGCCCGGGTAGGTGAACTCGTAGAGCGCGGTCTTGCCTGGGTCGAGGTGGCCGCTGAAGGAGTTCTGGCCCTGCAGGCTCTGCTCGCCGGTGGTGGGCGTGGGGCTGGCGGCGGCCGGGGCGGGCGCGGCCGGGGCGGGCGCGGCCGGCACAGACGCCGCCGGGGCAGACGGCGCGGGCGCGGGCGCCGGGGCAGCTGGGGCCGGGGCGGGCGCGGCGGCCGGCTGCGGCGGCAGGTTGCTGGTTGTCAGCGTGAAGGAGATCGGCGTCTGCGGGTTGTAGTTGTAGACCTGGATGGTGTAGGTGCCGCCTTCGTTGCTGATCAGGTCGCCCGAGACGTTCGGGTTGAGGCCCTTCTGGGCCCCGCCGCTGCCGTAGTTCTTGCCGGGCGTCGGGCCGTAGATGTTGAAGCCGGCGAGGCTGAGGATCGTGGCGTCGTCCGGCGTGACCTCGAGGTTGATGGCGACCGTCGATCTGTCGCCCGGGTAGTCGAACTTGTAATAGAGGAAGTGGCCGCCCGTGCCGCCCTCGATCGTGCCGGTCTCGGTCCCGTTCGGCTGGAGCTGGATGGCGCGCTCGGGCGCGTCGTTGGTGCCGGCGGCGGGCGCGGGCGCCGGGGCGATCGCCGGCGCTGGCGCGGGTGCCGGGACGCCCGGCGCGGCGATGGCGGGCGCGGGCGCGACGGGCGCGGCGGGCGCGGTCGTCGTCAGCGCCGAGGCCGGCGGCATCGGGATGCCGGTGACCCAGATCGTGAAGTCGACCGGCGTGGTCGGGTTGTAGTTGTAGACCTGGACCGTGTAGACGCCGCGGCGGTTCGGGTCGTTGAGGATCACGTTGCCCGAGACGTTCGGGTTCAGGTGCGGCTGCTGGCCGCCCTTCACGAGCGTGCTGCCGTCCGGGTTGAGGATGACCAGCCCGGCGTTCTGCAGGACCATCGGGTCGTCAGGAGTCATCATCAGGTTGACGGTCGCGGTCGAGCCGTCGGCCGGGTACGCGAACTTGTAGAAGGCGAAGTGGCCACCCGAGCCGGCGTCGAGGTGGCCGCTGAGCGGCCGGTCGACGAGCTGGACCGCCTGGTCGGCCGAGGCGGCCTGGGGATCGGCGGCGAACGCGATCCCGCTGGAGAGCACCGAGGTCGCAAGGACCCCGGCGCCGGCGAGCCGCACGAACGCGCGTCGCGACAAGGGACGACTGAACATCACGCGCTTGTCCTCCGATGGAGAAACTCAAGAGTGCTGGGCCACTCTTCAGCGTACCACCGGACCGTTAATCGAGCGTAAAACGACGGTTAAAAGCCGTCCGAGCAGGGGCGTGCTAGGGTCGGGCGCCGGCGCTCCGCTGCCGCTCGGGGATCGCCGCCCAGGGGTGGAGAGGGCGCTCGGGCCGCCGCTCGAGCTTGCGACCGCGGGCGATCGTGAGCGTGTTGTCGAGCTGCACCTTGCCCTGCCGCGGCGCCATGGCGACGTCGTAGAAGGTGAAGCTGCCTTCGCGCAGCCGGAAGAGCGCGACGTCGGCCGGGCCGCCGACCCGCAGCGTGCCGAGCTCGGGACGGTTCATCGCCCGCGCGGCGCGCGAGGTGGCGCGCTCCACGACGTCGTCGAGGCTCATCCCGAGCGCCAGGAACTTGGCCATCGTGGTGGGCAGGTCGAACATCGGCCCCTGGACGCTCATCTGGTGGATGTCGCTAGAGATCACGTCGGGCGGCATCCCGTGGGCGAGCATCGCCTCGGCGGTGTCGAACGAGAACGAGCCTGTGCCGTGGCCGATGTCCATCACCAGGCCGCGCTCCCACAGCTCCTTGACGTAGGGCAGGAGGTTGCGCTCGGCGTCGACCACGCGGTTGTCGGCGCCGGTGAAGCAGTGCGTGAGGATGTCGCCGGGCTTCATGAGCGCGACGATCTCGCGCAGCTCGGGCGGCGCGGCGCCGATGTGCACCATCAGCGGCAGGCCGACGCGGTCGGCCAGCTCGCGGGCGCGTTCGAGCGGCGCGATGCCCGTGCCGCGTGTCGTGTTGCGGTCGATGCGCGCCTTGATGCCGAGGATGAGGTCGCGGTTGGCGTTCACGATCGTCTCGGCCAGCGGTACGTCCGCGTAGTCGAGGTTGGCCAGCTCGTAGGTCGGGCCAGTCAGGCCGATGCACGAGATGTTGAGCAGCGCGTAGATGCGCGCCCGGCTCGGCCCGGCGATCCACTCGCGGAAGCCGGGGAAGTTGTAGGCGCCGGCCGTGCCGACGTCGAGCCAGGTGGTGACGCCGGTGCGCGCCGCGATCGGGTCGGCCTCGACGCCCCAGTAGGAGCAGCCCCAGTAGGCGTGGGTGTGGAGGTCGACCAGGCCGGGCGTGACGACCTGGCCGGCCGCGTCGACCAGCTCGCCGACGTCGTCGGCCGGCAGGTCGCGGTCCACCGCCGCGATCCGGTCGCCGACGATGCCGACGTCGAGCCGCCCGCGCTGGTTGGCGCCGGGGTCGAGGACTTCGCCGCCCTTGATCAAGACGTCGAAACGCATGGCGGGAGGCATTGTACCGGCTGGTCGACGCGCAGCCCACTTCGCCCAATTTGCTCGTCGGCGAGTCGAAGATGTGTGAGGCGGGCCACTGCGGCGCACCCTTTGCATAGGTATGGTGTTCGGAGGTTTATGTTCGAGCGTCGGCCCGCGCCCAAACCCCGGGGTAGCTACGTGCCGCTGCGCTGCCAGCGCACGCCGAACGCGACGTTCGACCGCGCCTTCGCCATCTTCGTCTGCAACCAGCGCGACCCGCGCTGCCCGTTCTACGGTCCGGTCTTCATCCAGGACAGCGAAGGCGGACGGACGTTCGAATGCCGGAAGTGCGGCGAATAGCGCAGCCACTCGACGGCGCACGCGGGCGGCACATCATCCTCAGCCCGAGCGGCGCAGAAGAAGACCGACGCCGACGGCGAACGCGCCAGCCGCGAGCCCGATCGCCGCGGCCGGGCCGCCGGTGCGCGGGAGCTGCGTCGCCGGCGCGCCCACCGCGGCTGGCGGGACGGCCGTGAAGCTCTGTGGCACGAGCACGCCGTCCGCGACGGCGTAGCTCACGCGGGTGCGTCCGCGCGAGGGGCAGCAGAGCGCGTCCGTCGGCGCGTAGCGCGTGAACTCGGCCACCACGCGGCCGTCGGCCGACACGCTCGGCGTGCCGACCAGCGTGCCGTCCTCGCGCGAAGCCATCGGCCGCGGCGCGAGCGTGCCGACGAACCGGCCGCCGACGAACACGAAGCCGTTGAAGTCGAGCGGCCGGCACATCCCGTCGTAGCCGGCCAGCGCCGTCACGAGCGCCACGCCGCCGGCCCGCTGGGTCGGCCAGTACGACTCGAGCTTCCAGCCGGTCCCGGCGAGCTGCGCCTCCTCGGCCCCGCTCGGCGCCCGCTCGCCCCGCCCGCAGGGCAGCACCGGGTTCGGCGCCACCGCCGGCGCCGTTGGCACGGGTGCGCCCGGGGCGTTCCACCCATGCGGCGAGCCGTCGAGCCAGGTCGCCTCCGCGGCGTCGGCGACCGCCCAGCCCAGCGCGAGCAGCGCGCCCAAGGCCAGGGCGAGCAGCGGGCGGTGGGGCACACCCGATCTTACACTGGCGCCCGAGTCGCGGGCCTCGCCGTCGAGAACTGGCTGAGCTAGCGGGCAGCCGTGGCGGGTTGCGCCTCCAAAGCCCGGATGCGGTTCAGGAACGCGGTCGACTTGAGGTCGCGCTCGAGGACGTAGCGCACCTGCGCCGTGAGCGCGTCGTCGACCGCGCGGCGGAGCGGCTCGTCGCGGCGGACGCGCTGGAGCGTGCGGTAGTCGCCGCTCTGCAGCAGGCGGAGCAGGGCGAAGGCGTTGGCCGAAAGGGGGCGGGCGTTCGTGTCGCGCGGGCCGCAGAGCGGGCAGAGCACGCCGCCGGCCGGCGCCGAGTAGTAGCTGTCGACCCGCTCGAGCGGCTTACCGCAGCCGAGGCAGGTGTGGAGTTGGGGGCGGTAGCCGAGCCGGTCGAGCAGCGTGGCTTCGAAGAGCTGGGCGGCGAGCTCGGGGTCTGGGTCGGCGGTGATCCGTCCGAGCGCCTCGACGAGCGACTCGAACAGCGGCCGGTCCTCGTGGGCCTCTTCGGTCATCCGGTCGACCAGCTCGGCGAGCTGGTAGCCGAGGCTGGCGCGCCAGAGGTCGTCGCGCAGCCGCAGGAACGGCTCGACCGTCTCGGCCTGGGTCACGATCTCGAAGTTGCGCCCGCGGGCGAGCATCAGGTTGGCGTGGGTCAGCACGTCGACGTGGCCGCCCAGGCGGCTGCCTGGGCGGCGCGCGCCCTTGGCGATCGCGCGGAGCTTGCCGTGCTGGAGCGTGAAGAGGGTGAGCGCCTTGTCCGCCTCGCCGAAGTCGCTCGCCTTCAGGACGACCGCGTCGGCCCGGTAGACCCGCTGGCTGCGCATCGCGACCGAATTCTAGAGATCGCCGGAAAACTCGACGGGTGATCCGGCGTCCGGGAGAATGGTGGGGTGACGGAGGAGAAGCTGTACCCGGGCGCGCTCGACGTGCCAGACCAGGTGGTCGCGGCGCGCGTCCTCGTGCGCCCCTACGAGCGGGCCGACGCCCCGGCGCTGCGCGCGGCGGTCGACGAGTCACGCGACCACCTTCGACCCTGGATGCCCTGGGCCGACACGCACCAGACGATCGAGGAGACGCTCGACTTCTGCGCGAAGAATAAGGCGGCGTGGACGGCGCGCGAGCAGTTCGGCGGCGGCGTCTTCGCGCGCGCCGACGGCCGGCTGCTTGGCGGCGCCGGGCTACACCCGCGCGACTGGGCGGCGCGCAGCTTCGAGATCGGCTACTGGCTGCGCCCGAGCGCGACCGGCCGCGGCTACACCCGCGAAGCGGCCGCCGCGCTCACGCGCCTCGCCTTCGGCACGCTCGGCGCCGAGCGCGTGTTCATCCGCTGCGACGCCGCGAACACCCGCAGCGCCCGCGTCGCCGAGGCGCTCGGCTACACGCTCGAGGGCCGCCACCGCCGCGACGCGCGCACTCCCTCCGGCGCGCTGCGCGACACCCTCGTCTTCGGCCTGATCCGCGAGGAGTACGAAGCGCTGCTGCCGACGTGGGGCCACTTGCTGGACGGTCCGCCAGCCGCTTGACCAGCGGCAGGCTTGCCATAAAATCCTCGTGTGGTCAAGCAACCCGAACGTCGACTTCACCTAAGGCTCGTCGCGGTCGACGGCAAGGTCCTCGGGGATGCGCCGCCGCCCGCGCCGATGGTGGACCCCGAGGTCGAGCGGCAGCGCCGCGAGATCCGGCGGGTCAAGGAGCAGCTCCGCCGCCTGCGCGCCGGTCTGTAGCCGTCGCGGGAGCCGCGCCGGGCTGGCGCGGAGCGGCCCCCGGTACCGCCCTGGTGGCGCCTCGCAGCCGCGGCATGGCGCGCGGGCTGACGGCGGCGGCGCGGCAGACCAGATCCGTCCGGATCCGCGCCGTCGTCCCCGCGGCGAGGTCGACGCGCCAACCGGCGCCGACGATCCCGGGGTGCTAGTCGCGCGCGTGCGGCTCGGCGGACCGGCCGCGCGCCGCGCGTCGAGGAGCTCTTCGAGGCGCGCGTGCCGAAGGGGCAGGCCGGGCGGCCGCCGGATTGCGAGGCCCCGGCCGGCATCCTCGGCTCACGCCGGGGCGACGGGCTCAGAGGCGCGCCATCAACGCGCGCGCCTCGTCGGCCAGCCCGAGCAGGAAGGGCCGCAGGTCGGCCCGGCGCGCGGCGAGCTCCTCCCAGGTGCGGCCGTAGTTGGCGAGCGCGCCGGCCCGGCCGGCCTCGTTCGCCGGCGTCGCGCCGACGGCGTTGAAGGCGTTGCGCAGCGCGGCGTGGGCAGCGTAGGCGAAGCGCACCGGCCGCTCGTCGCCGCGCCAGCCGACGTCGCGCAGGCCGGCGAGGTAGCCGGCGAACAGTGCCTCGTCGAGCGCCGGCAGGTCGGCCGGCGCGACGTCGTAGAAGGCGCTCGCGACCGAGAGCGTCTGCCCGACCTCCTCGCCGGGTGCGAAATGGCCGGCGAACTCCCAGTCGATCGCGACGGTCTCTTCGCCGCCGTCGGCCGTGCGGCGGGCGAACAGGTTGCGGCGGATCGCGTCGCCGTGGCAGAGCGTCTGCGGCAGCCGCTCGAGCGCGTCGAGGAACGCCTCCCGCTCGGCCCAGAGCCGCAGGACACCGTCGACGACCGGCCGCGGCCACCAGTGGCGCACCGCGGGGTTGTCCGGCGCGGCCGCGATCCGCTCGACGAGCACGTGGTGGTGCGCCAGCCACGTGCGCAGCCGCCGGCCGCCGAGCCATTCGCGACGGGGCAGCGGCCGGCCGACCAGGAACGCCCCGTTGAACCGGCCGAGGTGGCGGGCGGCGAGGCCCCAGCGTGCGAGCGGCCAGTCCGGATCGCCCTCCTCGCGCACGTGCTCGAGCCAGAGCCACACGACGCGCTCGCCCGGTTCGTCCACGCCGTAGCAGCGCACCGGTCGAAGTCCGGCCGGCAAGTCGTCGAGCGCGCCGGATCGGTAGAGCAGCGCCTCGCGCTTCCAGTAGCCGATGCCGCCGGGGTCTTCCTGCCCGGCGGCCGGCGCGGAGGTCTTGAGCACGGCGCTCCAGGGGCGCTCCTCGCGGCCGACCCGCGCCACGCCGCGGACGAGCATCAGCGAGCGCGCGACGTCGAGCGCGCCGCGCTCGCCCCTGAGCGGGACGGCTTCCCACCCGCCGAGCGACGCGTGGGGCTCGCCGAGCGCGGCCCGAGCCACCTCGCGCACCCGCTCGCCGCCGGGCCCAGCCAGGTGCGCGCGGACGCTCTCGATGCGGCTCCCTCGACCGGTCTTCAACCCTCATGCTACCGAATCTGCCGGCGGCGGTAGGGCGAGCGATTGCCTGGTTCGGCCGGCTCTCGGTACGCTTCGGCCATCGGGAGGAAAACGATGGGCGGATTCCAGAAGTTCCTGTTGCGCGGCAACGTCGTCGATCTGGCGGTCGCGGTGGTAATCGGCGCGGCGTTCGGCGCGGTCGTCCAGGCGGCCGTCAAGGACCTGATCACGCCGCTGATCGGCGCCTTCGGCGGCCTCCCCGACTTCTCGGCCTGGTTCTTCACGGTCAACGGCTCGAAATTCCTGATCGGTGACTTCATCAACAACGTCGTTTCGTTCGTGGTCATCGCGGCCGTCGTCTACTACCTCGTCGTGCTGCCCGTGCAGCGGTTGATGGACCGGTTCAAGCCGGACGAGCCGCAGCCGGCCCCGGCGACGCGCGAGTGCCCGGAG
>DASRFH010000112.1:0-8142 GCA_035651675.1 Chloroflexota bacterium | reverse complement strand
CGTGACCATAACCGTGGCCCAGCCGACGCTCGGCTACGTCGTCGAGGACGACGATTACCCGCGGATTCAGTGCGGCACGAAGCCTGACGGCAGCACGTATTCCCAATGCCAGACGACCGCGATCGCCGGCAAGCCGGGCTTCACCCTCAAGGCGATCCCGAAGGCCACCGGCTACACGGTCACCTGGCACGGTTGTGGGTCGCCGTACGCCACGGCCGACGCCGTGCTCGCCGGCCGCTACACGTGCCCCGCCAACTCGCTGCAGAGCTCGAGCATCAAAGTCGACTTCGTGCAGGCGCCGGCGTGGTCGAAGCCGCTGACCATCACCCCACCTGTCGGCGGCGTGTTACACGTGGGGCAGGCGGGGATGGCGAGCTCCGGCGACTCGACGGCGCTGGCCGATTACTGGACCTGCCCGCCGGCGTGCACCGTGCCGGGCACGAAGGGGCTCGGTCTGACCGTCCGCGCGGAGCCGCAGCTCGGGTACATATGGCATAGCTTCTTCGGTGCCTGCGCCGGGGTGACCGACCCGAAGACCGGGAAGCTAGTTGATACGTGCACCGTCCAAGAGGGGATGGCCAGCCTCGGCGTCGGTGCCCAGTTCGACCACGTCGGCACTGTGACGATCGCGGTGAACCGACCGACCAACGCCGTGGTCTACGACCCATGGGACAGCGGAAAGATCAAGTGCGGTACCGACCCGACGGGGACCACGTGGAACAACTGCAGCGCGGCCTACACGAGGGCCCCGGACCGCAACGCGCAAACCGTCAGCCCCCAGTTCGCGCGGGTCACATTGCGGGCGTCCGCCTCGCCGGGGTACGCACCCGCAGGGGTCATTCCGTACGGCTGGAGCCAGGCGTGCGCGCCGCAGGGGCACACGGAGGTGCTGCTCAGCAAGCACCTGGACTACAGCGAGTGCGACACGCCGGTCGACCTGTCGAAGACTGCATCGTTCCAAGTCGGCCAGGCATCGTCGCTGGGCACGTTCCCGCTCATCGTAAACGTGACCGGGCCCGGCGAGATCAAGCTCGGCCCCTGGCTCAGCTGCGTCGGGCCGGTCAGCGGCACAAAGAGCTGCAGCTGGCGCGGAACGCAGACCGTGCCGACAGCACTCGAGGTCGGTAGGGTGGCCCAGGGGTTCCAGTTGCGCGACTGGGGCAGCCAGCTCTGCGACCCCGACTCGACGGGCAACACGAACGTCTGCATGCTCCGGGCGGGCACCCGCGGCGACGCCTCGACGCGAACCGTCTCGGCGGTGTTCGGACCGTAGACGGGATTAGTCGGTCTGGGCCAGGCCGTTCGCCTCGGCCCAGGCCGCCACTTGCCAGCGGCTCTCGAAGCCCAGCTTTGTGAGGATGTTCTCGACGTGCCGCTTCGCGGTGCCCTGGCTGATCACCAGCGCCGCGGCGATCTCGCGGTTGCCGAGGCCCTTCGCCAGCAGCGCCACCACCTCGAACTCGCGGGCGCTGAGCGCCGCGCCCGCCGCGGCGGTGGGCGGCGGCACCGTCGGGCGCGCCTCGCGGACGGACGCGCCCGGGGCGACCAATGCGAGTGCCTCCTCGGCGGCGGCGGTCGTGGCCAGTGCTGCGCCAGCTGCGCTGGCGGCGGCGAACGCCTCGGCGCCGAGCTCCGCCTCGATCGTTTCGCGCAGCGCCTCGGCCTGGGCCTGCTCCTGCGGCGGGTTGTAGATCCCCAGCGCCGCGCGGATCGCCATCCCCGCCGCGAGCAGGCGCGCCGCCGCGGCGGGCCGCCGCCGAGCCCGCAGCACGCCGGCCAGGCCGATCAGGCCAGCGCCGATGAACTCGCGTGATCCCGCGGGAGTGGCGACCTGTAGCGCCTCACGAAACATCCGCTCGGCCAGCTCCAGGTCGCCCTGGCGCAGCGCGACCTGGCCCCGAGCGGTTCGCAGCGCAAGCGAGATCCCGGACCGAGGGATTTCGGCCGTGCGCGCCAGCCCCTGGTCGAAGTAGCTGGCTGCCTGCTTGGCGTTGCCCTGGTAGAGCGCCAGGCGACCCAGCACCACGAGGCAGTTGCCGGTAACGAACCGGTCCTGGAGCTCCTCCGCCACCTCGAGCCCGCGTTCGAGGTGGCGCACGCCAGCGGCGGGATCGCCACGCAGTCCGGCCGCCAGGCCGCGTACGATCAGCACAGCCGCCAGGTTCCACGGCCAGCGTCGCCGCTCGAAGGCCTCGACGCAGCGCTCGGCCAGCGCCTCGGCTTCCGCGAGCCGGCCGGCCAGGACGAGGGGGAACGCCCCCTGGGCCACCGACCAGTCCCAGGCCGCCCGGTCGTCGATTTCGGGCTCGAGGGCTAGCATCCGATCGAGCGCCGCCATCGCGATCGGGAGCTCTCCGCTCGTAGTCGCCAGGCTGCCGAGCGAGCCAAGGCCCTTGACAAGCTCGGCGCAAGGCGGCCCCGCGTACGCGTCTATCAGCATGCGCAGCCAGGCCGTGCCCTCTCGCGCCAAGCCCTCCTGGATGCAGAAGACGGTGAGCGCCGCGGCGATCCGCAGCCCCAGCCGCACCTGCCCGGCGGACTGGCCGGCTGCCCAGCCCATGGCCGCGCGGAAATTGTCCAGGTCGGCCGCCAGCCTGCGGCTCCACACGATCTGGTCGGCACCTTGCAGCGCGACCTGGCCCGCTTCGGCCAGCTCGACGCAGTACCGCAGGTGGGCCATCCGCACCGTGGCGCCTTCGCCGCTCTCTTCGAGCCGCTCCTGAGCGTACTGGCGCAGCGTCTCGAGCATCGAGTAGCGGTAGCCGTCGTCGCCCGGATGCGCCTCCACGAGCGACTTCGCGATCAACTGGCCGAGCAGGTCGAGGGTGCGCTCGCGGCCGATCGGCTCGTCGGCGCAGACGCGCTCGGCTGCCTCGATCGTCCAGCCCCCGGCGAACACCGCGAGGCGGCGGAAGAGGCACCGCTCCCGCTCGTTGAGCAGCCCGTAGCTCCAGTCGATGGTCGCCCGCAGCGCCCGCTGCCGCGCCGCGGCCAGCCGGTGGCCCTGGGTCAGCAACTGCAGCGCGTTCGCAAGACGGTCGGCGAGCTGCCGCGGGCTCAGCACCGTCACGCGGGTCGCCGCCAGCTCGATCGCGAGCGGCAGGCCGTCGACGCGGCGGCAGATCGCAGCGACCGCGTCGGCGTTCTCGGCGGTAAGCTTGAACGACGGCAGCGCGGCCGTCGCCCGGTCGACGAACAGCCGCACGGCGTCGACCGTTGCCAGCGCCTCGACCGAAGCCACCTGGCCGGACGCAACGGTCTCGAGCGGTGGCAGGCGGTAGACCGCCTCGCCGGGCAGCCCGAGCTCCTCCCGGCTGGTCGCGAGCAGCCGCAGGTTCGGGCACGCGCCCATCAGCCCTTCGGCGACCCGCGCCGCGTCCTCGAGGAGGTGCTCGCAGTTGTCGATGACAAGCAACATCCGCCGCTCGCCGATCGCGGCCTTGACCGTCTCGAGCACGAGCTGACCGGGCTCGTCCTGCACGCCGATGGCGCGCGCGACCGACGCGACCGCGAGCCCGTCCTGGCCCAGCGTCGCGAGCTCGGCCAGGTACACGCCCGCGGGGTACTCGCCGCCCAAGCCAGCGGCCACCTCCAGCGCCAGCCGCGTCTTCCCGCTGCCCCCGGGGCCGGCCACCGTGACCAGCCGCCGGGACGCGAGCAGCTCGCGCAGCTCGGCCTGCTCGCGTGCGCGGCCGACGAATCGGGTGAGCTGGACGGGGAGGTTGGTGGGTGGTGAGACGGGGAGCGGCGATGGCTCCGTGGCGTCGACCAGCCGGAGTGAACGGTGTACCTGGGCCATCCTCGCCGGGTCGCAGTGGGTGCTTCGGCGCCATTGTCGCGCAGCCTGGCCGCCCGCGCCACCGGGCCTCGGCGGCCGTTGACGCCCGCCGAGCCCGCGCGGTAGGCTCGCCCCCGTTGGCGGTGACATCGAGCATCGAGCGCGCGCTGCCGCTCCTGCGCGCCGTCCCGCTCTTCGCGGCCGTGCCTGAGCTGGAGCTGCGCGCCGCCGCCGAGCGCCTTCGGCCCGCCGCCTTCGCGGCTGGCGACGCGATCGTGCGCGAGGGCGCGCCCGGCGACGCGTGGTACCTCGTCGCCGCTGGGCGCGCCGCGGTGGTGAGCCGCGACATGATCGGCGCCGAGGTGACACTGGCCGAGTACGGGCCCGGCGGCACGTTCGGCGAGGCGGCGCTGGTCACTGGCCGGCCGCGCAGCGCGACGGTCGTGGCGACCGAGCCGACCGAGGCGTTCGTTCTGGCGCGCGAGGACTTCCTGCGGCTCGAGGAGCGCTGCCCCGAGTTGGCGACCAACCTGCGCCGCCACGTCGCGCGCATTGAGGCGAACGCCTTCCTGCGCAAGGCGTCGGTTTTCGCCCACCTCCCGCCCAACGTGGTCGAGCGCATCGCCGCGGCAATGACGGTCGAGCGGCGGCTGCCAGGAGCCGCGATCGTGCGCCGGGGCGAGCTCGGCGACCGCTTCTACCTCGTTCGCTCGGGGCGGCTCGAGGTGCTGGCCGGCAACAGGCGGCTGCGGATGCTTGGCCCGGGCGACTGCTTCGGCGAAGTGGCGCTGCTCGGGGCCCGGCGACGCACGGCCACCGTGCTCGCGCTTGACCCGACCGAGCTGCTCTCGATCGGTAAGGAGGATTTCGACCGCGTTGTCGGAGAGCACGCGACGGTCGCACGTCAGCTGGCTGAGCTCGCGCGCATCCGAGTTGGGGGCGCGCCGGTGTCCGCGCCGCCGCCCGTCGACGCGGCCCCACCGCCGAGGACCGGGCCGAGAGCACGGCCGTCGGGCCGCGCCATCGCGTTCACCGTGCTCGGCCTGGCCGCTTTCGGGCTGCTCTCGGCGTTGGTCGCGGGGGGCGCGAGCCCGGTCGTCCAGTTGGCCCTGTTGGTGGTCGGCAGCCTCGTGGGGCCGGTCGCCTTCGTCGCGTTCTTGGCCGACTCAGAGCTGCTGCCCGAGCGCCCCTGGCGGCTGGCCGTCACATTCGTCTCGGCCGCCGCGCTCGGCATCCCCGCCGCCACCGCGATCGAGGTCTGGCTCGGCGTGAGCCCCGGCGCGCTCGGCCCGGCGCTGGCAGTCGCGCTGATCGAGGAGGCGGCCAAGCTGCTCGGCGTGGCCTGGCTGCTGGTCGGGGGGCGCGGCCGCTTCCGGCTCGACGGGGCGGTGTACGGCGCGGCGGCCGGCATGGGCTTCGCCGCGCTCGAGAGCCTCGACTACGCGGTGGGGCGCGCTGAGGCGGCGTCGCTCGTCTCGACGCTCTGGGTGCGGGCGCTTCTCTCCCCCTTCGGCCACGGTACCTGGACCGCGATCGTTTGCGCCGCGCTCTGGCGCGCCAAGGGGTCGGGCCGGCCGCGGCTGGACCCATCCGTCGTCGGCGCGTTCCTGCTGAGCGCCGGGCTGCACGGCCTCTGGGACTGGCAGCCTGTCGAGTCCCGCCTTCTGCTGCCCTGGTTCGCGCTCGTCGGGCTGGTCGGGCTGGCGACGCTGGCCTGGATCGTGACACGCGGTAACGCCGAGGAGGCGAGCGCGGTGGTGGCGCTGAACCCTGCGCTCGGCGCGGCGCGGGTCGACGGCCCGCGTCTCGATTGCCCGGCCTGCGGGCAGGCGGCGCCGCCGGGCACCCACTACTGCCCGCGCTGCGGAGGCGCCCTGCGGCGCGACCGGGCCCCCAGGTAATTTAGCGCGGCGGTCCGGCCCCGGGGTCGAACCGCCCATCCGGGAAGATCAGGTAGACGGTCCCGCCACCGCGCTCCAGCCACAACGGTTCGAGTTGCGCGCGGCGGTAGGTGCGTGGCACGTTCGCGTCGCCGTAGGTGGCCGGGTCGTTCACGATCGGGTTCCCCTTCGCGTCGAAGCCGACCAGCACGGCGAGGTGGCCGCTCACCGAGGGCTGCGGGGCGCCAGCCAGCTCGTCTGGTCCCCAGGCGAAGCTGAACACCACCGGGACGCCCGCCGCCAGCCACGGCTCGAGATCGGCAAGGCTGCCGTACCGGGCGACGTAGCCTTCGAAGCCCTGGCTCGCCGCGTAGGCGACGTTGAACGGCCAGTTGCCGTGGCCGCGGTAGACGGCGTCGTAGACGCCCGCGACGGCGGCGCGGACGCGCGGCTCGCACGGACCGTCGTCCTGGCGCCAGTAGCTAAGGACCATCGAGGTCGACGTCGGGCTGCACCAGGCACGCCCGCCGTCCGGGTAGACCATCTGCGAGCAGGCCGGCACGGGCAGCGGGCCGCGCCAGAGCGAGCGATCCCCGGTGGACACGTCGGGCGGCGCGGTGGGCGCGGTCGAGTACGCGATCGCGGCGTTGCGCACGACCGGGAGGGCGTCTGGCGTGCCGTGCAACCTCAGCCGCAGCTGCAGCGCGTCGGCCGGCGCGTTGAGCCGTAGCGTGTCGGTCAGCACCTGGCCGTCGTCGTCCCGCTGCCTGGCGACCGAGTGGCGCCGGACCACCGCGTCGTCCGGTGCCCACACGCCGAGCGCGTACCACGCCGTCCAGTGGCCGTGGACGCGTGCTCGCAGGAAGACCTCCGCCCATCCACCCGGTGGCGTGTCCACGTTCCACGAGGGGATCGCCTCGATCGCGCCGAATGAGGTTGCCGTCTCCGGGCTCGTCGCCTCGCCGTCCGCATCGGCGAGCTCGAGGCGGCCGTCCGGGCGCAGGGCGACGCCGGCGCGCTCCCAGTCGGCGAAACCGCGGTCGGCCGCCCGCCACACAGCCAGCCCCGTCTGGAACGCCGCGGCCGCCGCTACCGGCCCGGGCAACGCGACCGAGCATGCGATGAGCAGCGAGAGGACAGCGCGGAGCACCGCCGTGCGAGTCACAGCCGCCTTGCAACGCAATTGATACGTTCGGTGTCGAGACATAAGGCTACCATCCAAGCGCTTCGAGGAGGCCGCCGTGCTGGAGATCCGCAAAGGAACCGACGTCCGGATCGTGATCCCCGTCGCGACGGCGCGGCTCCTGTGCGAGCGGGCGGAGGAGCGGTGGCACCAGCGGGCCGGCGTCGTCGGCGGCGCCTCGCGCACGACGATTCAGGTCTGGCCGCCGCGCAACGCGATGATGGGCATGGGGATCGCGCCGATCGGGTCGTTCACGATGGTCTGGGGTTCCCCCAGGCCGGAGCAGGCGACGATCACGCGCATCGAGTGGGACGACCACCACGGCGGTAACGAGTCGGCGATCCGCGGCGCCATCAACACGCTGGCCGGCTGGCCGATCGCCAACGACTCGACGCGCAGCCGCGTCGCGAAGCCGCTCCGGGTGCCGCGCCGCCTGTTCTGAGCCGGTGTGGCTCAGGCCCTGGTCGGTCCGTGCGTCGTGGGCGGCGTGCCCGGGTAGAGCGAGAAGTGGCTGTGGATCGCGAGCCAGCGGCCGGTCTCGCGGCGGAAGAGGACCGTCGCGCGGCCCGGTCGGTCGAACGGCTTGCCGTCGCGGTCGAAGCCGGTCGAGCGCCACGTCGTGATGGCCCACGCCTGGTCGCCGCTCGCGCCCCAGCGCAGCTCGTCGAAGTCGAAGCGGAAGTCGCGGATGTTCGGCCAGATGCCGCGCCACTGGTTGGCCTCGAGCGTGTCGCGGCCAACGGCTAGGCTGGCCTTCGTCCCGAAGCCGATGGCGTCCTCGGCGAAGAGCCGCCGACCGCCCTCGAAGTCGACGCGCTGGACGCATTCCTGGAGCGCCTCGAACCAGGCACGGAGCGCCGCGGCGTCGTCGGGCATAGTGCCGGCCGAGTATAGGTCGGCTGGCGTCCTCGCGTGGCCGCCGACCCGGGTCTCCCCTCCGCCGGCAGGATGGAGTCGATCATGAGTGTCGGTCCCGCCTGACGGAGCGGTGGGCAACCTGGTCGTCCGCCTCGCGGAAGTGCGTGCTGGGCTCCGCAGCGGGGGGTGGGGCGTCCGCTAGCCGGGCAGCGGCCTCGGCGCGCAGCGCGGCGGCGCGGGCGAGCGCGGCGAGCTCCGCGGCGGCGGTGAGCAGCTCGGCGGCGCTCGCCGCATGGCCGCCCGCGGCGAGCGCTTCCGCGCGGCGGCGGAGCGCCTGCGCTCGGCGCGCCGGCGCGGCGGCGGCCGAGAGCTGCGCGAGCGCCTGTCGGTCGAAGTTGCGCGCCGTCGACGGCGACCTCTCACGCTCGGCGAGCCGCGCCAGG
>DASRFH010000111.1:0-95549 GCA_035651675.1 Chloroflexota bacterium | reverse complement strand
CGGCCGTTCAAGCCCCCGTACGCCGGACGACCACGCAAGGCACAGTCGACGCCGGGAACGAGGAAAGCCCCGGCGACGCCGGGGCCCCCCCTCAGCCTGCCTCGGTGCAGGCAGGCACGCAAGAGAGCGGAAGCGACGGGATTCGGTACCGCATCCGCTACACGCCCGGCCTCGGTCTCGGCTACCAGCCCTGCGTCGTCCGGTCCGGCGGGATGTTACCAGCCCTGCGCGCCGACGCGGCGATCCCTGCCGGATCGACCGCGGCCGATCTGCGTGGCAGCCTCCGCACGAAGGCGCGGCAGCTCGGTGTCTCGCACGAGGCGGTGCGCCAGGGGATGCGCGCCGCCGGTATACCGACCGACCTCGCAACGAGGAACACCCGTATCAGGGCGCTAGCCGCGCGCGGTGTCCCTGGCCCACGATTGCGGCGGCCTTCGGCCTCTCGCCATGGGCCGTCCGCCGGGTCTGCCGCGACATGCCGGCACGCCGAGCCGGCCCCAAGCCGCGCGGGCGGCCGTCTGTACGCACCTGACGCCGCGCGTCGCTCCACAGAGCCGCCGCGAGTCGGCACGGCTGAGCACCCCTTGATCAACAGGAGGCAACGAGGCCTGAGGGACCGGCTGGGGACTGGCGCCGGAGCGGCCGACAGCGGAGGTTCGCGTGCCGTCGGCGCAGACCGTCGACGCGTGGCGAGTGCGCACGGGGGTCACCGAGCCCTCCCTGTACTGGTCGGCCTGGGCCCAAGGATGCCGACCCGGTCCTCCCTCGCTGACGCGGCGGCAGTCGCCGGGTCAGGGAAGATCCTGGGCTTCCTGCCAGGGGGCCGGCCGTCCGAACCAGCTGGTGGGTCCGGCTCGCCTGCCCGTTCCTCCGGCCGACCCGCCGTCTTGGCGGGTGGCAGGCGTCCCCGCCGCACTTCGTCGACCACCACGGCCAGCGTCGCGGCGAGCGGCACCGCCAGCACCGCGCCCGACGGGCCGAGCAGCTCCGCGCCGGCCACCATGGCGACGAGCACGACCAGGGGCGACAGCGACACCGCCCGGGACATCACCCGCGGGACGATCAGGTAGGCCTCGAGCTGCTGGATCGCGAAGTAGAGCACGAGCGCCGCCGCGCCGTGCCAGGGCGACACCGTCAGCGCCACGCTCGCGGCCGGGACGGCCGACAGGATCGGCCCGACCGTCGGCACGGCCTCAAGCGCGGCGGCCACCAGCGCGAGCATCAGCGCGTAGGGGATGCCGAGCGCGGTCAGCCCCAGCCAGGACATGGCGCCGATGGTCGCGCACAAGAGCACTTGGCCCCGCGCCCAGCCGCCCAGCCGCTGGGCGGCCTCGCCGCTCAGCCGGACCACGGTCGCGCGGCGCTCGGCCGGCACGAACACGATGAGGTAGTCGCGGATGCGCGGTGCGTCGATGGTGAGGTAGAGCGCGAGGAGGAAGACCGTCACTGCGCTCAGGACGCCGAACGCCGCGCCGACGATATGCTGGACGAGCGCGAGCGCCTGGTCGGCGACCCCGGGTACCTGCTGGGCGAGCGCGCCGAGCGGCTGGCCGACGTCGGGTCCGCCGAGCAGCTCGCGGAGCGGGCCCGGCGTCGCCAGGGTCCGGTGGTACCAGTCGGCCGCCTCCCCGGCGTAGTCGGGTAGACGCTCGACGAACGTGCTGGTCTCGGCGACGACCGGGCCGAACACCCGCGCCGCAAGAGCCGCCGCGAGCAGCACCACGAGCAGGTACAGCGCCACCGCGACCGCCGCCCGCGGCGGCGCCCAGCGCCACCGGGCCAGCCCCGCCGCCGCGGCATCGATCGGGGGCGTCATCGCCGCCGCGACGATCGCGGCGACGAACAGGCGAACCAGCACCGGTCCGAGATGGACGAACAGCACGACGCCAATCACGGCTGCGACGAGCATCAGGACGCCACGGCCGATCACACGGCCGGCCGCCGCCTCCGACACACCGCCCACCCGCCCCTCGCCGACTGGCTCCGTCAGTGCGCTCATGCGAAGCGTCCTTCCACGGCCGGGCGGCAAGCTCGTCTTCTCCATCGTCTCCTCCCGACGGCCCTGCGCACTCGGCTCGTGGTTTCGTCCGAAGGGACCGCCGTGGCGCACAGCACGGCGTCGACCACGGCCAGCCCGACGAGCAGCCCGAGCCAAACGACCGCGCCGAGGATCAGCGTCTCCCAGGGCAGCGCGACGTGCTGCGGCCACGCGAACGGGGTGAATCCATCCATCGGGGGCCTCCGTCCGAAGAGTCCCACCGCGTGGGGTGAGGCGGCTTCGCACGATTCGGGTGATCAGCGTCGAGACGGCCGCTGCGCCTCTTGCCTCGGGTGGGCATAATGGAGTGCGAGCGAGTCGACTGCCGAGGGCGTCGCGGTGGGCCCAGACCCGGCGATCCGCGGTGACGGGGCGCGCACCCCCCGCCCGCAACCCGTGGTGCCGCGGGAGGCGCTCTTCGCGCTGCTGTCGGCCGGCGACCCGGCCGGCGTGACGCTGGTCTCGGCGCCGCCCGGCAGCGGCAAGACGGTCCTGCTGCGATCGTGGATCGCGCAGGCCGGCCTGGGCGACCGCGCGGCGTGGGTCACGGTCGAGCGCGACGAGCAGGATGCCCAGCGCTTCTGGCTCGCGGTCGTCCGCGAGCTGCGCGCCGCGCTCGGCCCGGAGGCGTTCGTGGAGCAGCTCGCGCCGACGCCGCAGTTCGACGGGGACGCGCTCGTGGCGCGGCTACTGTCCGAGCTGTGCATGCTGGAGGAACCGGTCGTGCTCGTCGTCGACGACCTGCACGAACTGCGCTCGCCCGAGGCGCTCGCGCAGCTCGAAGTGCTGCTCGCGCGGCGGCCGCGCCTCCTCCGCGTCGTGCTGGCGACGCGCCACGACCCGCAGCTCGGGCTGCACCGGCTGCGCCTGGCGGGCGAGCTGGCCGAGGTCCGGGCCGCCGACCTCCGCTTCACGCCCGAGGAAACGCGCGAGCTGCTGGCGGACTCGGGGGTCGCGCTGACGGACGAGGGCGTCGGGCTGTTGCATACGCGCACCGAGGGGTGGGCGGCCGGGCTGCGGCTGGCAGCGCTCGCGCTCGCCCGGCACCCCGCGCCGGAGCGGTTCGTCGCTGAGTTCTCGGGCAGCGAGCGCACCGTCGCCGAGTACCTGCTGGCGGAGGTGTTGGAGCGCCAGCCCGCCGACGTGCGTCGCCTGCTGCTGCGCACCTCCGTGCTCGAGCGGGTGAACGGTGTGCTGGCCGACCTCCTGGTCGGGGACAGCGGCTCGGAGCGGATCCTGCAGTCGCTCGAGGAGACGAACGCCTTCGTCACCGCACTCGACGCCGGGCGCACCTGGTTCCGCTACCACGGCCTCTTCGCCGATCTCCTACGCCTGGAGCTGCGGCGAACCGAGCCGGACACTGTCCCGGCGATGCACCGCCTCGCGGCCGACTGGTACGCGGAGCACGGGGAGGTCGTCGAGGCGGTCCGTCACGCCCAGGCCGCGCGGGACTGGGGTCACGCCGCCCGGCTGCTCGCCGACAACGTGATCAGCCTGTGGCTCGACGGCCAGGAGGCGACCATCGGCGTGCTGCTGGCGGCCTTCCCGCCCGAGGCAGCCGCCGATCCGGAGCTGGGGCCGGCGCTCGTGGCCGACCGGGTCGCAGGAGGGTCCATGAACGAGCTGGCCGCGGCCGTCGCCTACGCCGAGCACCGCGGCGGCGCGGTGCCCGAGGACCGGCGGGCTCGCTTCGACGCGACGCTGGGCATCTTCCGCCTGGCGCTCGACCTGCGGCGGGGTGACCTGGACTCGGCCCGGAGCGACGCGGGTCCGCTGCTCGCGCTCGCCGAGCCGTCCCGCCCGGGCGAGATCGGCCTCGGCAACGACGTCCGGGCGATGGCGCTGATGGTGCTCGGCATGGTCGAGGCGTGGCCGGGCCGGTACGCGGAGGCCGACCGCCACCTGGACGAAGGCCGCGTGCTGGCGCGACGCATCGGCCGGCCCTACGTCGAGATCGGCTGCCTGTCCCACCTGGCGATGGGCGCCGCGATCGGCGCGGGGCGGCAGCGGTGCGCCGAGGCGATCGCGCGAGCCGACGCGCTGGGTTGGGGGACGAACCAGATCGTCGGCGTGGCGCTGGCGCGGATGGGCGCCTACGACGCCTGGCAGGGCCGCTTCGACGAGGCGGAGCGCTGGCTCGACCGCGCCGAGCAGGCGCTGCGGCCCGAGGCGATGCCGACCGCCGGGCTCCTGGTGCACCTCGCGCGGGGGCTGGTCCACGCCGGCCGCGGACGTCTCGAGCATGCGCTCGCCGCCCTCGGTCGGGCCGATGGGCTCGTGGCGCTGCTCGTGGGAGAGCACATGCTGGCCGTCCAGGTGCGCCAGCTCCTAGTGCAGACGCAGCTGCGGCTGGGCGACGCGGCCGGCGCCCGTGCCACCCTGGACGGGATGCCGGAGATGCAGCGGGAGCGCGGCGAGGCGCGCGCCGCGCTCGCTTCGCTGCACCTGGCCGAGGGAGACGCCCGCGCGGCGGTCGCGGCCCTCGCACCGGTCCTGGACGGCTCCGCCCCCGTGGTCGGCGACGCCACGGTCGTCCAGGCGCTCCTCCTGGAGGCGGCCGCGCGCCACCGGCTCGGCGACGCGCGGG
Source organism: Chloroflexota bacterium (assembly GCA_035651675.1). Lineage (GTDB taxonomy): Bacteria > Chloroflexota > UBA6077 > FW602-bin22 > FW602-bin22 > DASRFH01. The sequence goes on along the minus strand of DASRFH010000111.1, from coordinate 90,924 downwards.
GCACGGAATCCGCCCTCGAGCGCGCGCTCGGCCTGGCCGAGCCGGACGCGCTCGTGTTCCCGTTCCTGGTGACGCCCGCGCGGGAGCTCCTGGAGCGGCACCCGCGTCACAGCACCGCCCACGCCGCGTTCCTCTCGGACGTCCTGGACGTGCTGGCCGGGTTTTCGCCGCGCGTCAAAGACCGCGATCCGGACGAGCCGGTCGAGGAGCTGAGCGAGAGCGAGCGGCGCGTGCTCGGGTACCTGCCGAGCAACCTGTCCGCGCCGGAGATCGGCGCCGAGCTCTACGTCTCGGAGAACACCGTCAAGACGCACATGCGCCACATCTACGCCAAGCTCGGCGTCCACCGCCGCACCGAGGCGGTCGAGCGCGCCCGCGCGCTGGGCCTGCTGGGCCCGTCCGCCCGCCGCCACTAAGAGGTTGTCCGGCTAGAACCGCGCCATACGCTCGCCATCCGGCCAAAGCGCAGAGGCGGCGCTGCGGTCGTCACGCCGCCCATCTCGGTGGTTCCTGTGTGAAGCGGATGCCCCGGGCGCGTCAAGCCGAGGCCGGGTCTCCGCACACGCCCAATTGGCGGGACAACCCAAGTCCCAGTCGTTCACCCGAATCGGGTGACGCGCCCTCATCCTCCCGCCGCCGATGCTTGACCAGTCGCCGCAGAGCGGCGCAAGAGAGGAGCACGGAACAAGATGCCAAGCACGCACGAGTTCTTCACGCGGCAGCACGAGCAGCTCACCCGGCTGGAGGCGTCGATCGTCCAGACCCAGAAGGAGATGGAGGCGGCACGTAGCAGGGCGCAGGCGAACCTGAAGGCGAGCCGCGACGAGGCGGTGGCCACGCGCGAGGCATTCCAGAAGAAGATGGCGGCCGCAGTCGGCCGGATGCAGGCGGGCCTGGCGGCGCGCAAGCAGGAGACCGACGCCAAGATCGCGGAGTGGAAGCAGAAGCGGCAGGTCGAGCGGCTTGAGGCGCGCGCCGAGGCCGCCGAGGAGTACGCGGACGCGGCGATGGCCGTCGTCGAGCTCGCCCAGCAGGAAGCCCGCGCGGCGGCGCTGGAGGCCATCGAGGCGCGCCGCGAAGCGAACGAGGCGAAAGCCGCCGTCGCGGCCGCCAGCTGACACCGGTCGTCGGGGCAAGCCCGAAGTCCTCGGGCACACGGAGGGCGCGTGCCGTGTGCCCATCCTCCCCCGAGGCTGGCCCGCACGCGCGAAGGAGCACGTCATGCCTCGCTCGCGTCAGCCCGCGCGGGAGCCTCGGTCCGCTGCCCCATCCGCCGGATTGCGGGTCTTGGCGCCGCTGGACGAGTCGGACCAGTCCCAGCGTGCGCTGGTCTACGCGCTCGATCTGGCGGCAGCTACCGGGGGGCAGATCAAGCTCGTCCGGGCCAGCGGCGTCGAAGCCGAGGCCGGCGTGGACAGCCTCGCGCGGCACGCGCGGGACTTGCAGGACGCCGGTTTTGCGGCGGTCGAGTGGAGCGTCGTCGAGGGTGTCGACGCCGTCACCGCCATCCTGGACGCCGCCCGCGCGTGGCACCCCGACATCATCGCGATGGCGACGACGAAGCGGAACGCGATCGACCGCTGGCTGAACGATAGCGTCACCGACGCGGTGGTTCGGGCGGCCCCGGCGCCGGTCCTGGTCGTTCCTCCGGACTGGACGCGGCCACCGCCCGCCGCTGGGCGGTCCGGCCGGGTGCTCGTGCCGCTGGACGGCTCGCCGCTCGCCGAACGGGCCCTCGGGTCCGCCGTGCGCCTCTCCGCTCTTATGCGGGTGGAGTTGGTGCTGCTGCGCGCCGTCGACGCGGGCGATCTGCGCTCGGACAGCGCGGAGGTGGCCGTACGTGGCGCGCGCGCGTACCTGCGCCGAACCGCCGCGCGCGTGAGGTCGGCGCTACCCGGCCAGCGCGTGTCCACGCGCACCGCGGTCGGGGCGGCATCGGCGGCGATCGCGCGGGCGGCGTTGGAGGACGACGTGGATGCTATCGTGATGTCGACGCACGGGCGAGGCGGTCTCGCCCGCGCCGTCCTGGGCAGCACGGCGACCGCGGCGCTCGAGCAGGCAACGGTTCCTCTGATCCTTCTCGGGCCCGGCACGCTGGCCGGGTCGACCCCCGCGTCCATCCGGGTCCGCGCGCCCGTGCGTACCGGCGACAGCCATCACGTCGGGGAGGTGCACCGTATCGTGCTCGACCTCGACCAACGCGCGGTCGTCGGCGTCGTGGTGCTCGGCCGTGGCCCCCTGGCGCGGGACATCCTCGTGCCGATCGACTTCGTCGGCCGCCTCGACGAGGACGCCGTCGTCCTACGCTTGACGTCCCGTGAGCTCGACCAACTGCCCGACTTCGCCTACGACCAGTACCTCACGCCACCGCCGACGTGGACGGCGTTCGCCCCGTTCCCGACCGGCCCGGTCTACGTGCCCGTGGTGCAGCGCAAACACCTGGGACCGACGCAGCACGACGTGACGCCGGGCGCGCGGGTGCTCGGCTCGGACGGCGAGATCGGCCGCGTGGAGCGGGTCGAGCTGGACCCGGCCACGGCCGAGATGACTGCGGTCTGGGTCCGCCCGGGCGGCGACCCGGCCCACGAGCTGCGCGTCCCGGCCGAGTGGCTCGGATGGGACGACGACCACGCGAGCCTGCGGGTGCAAGCCGCCCGCGCCGAGGTCGAGGCCTACCTCGGCCGCCAGGGCCGATCGTTCACCCGAATCGGGTGACGCGTCCTCATCCTCAAGCAGCGGACGGTTGGGGCGTGGTCGACCAGGCTGGGTCCGTTGCCCAGCTTCTGGAGCGGACCTCTTCCGGGAGGCATGATGGACCAGACGATGGACACGGCGATCACCGAGCCGACGCCGACCGACACCGGCACGACAGAGGCGGTGCGAGCGGCCCTGCTGGACGACGAGGTGCTGCAACGTATCGACGCCGCAACCCTGCGCGTCGAGGTGAGCGGCGGAGCCGTGACCCTGCACGGGCATGTGGTCAGCGCGGCGCACCGGGAGCGCGCCGAGGCGGCCATGCGCCGGGCCGTCCCGGGAGCGCCCCTCCACGACGAGCTGGTCGCCGACGACGAGCTGGCGGTGGCGATCGCCCAGGCGCTGGCGCGCGACGGTCAGACGGCCCCTCTGGTGCTCCGCGTCCAGGCCGACGAGGGCGTCGTGCACCTCTCCGGCCAGGCCAGCACCGCCGCGGCGGCCGTGGCCGAGGAGATCGCCGCGGGAGTGCCGGGCGTGCGCGCCGTCGTGGGCCACCTGCCCGGCGACGTCGGGCCGGACGGACCGACCCGCCTGCCAGCGATCGGCACGCCCGTCGAAGCGACCGACGGCGAGGTCGGCCGCGTCGAGGCGGTGGTCGTCGACCCGCGGTTCCGCCGCGTGACGCACCTGGTCGTGGCGGGTCGGGTCCCGGTCCAGAGCCCGGGCCGCGAGCCGGAGGAGTACCCGCCGGCGACCCTGCGGAAGCTCGTGCCGGTGGCACTCGTCGACCGCGAGACGCCCGCGGCGCTCTTCCTACGGATAAGCGTCGAAGAGGTGCTGCGCTTGCCCGCGTACCGCGACGACGCGTTCGTCGCCCCGCCACCCGCGTGGCGACCGCCCGCCGACTACGCGCCGGCCGACGTGCGCTTCGCGGTCGCGCCCCGGAACGACGGGCAGCGGCTCGCGTAAGCGGCTCCACGCACGCAGGCGTCGTCGGCTGGCGTCAGGCCCTGGCGTGGCACGTGCGTACTCGCGGACCGCGGTAGCGGCACCGGCACGCGACGCCCCCCTGCTGCGGCGTCGCCCGGGCAGCGTCGAAGCCGCCGCTTGCCGCGCGCCGCGCAGCGCCGAACCCGGCGCCACGCGTCTGCTGCCGTCGCGGTGTCCGCTACAGTCCTCGGCGCGACGGCGACCCAGGTACCAGCCGTGTGCAGCCCGGGTCGCCCGGGTCACCCGCGCACCGGGTCACCCGATTCGGATGATGCGTCCTCACCCAGGCGCGAGCGACGCTCGAACCGTGAACGAACAGACAACCTCTACGAACTACCGGATCCGCGTCCGCGGGCAGCTGGGCGAGACCCTGCTCGAGGCGTTCCCGGGCCTCCACGCCCAGGCGCACGGCGGCGAGACCGTGCTCGGCGGCACGCTGCCGGACCAGGCGGCGCTGCACGGCGTGCTGGCCCAGATCGAGGGGCTCGGCCTCGAGCTGCTCGAGGTCCGTCGCGTGCCGCCGAGCCGCGCCAACGGGCACCGATCACCCGAATCGGGGGACGACGGCTCACCCGACCGGCGGTGAGCCTCCCAATCGACACCGCTGCGGGCGAAGACCCGACGGCGGCGATCACGCAAGAAGAGGTGGATCAAATGCTCAAGCTGTTTTCGCGGAACTGGTGGGTCCTGGCCTTGCGCGGCGCGTTCGCCGTGCTGTTCGGCGTTCTGGCGTTCGCCTTGCCCGGCATCACGCTGGGGGCGCTGGTGCTCCTGTTCGGCGCCTACGCCTTCGTCGACGGCGTCCTCGCCATCTACCACGCGTTCGCGGGCGACGCCGGCTCCCGCTGGGTGCTCGCCCTCGAGGGAATCGTCGGCGTGCTCGCCGGGATCGGGACGCTCGTGTACCCCGGCATCACGGCGGTGGCGCTGCTGTACGTCATCTCGGCCTGGGCGGTACTGACCGGCGTGCTCGAGATCGCCGCGGCGATCGAGCTGCGCAAGGTCATCGACGGCGAGTGGATGCTCGCGCTCGGTGGGATCGCGTCGATCGTGTTCGGCGTGCTACTGGCCGTACAGCCCGCCGCCGGCCTGCTGACGGTGGTCTGGATCATCGGCGCGTACGCTGTCGTGTTCGGCGTGGCCCTGATCGCCCTTGGCTTCAAGGTGCGCTCGATCGGCCAGCCGACCGCGGCGCACTCGGCGACGTAGGACGCGCCGGGCCAGGGCGGCGACGGAGGTACCGAGATGACGACGCGGATCCTGGTGGCGACCGACGGCTCGCCGTCGGCGGAGCGCGCCGTGCCGGTCGCGGCGGCGCTCGCACGCGTCACCCGGGCGACCGTCGAGGTCCTCTCCGTCGCCGCCGTCGACCCGGGCGAGCCGCCCGAGAGTCGTGGCGGCGAGCGCGGTCTCCCGGCCGCGCAGACGGCGGCCAACGCCGTGGCGCGCGTTCTCCGCGCCGTGGGCATCCCGGCCGAGGCGATGGCCGTGGTCGACGAGCCCGCCGAGGGCATCGTCCGTTTCGCCCAAGCCCGGGGGGTGCGCCTGATCGTGATGGCTACCCACGGTCGGGGCGGCCTCGGGCGCTGGCTGCACGGCAGCGTCGCCGAGGCGGTCGTGCGGCGCAGCTCCATCCCGGTCGTGCTCGTGCGCGCCCAAGAAGACGGCGCCGCCCTCCAGCCCCCGGACGGGACGCCGACCATCCTCGTGCCGCTCGATGGGTCGGCCCTTGCTGAGACGGCCCTGCCGCCGGCTCGCCGCCTGGCTGAGCTGTCGGGCGGGCGGCTCCTGCTGCTCCAGGTGGTCCCGGTGCCAGTCGTCGACGCCACCTCGGCCAACGTCTCGGGCGCCGACCTGGACGTGGCGCTGCTCGTGGACGCGGAACGTGAGGCAGCGACGGCCTACCTGGCCAGCCGAGCGGCCGCGCTCGGCGATGGCGTCGCGGTCGACATGGCGGTGAAGATCGGCCAGGCGGCCGACGCCATCGCCGAGCTGGCCCGCACGCGGCACGCCAGCCTGGTCGTCATGGCGACGCACGGGCGCGGCGGCGTGCTGGACAGGTTGTTCGGCGGCACCACCGAGCGGGTGGTGCGCTTCGGACCCTGCCCGGTCGCCGTGATGTCTCCGAACGCCGCGCTCGCAATCGCGGGCGACGGCCCAGAAATGAGGTAGCGCTGATGTTCAATTCGAACGCTGGCTTCGGTCCGGTCAACGTGCCGGAGCGATCCGCCCCGGGCGAAAGGTCGACGCTGCTCGGCCAGACGCTCGGGCTGGTCGGCGTCTCCTTCCTGTTCACCGCGGGTGGGGCTGTCGTCGGACGGCAGCTCGGCGCCGGGGCGATCCTGGCGGCCGCGGTCGGGACGTTCGTCCTGCTCTTCCTCCTCTACGCGGTGAGGGAGCAGAGTCCCCTGAACCTGATCGTGCTGTACGCCTTCGCGACCTGCGAGGGCCTGCTGCTCGGGCCGCTCGTCGACGCGTACGTCGCGGAGGGGCTCGGCGACGTGGTCGTCCTGGCCGCGGCCGCGACGGCCTTCGTGTGCCTGGCCGCCGGGCTGTACGGCGCCACGACGGGACGCGACCTGAGCGGGCTGGGCGGCGGGCTGACCGTCGCCCTGCTGGGCATGATCGTGACGTCGTTGATCGGCTGGTTCGTCAGCTCGCCGGCCGTCGACACGATGGTCTCCGCCGCCGCGGTCCTGGTCTTCACGGGCTTCCTGGCGGTCGACCTGCAGCGCGCGGCCAGCCGTTTGGACGCGTCCGACGGCGACGCGGTGATGCTCGCCGTGGCCGTCTACCTCGACGCGCTGAACCTGTTCACGGCGCTGGTGCGCCTCCTCGGTCGCTCCCGCGATGACCGATGACCGCCGCCTGTCACGCGACGCACCCAAAGGAGATGACGATGATCCGCTCGATCCTGCTTCCGCTCGACGGCTCGCAGTTCGCCTTCGGCGCGCTGCCCTACGCGACGACGATCGCCAGGGGCGCCGGGGCGCGGCTCGAGCTGGTCACCGTGACGGCCGACGTCGCCGCGCAGGAGACGGACGGCGACGAGAAGCGGTTCGCGCCGGACGATTCCACGTACGACATGCAGGAGTGGAGCCCGGAAGCGGTGGCGGCGAGGCTCCGGTCGGAGGGCCTCTCCGTGGGCACGCACGTCTACGTCGGCGACCCCGCCGGCGAGATCGTGATGGCGGCCGACGCGCTCGGCGCCGACCTGGTCGTGATGGCCACCCATGGCCGCACCGGGCTCGGCCGGTGGCTCTTCGGCAGCGTGGCGGACGGCGTCCTCCGGCAGGCCGGCACGCCGGTGCTGCTCGTGCCTCCCTACACGCCGCCGTGGACCGCCGCCGAGCTGGCACGCGGGCCGCGCCGGGTGCTCGTCCCGCTGGACGGGACCGACCTGTCGGAGGCGGCCCTGGAGCCGGCCGCGGCCCTTGCCGCGGCCGGCGGCGCCGAGGTCCGTCTGCTGCGGGTGGCGGCGCCCACCCCGCCGTCGGCCGTGGTCGCGGCCGGTGGCGGCGAGGCGACGGCCTCGGCGGCTGTGGTCCCGATGCCGTCCGCCGAGGCCGACCCCGCCGTCGAGGCCGTCGAGGAGTACCTCGAGGACGCTGCCGCGCGCATCCGCGGACGGGTGCGGGCCGTCGACGTCGACGCCGAGCTCGGGGAGCCCGAGGCCGCGATCGTCGCGGCGGCGCGGGCGTGGGGCGCCCACGCGATCGCTATGGCGACGCACACCCACCGCGACCCGGTCGCCGGCACGCTCGGCCGCCGGGCGACCCGGGTGCTGCGCAGCCTCGAGATCCCGGCGTTACTCGTTCGGCCGACCGCGCTGCATGTCTGAATTCGAGGAGGTGTGTCGTGTCCCTGACAGCAAACAAGGCATTCGTGTGCCAGGCCATCGAAGAGGTGTTCCGCCGCCGCGACGAGAACGTCCTGGACGCGTATTTCGCCGTCGACGCGGTTCCCCATCGGATGTAGTCGGACGACGAAGGCGGGGGGTCTGGCTGGAGCCAAGGAACGGCTGCGGGCCCTGTTTCGGGCGTTCCCCGACGTGCGCGTGACGATCGCGGACGTCGTCGCCGAAGCCGACCGGGTGGTCGTGCGTGGCCGACTGGCCGGAACGCAGGGAACCGAGTACCACGGGCTGCCGCACGAGGACGGCACTTCGACGTCGGCACCATCCATATGGTGCAACTGAGGGACGGCAAGATTGCCGAGCACTGGTTCGAGCAGGACTCGCTGGCCCTGGTCGAGCAGCTCGGGGCGCGCCTCGCGCTCTAGCCGTGCGCCGAGACACGCGCGGCTGGTCGACGGAGCGGGTGAGGATGGACCGGGGAGTACGTCGGTGGAGGGGCTAATCGAGCGCGCGGTGCGGTCGAGCTTCCTGGCCGAGGTGCCGGAGCCGGCGCTCGCGTCCCTCCTGGAGCGCTCGATCGTCGTCGACGTCCCGAAGTCGAGCGTCCTGTACCGGTCCGGGGACCCACCCCGCCTTGCCCTGATCGTCGACGGGTTGGTGCGCGTGTACCTCGCCGAGCCGGCCGGCACCCGCGAGGTCACCGTCCGCTACGCCCGGCGCGGGGACGTCATGGGCGTGACGCTGCTCGGCACGGGCGGCCCACCGCTGCGGGTGCAGCTGGGGGTCCAGGCGCTCTCGTCGACCCGCCTGCTCTTCTTCGACGTCGCATCCGTCCGGGCATTGGCGCGCGGCGACGCGCGCGTCGCCGGCCTCCTCGGCGACCAGGCCTCGCGCGACGCGCAGGCGCTGCTGGCGGAGGTCGCGGACGTCGCGTTCGGCACCGTGCGCCAGCGCCTGGCGCGGCACCTCCTCGACGTGGCGACCGTCGCGCGAGGGGGCGAATCGCCCATCGTCCACCTGACGCAGCAGGAGCTGGCCGACGCGGTTGGTACGGCCCGTCAGGTCGTCACGCGCGCGCTCGACGACCTGCGCCTCGAAGGCATCCTCGCGCCGGAGCGTGGACAGGTGCGGCTGCTCGACACCGAGCGCCTCTTCGCCGAGGTCGAAGGGCTCGCCTCCTACGGCACGCGGCTTCCCGACCCGGCTGACCCGTCCACACAGACTCGTGTGCCGCTGCCGGTCGGCCGATCGTCGTCGGCGCCGCCCGACGGCGCACGTACCGGGTAAGAGAGCGGCGATGGCGCGCGCGCACGTGCAGTCGCGCTGCGACTCCCTGCCTGTCACGAGGCTGGAGCCGGGCTGATCACCCGCGCAGCCGACGACGATCCATCCGGGATCGCGGCCGACACCCAGACGGGCAGATCGTGGATCGCCTCCGCAGCGGGCGGTGGTCGACGGGACCGATCTGGGCGACGTTCGTCCGGACGCCGGCCTCGTCGGCCGGGATGCTGTTCGCGTTACTCCTCGGGTAAAGCGGGCGCATCCGTCATCGGCGTGCCGGCGGTCGACGGAGCCGCGGCGAGGAGCCCTCAGTCGAGGCCGAGGAAGCGGGAGATCCAGTGGCTCCGCCAGCCCGAACGCACGAGCACCACCCAGACGGCGAGCGCGCCCCCGACCAGGGCGATCTCCGCCGGGCCGAGCGGGGACAGCGCGAACAGCGACGCCAGGGGCGGCACCGCGCACACGACGGCGAACGCGGCGGCCAGAGCAACCGCGAGCAGGGCCGGCCGCCGGTCGCCGTTCTCCTGTTCGACCGCGACCCACCAGGGCGACGGCGGCACCGCGAAGACGACCAGGAGCAGGCCGGACAAGACCAGGAAGGTGGCGACCGCCGTCTGCGCCACCGGCAGCCCCGCCGCGTAGAGCGACCTCAGCGCGGCTTCCGGCAGGTGGCGCCCGAGCATCCCCGCGTGGGCGGGTCCGAGCAGCAGCGTCCCGTAGAAGAGCAGCAGCGCGATCCCCCCGGACAGGAGCACCTGCGGGAAGACGAACTGGGCCACGCGCCGCCCGATGCCCTCTTTGGACACCGGCGCGGCCTGCGCCCACAGCGCGAGGAACACGCTCGGCACGCCGACGCTCCACAGCGCCACCAGCGAGGCCTGCCGGAGCACGATCGGGAACTCGCCCACGACGAGGGCCGAGAGGATGACGATGCCCACGGTCCCGATCCGGGTGAGGAACAGCTGCAGGATGGGCAGCATCCCGTTGACCACCCGCCGCCCCTCCGTGAGAGCCGGAACGAGCGACGCGAACGAGTCGTCGAGAAGCACCAGGTCGGCGACCCCGCGCGCGGCCTGGCTGCCGCCCTGCATCGCGATGCCCAGGTTCGCGGCCTTCAGCGACAGGACGTCGTTCACGCCGTCCCCGATCATGCCCACATACGCGCCCTGCCCCCGCAGGGCTCGGACGAGCTGCTCCTTCTGCCGGGGGCTGACACGCCCGAAGACCGTGTTGGACGCGGCCGCTGCCCCGAGCGCGGCGTCGTCCATGCCCCGCAGCTGCGGGCCCGAGACCAGGCCGAGCTCGGGACCGAGACCGGCCTGCCGGGCGAGCGCGGCGACAGTCTCCGGGTCGTCGCCGGAGATGATCTTGGGGCGCACGCCCGCCCGGCTGAACGCCGCCAGCGACTCGCGGGCCTCGGGGCGCAGCTCGTCGGCGAGGCTCACGAGCCCCAGGGGGACCGCGCCGGCCGGCGGGCGCGGCTGGTCCCCGCTCCCGTCCAGGCTCGGCGTCGGCGCGTGGGCGAGGAGGAGCACCCGCAAACCCTGACCGGTGAGGGCGCGGGTCTGCGCGTCGATCGCGCCCCAGGCCGCCCCGTCCGAGCCCGCGTCGAGGTACGGGCGCAGCATCTCCGTCGCGCCGAGCACGTAGACACCCCGCAACGGTGGGCCGTCGACCGGGTCGGCGTCGTCGAAGGCGACGGCGCTCCACTTGCGGTCGGAGGAGAAGGGCACCTCGCCGACGAGGCGGTGCGGGCGCGCCGGGTATGCGGCGGCGATCGCCGCGGTGGTCTTGTTCTGGCTGGTCGCGCTCGCGGCCATGGCGCCGAGGATCCGGCCGAGCTCGGTCGTCGAGATCTCCGCGGATGCGGGGAACAGCCCCTCGACCCGCAAGCGGTTGGCGGTGAGCGTCCCGGTCTTGTCCAGACAGAGCGTGTCGACGTTGCTCAGCGATTCGACGGCGTTGCCCTGCTGGACGAGGATGCCCTGGCGGACGATGCGCACGGCAGCGAGCGCGTACGCCACCGAGATGGACAGGTACAGGCCGTTGGGCACCAGCCCGGCGACGACGGTCGCGTTCTGGACGCTCGTGGCCAGGTCCGTCTCGGTGAGCAGTGAACGGACGAGCAGCAGGAACTCGACGTACCCCACGATGAGGAGTTGCAGCCGGATCACCAGGTCGACTCCGCGCTGCAGCGGGGTCTGGACGCGGCGGAAGGCGCGGGCGCCGGTTGTCAGCTGCCCGGCCAGGCTGCCCGGGCCGACGTGTTCGGCCACGTAGTGGGCGCGGCCCGTGGCGCAGAAGCTGCCGGAGTAGACGGGGTCGCCGGCCTGCTTGGGGACCAGCTCCGACTCGCCGGTGAGCTGGGACTCGTCCACGGCCATCCGCCCGTCGCCGGTGACCCGCCCGTCGACTACGACCTGGTCCCCGGCGTCCACCACGAGCACGTCCCCCAGGACCAGCTCCTCGGGCGCCACCGGGCGTTCCTGGCCGTCGCGGACGACGGTCGCCTTCGGACGGGTCAGCAGCGCGACCCGGTCGAGCGTGCGCTTGGCGCGGACCTCCTGGACGACGCCCACGAGCACGTTGAGCGAGATGATGCCCACCGAGACGACGCCGTCGAGCGGCCGCCCGAGTAGGACCAGGGCCACGCCAAGCAGCAGGAGGGAGACGTTGGGGAAGGTGAGGACGTTCTCGACGACGATCTCGCGGTAGGAGCGCCCGGTCCGCGGCGGCGCGGTGTTCCCCTGGCCGCGCGCCCGGCGTGCCCGCGCCTCGGCTTCCGAGAGACCGGAAGGGGCAGAGCGGCTCTCCACCGCCGCCTCGCTGGACGGGATCATGGGATGTCCTCTCAACCCGGAGGGCGGCCGGTCCGACTCGGGCGCGGCGGTCGGGGATCAGCCGACCGCCGCGCGATCAGGCGCGCGGGCTCAGTGCTCCTGCCCGTCGGCGAGCTTGGCCTCGGCGACCGCCAGCGTCACGCGCCCACCCGCGACGGCCGCGATCTGGTCGGCCCGGACGTAGTGGTCGTGCTTGCCCGGCCGCGGCGGGCCGCCGCGCTCGACCTTGACGAAGCCCATGCGCACCATGCCGGGCTGCAGCGCGCCGGGGACGTCGGGCTCGCTGGGCCTCAGGAGTGCGACCTCCTGGTACTGACCCTCGGTGGACACGGCACCCGGGTCGCCCATCTGGACCATCCGCACCCGGCCGATCTCCTTGCCGGCCGCGTCGACGACCGACATCCCCTCCCGGACCTGCGCGATGAGACCGTACGGGCCGGCGGGCCCCTCTTCGGCAGTCCCGCCGTCCGGCTTGCGCGCGAGCGCCTCCCGGGCGAGCTCCCGGGCGCGGTCGAGCTTGACCCGCCGCTCCCGGTACTCGGCCTGGACCTCGGCCGCCCGCTTGTCGAGCTGCTGCTTGCGCTCGGTCTGGGCGCTGGCGGCCTGCGCCTTCAACGCCGCGATCTTCGCCTCGGCCTCGACCTGTGCCGCTTCCAGGCGGGTCCTGGCATCGTCCCGCGTCTTCTGGAGCCTGGCCCTGGCGGCGTCGATCTTCGTCCGCAGCTTGGCCTTGGCCTCCCCGGTCGCCCGCTCGTACTCGGTCTCGAGAGCCGCGATCTCGGCGTCGAGCGCCGCGTCCTCGCGGGCGATCTGCGCGTCGACGACCTCGCCTCGCGCGCGGCGCAGGACCGTTCCGCCCACCGCCTGCATGCGGGCGTCGAGCGGCGTGGCCCACTCCTCGTCGACCTCGGCCACGACGGCCCACTTGCCCGGCCCGAGGCTTCTCGCCGTCTCGTCCAGGAAGTCGTCCCCCACGACCGCGGTCGCGAGGTCGTACGTGGCACCGCCCATCGTCCCGGCGGCCGCGCCGACCGCCACGCCGACCGGCCCGCCGACCAGCCCGACCAGGCTGCCGACGACCAGGCCGACGGCCGTCCCGAGCGGGCCCTGGTCCGCGGCCTCCCGGACCGACACTTTCCCATCGGCGTCCTTGGCGACCACGGCCTGCCCGTACAGCACGATGCTGCCCTCGGCATCCAGGTCCTTCAGGGCCCGGTAGCCCGTGTACGCCCGTTGCTCGGTGTCGAACACCACGACCAGCATCTTGTCCATAACTCTGCTCCTTACCTTTGATCGACTCCTCGCCGTGCCCGGCTCCCCTGTGACGTTGGGTCACCGCACCGGCGTTTCCGAGCCAAGCGTCCACGGGCAGGGGATGAGGGCGCATCACCCGATTCGGGTGAGCCTTGGGGCAGTCCGGGACCCGGACGCCCCGTCGCCGCTGCGGCCGGCCGATGGGGACCGGGCAACCTAGGTTGCACACCTGCGGCACACGCGTCGCGGACGCGTCACGACGCAGCGCCGACACTCCGCGGCAGGAGCTTAGGTGTGGTGCACTGAACGAGAACGACGCGGCGGCCAGCTTGCGCGCGCTGGCATCCCTGGTCCACCGGCTCAACAACCAGCTGCAGCTGTTGGTAGGCGAAGCCGATCTGCTCCTCGCCAGGGCACGGTCGCAGCAGCCCATCCCCGACCTGCCGGAGGAAGTCGAGGCCCTGTTGGCAGGGCTCGAGGTGGCGACCTCCACTGTCCGGGAGATGGCGGCCGTGATCCACGACGCCAGGCACCCAGAGAGTCGGTAGCGCTCCCACCCTGTGGGGAGCCGGGATCACAGGGCGCCCCGCAGGCGGACGCGACCCCGACGGGCTCGAAGTAGCTCAGCCGTGCGCCAATAGCTGCGGGGCCGGCGGCACGTCGCCTGCGATCACCTGGCGCGCCTCGTCGGCGAGGCCGAGCGCAACGCAGTCGCGGTAGGCCGAGAACGCGGCGTGCCTCACGAGGCGCCGCTGCCACGGCGGCAGTGCGTCGGCGCCGCGCGCCCTAACCGCGAACCGATCGAGCCTGGCGAGTGAGAACAAGCGTAGCTGGACCGAGCTAGCGTCGGTCCCGATCTGGTAGGCCACTGGGTCACCTCCCTTTCGGTTTGCCGTCTGGAGCGTCCCGCGCCGGCGGGTGAGCCGTCGTCGCCCCATTCGGAATGATCCGCCCGTCCGTCGCCTCGTCCAGCGCCAGCGGACCCGAACGGCTCGAGGCCGCGCCCACGCCGGCGGTCAAGCGCGCCGGCGGGGCCACGCGGATCGGGTCGACGGCCTGACACCGCCGCGGGGGACGACGTTCATCCGATCAGGGTGAGGCCGCCTCACCCGCCCGCCGGCGACGCTGAGCACGTGAACCGACCGACTGATCCCGCCGACGCGACGCGGCATACCGAAGATTCGATCCGAGGGAACCTGCCAGCGTGCGGCGGCACGCAGCGACTTGGTCACGGCAATCGAGTCGGCCCCGTGCCGCTCGCCCAGGAGGTCTTCCCGTGCTGCTCGCCCTTTCGTCCGCGCTCGCCGCGATCTCGCTCCTCGCGGCCGTGCCCAAACTGCTCGGTCACCCACGGATGCGGGCGTCCGCCGCGCACTTCGGGATCGAGTGGGCCCGCTACCGCCTGATCGGCGTGGCCGAGCTGGCCGCGGCCGTGGGCGTGCTCGGCGGCCTGTACTGGCGTCCTGTCGGCGTCGCCGCGGGGGTCTGCCTGGCTCCCCTGCTGCTGGGCGCCGTCTACCAGCACATCCGCGTCCACGAGGAGCCTCGGCGCTTCCTGCCGGCGCTGGTCACGTTGGCGATCGACGCGGCCTACCTGGGCGTCGCCCTCGCCGCCTGAGCGCCAAGACGAGGAGTAGAGCGATGGCGACAGCCGATTCGACCGAACGGGCCGCATTCGCCGCCCGCGTGGACCAGAACCTGATCCACCTGAAGTGGTCGGTGCAGCGCGCCGCCGCCGACGCGCAGGCGGCCGGCTCCAGGGCCGGGGCGGGCCTGCAGAAGCGCCCGGGCGGAAGGCGCGGTGGAAGCCCGCCGCCGCGAGATCGATCGGGCTCGCGCCCGGATGAAGGCCGCGCTGGACGCCAAGACGGCTGACCGGACCGTCGGCCGGCTCCAGCACCGGGCCGAGCGCGCGGAGGAATACGCGGCCGCCGCCCTCGTGGTCGCCCGGGGCGCCGTCGAGGAGGCGCACGCCGCCATCCTGGCCGCCGCGGCGGCGCGCGCCGATGCCGACGATGCGGAGCCGGTGGGCCCCACAAAGCGCAGACGGGAGCGTGCCGTTGGAAAGGGAGGCGACCGGCCGCAGGCCCCTCGCCGCCCCGGCCCGGGGACCCCGGCGCAAGCGCGGCCGCTTCGTGGCGAGCCATGTTCCGAGGAGGTGCATCCACATGTCTGTCACTAACCCGATCGAAGGAAGCGCCTCGGCCGCCGCGGCGCCGATCCCCGGGATCGACCGAGGCGCCGCCGCACGCAACGGCTGGACGCGCATGGGCCAGCTGGTCAAGTCTCTCGGGCCCGGCATCGTCACCGGGGCCGCGGACGACGACCCGTCGGGGATCGCCACCTACGTCCAGACCGGGGCGCAGTTCGGCTACGGGCAGCTGTGGACCGCCCTCTTCACGCTGCCCCTCATGACCGCGGTGCAGGAGGCGTGCGCGCGGATCGGGGCGGTGAACGGCCAGGGCATAGCCGCGGTCGTCCGGGCCCACTACGGCAAGCCGGTGCTCTACGCGATGGTCGCGCTCACGCTGGTCGCGAACACCGTCAATATCGGGGCCGACCTCGGCGCCATGGCGGCCGCCGCGAACCTGCTCATGCCCGTCCCGCCGGCCGTGCTGACGGTCGCCTTCGCGGCGGCCGTCCTCGTGCTGGAGGGCTTCAGCTCCTACGCCGCCTACTCGCGGGTGCTCAAATGGCTGACCGTCTTCTTGCTGGCCTACCCGGCCACCGCGCTCATCGTGCAAGAGCCATGGGGCGAGCTGCTGCGGGCGACGCTGGTGCCGCACGTCGAGTTGAGCTTCGCGTTCGTGTTCATCATCACGGGCGTCCTCGGCACGACGATCTCACCCTACATGTTCTTCTGGCAGGCGTCGGAGGAGGTGGAGGAAGAACGTGCCCAGGGGCTGATCGACGCGACGGGTCGGCCGAAGATCGACGGCTCGTTCCTGCGGACCCTGCGCGTCGACAACGCGCTGGGGATGCTCTCATCCCAGGCCACGACCTGGTCGATCATCGTGGTCGGCGCGACGGTGCTCCACGCCCACGGCGTGACGACCGTTTCGACGGCCGCCGACGCGGCGCGGGCACTCGAACCGCTCGTGCAATCGTTCCCGAACGCGGGAGTGTTAGCCAAGGGCCTGTTCGCGGCCGGGATCGTCGGCCTGGGCCTCCTGGCGGTTCCGGTGCTCTCCGGCTCGTCGGCCTACGCCCTCTCCGAGGCGTTCGGCTGGCGGGAGGGGCTCAGCCGCGCCATGCCGGACGCGCGCCAGTTCTACGGCGTGATCGCAGCCGCCACCCTCGCCGGCGTGGCGATGAACGCGATCGGCGTCGACCCGATGCGGGCGCTGGTCTACACGGCGGTGATCAACGGCGTCGTCGCCGTGCCGCTGTTGCTCGTGATCGCCCGCGTCGCCGAGCGCCGCGACATCATGGGCGACCTGGCGAGCGGACCGCTGTCCCGCGTGCTGGTGTGGCTGACGGTCCTGGCGATGGCCACAGCGGCGCTCGCGATGTTCGTCACGATGAGCGCTGCCTAGTGCGGTAGAAGCGGTGTGCGTCCCGGTGTGCGTCCGCGGCTGCGTCAGCGCGAAGCGGCCGGCAAAGGCGCGCACCTCGATCGATGTCACGATGCCCCGCCCCAAAGTGAGGAAAGGCTCCGGCGGACCGGAGCCTCACGAATCTACCTGCACGAGGCAGGCGAGCCACCGAACGGAAACGACGCGATTCGGTACTGCATCCGCTACACGCCCGGCCTCGGTTCCGGCTACCAGCCCTGCGTCGTGCGCGCCGAGCGGATGCTACCATGCGGGCGCGCCGACGCGGCCATCCACGCAGTTGCCGGAGGGACCACCAAGGGCGGTCTCCGCGGGAAAGCGCGCCAGCTTGGGTTCTCTCACGAGGCGCTTCGCCATGCGATGCGCACCGCGGGCATGCCCGCGGACCTCGAGGCGCGAATACCCGGATCATGGCGATGGCTGAGCGGGGCCTCCCGTGGCCGAAGATCGCGGCGGCGTTCGGTCTCTCGCCCGCCGCGGTCCGCCGCGTCCGCCGGGACCTGCCGCTGCGGCGAGCTGGCCCGAAGCCGCTTACCCGTTTGGGCGGCGCCGAGGGACCGACGGAGCACCCGTGAGGGACCGGCTAGGGACCGACGAGCGACGCGGCCGGTGCTACGCCGTTGGCTCGTGGGAGACCGGGGCTCGTCCGGCGGACCGCCCCCAACTTCGGCGCGCTCCTGGGTGCGGGCGGCGCCGGGCGCACCATTGTACGGCGGCCGGGCGACGGAGCGGTCGTCGGCGAAGCCGCGCTCGGTATCGGCGACGATCTTCGCAACGTCGAGCCGCCGCCGCTTCGTTGCCATCGCTAGCCTCGCTGGCCCTCCGACAATCAGCATAGCGGAGCGCGCACAGCAGGCGGTCGGCACGCGCGGCGCCACGGCGTACAATCCGATCGAGATGGCGAGGGTGTTGTCGTCCGACGAAGCCGCGATCGTCGAGGAGGTCCGCCGGCTGGCCGCCAAGCCCCCGACCGCGCGGGAGCTGCCTGAACGGCGCCGGGCCATCGAGGACATCACGCGGCTGCGCGCGGCGATGGCGCCGATCGACCTGACGCTCGAGGCGCTGCTGGCGGATGACGACGAGTGTGACTGAGGGCGCCCCCGCGCCCGCCGTCCACCTCGCCGACGCGTCGGTCGTCGTCGCGTCGGCGCTGCCGCTCCCCGACGAACCGCACCGGCCGCGCGTCGAGCAGCTCTTCGAGGACTACGCCCGCGGACGCACCCTGCTGATCGGGCCGCCCCACCTGTCCGCCGAGGTCGAAAGCGCGCTGCCCAAGGCGTTCCGCCGGGGGCGGATCGGCCGTGACGAAGCGCGCGCAAGCTTGGAAGCCTTCCGGCGGCTGCCCATCGGCGAGGTCCGCGAGGAGGCGCTCGCGCTCGCCACCTGGGACCTCGCCGAGCGGTTCGGCTGCTCGTACCACGACGCCGGGTACCTGGCGCTGGCCGACCCGCTGGGCTGCCCGCTCGTGCACGCCGACGTGAAGCTGCGCAACAAGCCGGCCGGCCGCCGGGGAGAGGACTACCGCCCCGCCCGTCTGACGCCGCGCCGTCACCGGCGCGGCCGTTCAAGCCCCCGTACGCCGGACGACCACGCAAGGCACAGTCGACGCCGGGAACGAGGAAAGCCCCGGCGACGCCGGGGCCCTCGGCCTGCCTCGGTGCAGGCAGGCACGCAAGAGAGCGGAAGCGACGGGATTCGAACCCGCGATCTCAGCCTTGACAGGGCTGCATGTTAGGCCGCTACACCACGCCTCCGCGGCGGTGACGTCAGTAAGGGTACCGCACGGCCAGAATGGGCGTCAACGCGCCCCGGCGCCCGGCGGCGGCGGACGGGCGGCCGGTCCGGCTCAGTTCCAGCGTGGGTCGCGGAAGCGGCGGTGCGCCTTCCAGCGGCGCCAGCGGCGGGAGAGCGAGCTGGGGCTGAACCCCACGCCGCCGCCGCCGAGGTCGATCGGCTGGCCGCGCCAGCTCCGCGTCGGCCGACCGCTGTTCCACTTGAACACCGAGAGCAGCACGGCCAGGATGAGCATCAGCGCCGCCGCGAGACCGGCGGCGGCAACGGCCGGTGGGTAGACCCACTGCAGCGGGTAGCTCAGCACCGCGAGCGAGAGCGACGCCACCATCAGCGACGACGCGTTGACCACGATCCGCACGTTCGGGCGCCAGCCCGTGCGCCGCCCGCGGGGCCGACCGCCGCCGAGCGGCGGCAGCGGCGTCAGCACGCGGCCACTCGGCGCCTGCCCCGAGTCGAACCGACTCAGGATCTCCTCGATCTCGCGCTCGTACTTCTGCGGCATCCGTCCGACTGCGTCCCGCCGAGATTCTACGCGTTAGAAAGGCGTGAAGAAAAGCAGCCTTTCGGCCTCCGTACAATTGAGCGCGTGAACAATTACGAGCTCGCCGCCGTCTTCCAGCGCATCGGCGATATGCTCGAAATCAAGGGCGAGGCGATCTACCGCGTGCTCGCCTACCGCGAGGCCGCCCGCCAGCTCGAGGCGCTGAACGAGGACGTCAACCAGGTCGCGGCGGAGGGCCGGCTCACCGAGATCCACGGCGTCGGCCCGGCGATCGCTTCCAAGATCGAGGAGCTGCTGAAGACCGGCAAGCTGGAATACTACGAGCGGCTGAAGCGCGAGGTCCCCGAGACGCTCGCCGACCTCCTCGCAATCCCGGGCCTCGGGCCCAAGAAGATCAAGCTGCTCCACGCCGAGCTCGGCGTGGCATCGATGGACGACCTGCGTGCCGCCCTCGCCGCGGGCCGCGTGCGCGACCTGCCAGGGATGGGCGAGAAGACCGAGCAGCGGCTCATCGCCGAGATCGACCGCTGGCAGGAGCGAAACCGCCGCACGCCGATCGGCCAGGCCCGCCCGATCGCCGAGGACGTCGTCCGCCAGGTGCAGGCCCGCTGCCCATCCGCCGTCGACCTCCAGCCCGCCGGCTCGCTCCGCCGCTGGTGCGACACCATCGGCGACGTCGACTTCGTCTGCACCACGACCGAGCCCCACGCCGTGCTCGACTGCTTCGTCTCGCTGCCGATCGTGAAGGAGCTGATCGGCCGCGGCCCGACCAAGGCATCGATCCTCACCCACCAGAACGTGCAGATGGACCTGCGCGTCGTCCCGCCCGAGAGCTACGGCGCGGCCCTCCAGTACTTCACCGGCTCCAAGGCGCACAACGTCAAGATCCGCACACTCGCCCAGCGCAAGGGGCTCACCCTCAACGAGTACGAGCTTGCCGACGTCGCGACCGGCCGTCCGATCGCGTCGCGCACCGAAGACGACGTCTACCGCGCGCTCGGTCTGGCCTGGATCCCACCCGAGCTGCGCGAGGACCTCGGCGAGATCGAGGCGGCCGCCCGCGGCGAGCTGCCGCGGCTCGTCCAGGTCGAGGACATCCGCGGTGACCTCCACGCGCACACCGACTGGAGCGACGGCGGCGAGTCGCTCGAGGCGATGGCCAACGCGGCGGCCGCCCGCGGCCTCGAGTACCTGGCCATCACCGACCACTCGCAGTCGTTGGCCATGGTCCGCGGCCTCACGCCCGAGAAGGCACGCGAGCAGTGGGCGGCGATCGACGCGTGGAACGCGGGCGGGCGCAGGCCGTACCTGCTGAAGGGCGTCGAGCTCGAGATCCTCCCGGACGGCTCGCTCGACTTCCCTGACGACCTGCTCGCGCAGTTCGACGTGGTCGTCGCGTCGGTCCACTCGGGCTTCCGCCAGGACCGCGCCGCGATGACCCAGCGCATCATCAGCGCCGTCCGCAACCCCCACGTCGACGTCCTGGGCCACGCGTCCGGCCGCGTGATCGGCCGCCGCGACCCGTACGAGGTCGACCTAGACGCGGTGCTCCGCGCGGCGGCCGAGAGCGGCTGTGCCGTCGAGATCAACGCGAACCCCGCGCGCCTCGACGTGGACTGGCAGCACGCCCGGCTCGCCCGCGGCCTCGGCGTCCTCGTGCCGATCAACACCGACGCCCACCACGCCGACAACTTCGGCCTGCTCCGCTACGGCGTCCACAGCGCCAGACGAGCGTGGCTCGGCCCGGAGCACGTCTTGAACGCGAAGCCGCTCGACCAGCTCCTCTCGTGGCTGCGGGCGAGGGCCTGAGGAGCCGCGCCCTCACCTGGCCCACGGCCAATCTCTCCCGGCGAGCGAGGACACGGCTTCGGGCAGGTGCGCGAAGCGGCGCCCTGCGCGCCAGGGCGGCTCGAGTGACGCCATGGCACGGAGCACGTCGTCGGCCGAGGCCGTGCGCCGGGCCTGGATCGCCCGGCGCTTGGCGAGCTGCCGCGGTAGGCCGCGCAGGCCGGCGAGGCGCCCCGCGAGAGCGGCGCGGCGCGCCTCCGGGCCGACCGCGCGCGGAGGAGACGCGGTCGCGTACGCGACGGCCGCGGCCGCGTCGTAGAGCACCATCGCGGCGAGGTACCGCCGCAGCGCCTCGCTCGGGTAGCACTTCGCCGCCACCCAGAGCTTGTTGCGCGCCAGCAGGAACCGCTTGCGTGGGCTGTTCCGGCCGCCGCTGGCCGAGCCGAGGTGGAGCGCCAACGCCCCCGGCGCGGCCGCGCATCCCCAGCCGCGCAGCCGCGCCCGCCAGGCCAGATCGACGTCCTCGTAATACATCCCGAGCTCGGCGTCGAACGTGCCGACGTCCTCGAGCAGGTCGCGGCGGTAGAGCGCGGCGCCCCCACTCGGCCCGAACAGCGGCGGCAGCGCCGCCTCCGGCGTCCCAGCGTCGCACCCCCCGCCGCGGTCCCAGGCGATCGCCGCGCGGTCGAGCGCGACCCCAGCCGAATCGATCGTCCGCGGGTCTTCGGCGCGGAGCTGCCGCGTCGCGACCATCCCCGCGCCGCTCGCGTCGGCCGCCGCGACCGCGCGCTCGAGCCAGGCGGGCTCGGGCAGGCAGTCGTTGTTCAGCAGCGCGAGGAGCTGCCCCCGCGCTAGCCCGATCCCGACGTTGCTGCCGCGCGCGAAGCCGAGGTTCACGCCGGCCCGCAGCACTCGCGCCTCGGGCCACAGTCGCTCGACCAGCTCGGCCGATCCATCCGTCGACCCGTTGTCGACGGCGACCAGCTCGAAGTCCCGGAAGGTCTGCGCCGCCAGCGCCGGGAGCAGCCGTTCGAGCAGCGGCCGCCCGTTCCAGCTCACCACGACGACGCTGACCGGCGGCCGCACGCCGGCAAGGATGACACACGCCGCCGCCCTTCCTAGAATTCGAAACGTATGAGCGAGGAGAAGAACGTCGGCGTGTCGGATCCACAGCCCGCCGACGGAGTCAAAGAGCAACCTTCCGACGGCGCCGGCGCAGAGCCAGCGACCGCCGAAACGACCGAGGACGTCGCCGCGAAGGCGGAGGAGTACCTGCGGCTCGCGCAGCGGGCCCAGGCCGACCTCGTCAACTACCGGCGCCGCGTCGACCAGGAGCGCGACGAGATCCGCGCGGCGGCGAAGATCGACGCGGTCACCTCACTGCTGCCGATCCTCGACGACTTCGAGCGCGCCATCGCCGCCATCCCGGAGGACCACCGCCAGCTCGGCTGGGTGCAGGGTATCTTGCTGATCGAGCGGAACCTGCGCGCGGTCGTCGAGCGCGCCGGCCTCGAGCGCATCGAGGCGCAGGGCAAGCCATTCGACCCGTGGGAGCACGAGGCGGTCCTGACCGAGGAGTCGGACGAGCACGAGGACAACACCGTCACCCAGGTGATCCGGCCCGGCTACAGGAGCGGCAAGAAGGTGGTCCGCCCGGCGCAGGTGGCGGTCTCGCGCCGTCCCAGCAGCTAACGCCGGTCCGCTGAGCCGCTACCGCGGCCTCGCCTACGTCGGCGCGGGCGTCCTCTTCTTTTCGACCAGCCCCGCGTTGACGCGGCTCGCCGCGCCGTACTCCGCCTTCGAGATCACGTTCGGCCGGATGGCGGTCGCGTCGCTGTGCGTCCTGGCGCTCGCGAGGGCCACCGGTGTCCGCCTCGACTACCGCCGCGAGGAGCTCGGCCGCCTCGCGCTCTACGGACTGATCACGGCACTGCACTTCTTCTTGTACGTGTGGTCGCTCGACTACACGTCGATCGCGCACTCGCTGGCGCTCGTCTACACGGCGCCGGTGTTCGTGACGCTGTTCGCCGCCGCGCTGCTGCGCGAGCCGATCGACCCGCGGCGCTACGTGGGGATCCCGATCGTCGTGCTCGGCGTCGCCGTTTTGGCCGGTATGGAGCCGCGGCTGGACGCGCGGATGGCGCTCGGCGACCTGCTGGCGGTCGGCTCGGCCGTCTGCTTCGGCCTCTACTCGGTCGCCGGCCGGCGCGAGCGCGACCGACAGCCGCTCCTCAGGTACGCCGGCGCCGTCTACGGCGGGGCCGCGCTCTGGCTCCTGCCGCCCGCGCTGCTCGCCACGCACGGTTGGCGGGGCCTCGGCCCCACCGCCGCCATCGCCGCGCTCGGCGTTTTCCCGCTCGGCATCGGACACACGCTCTACAACGCCAGCCTCCGCCGGGTACACGCCACGTACGTCAACCTGATCGCGACGCAAGAAGTGACGGGGGGCATCCTGCTCGGCTGGCTGCTGCTCGGCGAGGTTCCGAGCACGGCGGCGGCGATCGGCGCCGCGATCACGCTCGTCGGCGTCGCGGTGGTGTTGCTGGGCGGCGCGGGCCAGGCCGCCGCGGCGGTCGAGGCGCCGGCGTGATCGTCGGCATCGTCCGGCTCCGCCTCCGCCTCCCCGAGAACGCCTCGCTCAAGGGCAAGCGGGGCGTCGTCAAGTCGCTGTGCGCCCGGCTCCAGAACGAGCTCCACGTCGCCGCCGCCGAGGTCGGCTCCAACGACCTGTGGCAGATCGCCGAGATCGGCGTCGCTTGCGTCGCGAACGACCGGGGCCACGCCGACGCCGTCCTCGACCGCGTCGTCCGGTTCGCCGAAGGGACGCGGCTCGACGTCGAGCTGCTCGAGGTCGAGACCGAGCTGATCGACGCCTGAGCGCGATGGCGACCGGTGAGGGTGCACTGTAGAATGCGCCGATTGCGCGTCCAGAGAAGGGGCGAGGCGGCGTAGCTTGGAGTTCCGTGTCCTGGGCGGCCACCAGGTCGATTCGGCCGAGGGCCGGCCCACCTCGTTCCTGATCGACGGCTGCGTCGCGCTCGACGCGGGCGGCCTGACCGCCGCGCTCGGCATCGACGAGCAGCTCGGGATCGAGCACGTCGTCATCACCCACCAGCACTACGACCACATCCGCGACCTCGGCTTCCTCGGCCTCCGCCTCCTGCAAGCCGGCCGGCAGGTCGAGGTCCACTGCAGCCCGGTGGTCCACGACCTCCTGCGCCAGACGCTCCTGAACCCGGCGATCTGGCTCGACTTCTTCGCCGTCCCTTCGCCCAGCCGCCCCACGTTCCTCTACCGGCCGGTCACGTCCGGGGAGCCGTTCACGGCCGGCGCGTGCCAGTTCATGCCGATCGACCACCATCGCCACACCGTCCCGGTCGTCGCCTACGAGGTCACCGGGGCAAACGGCAAGCGACTGCTCTACACCGGCGACACCGGCCCCGGGATCCGCGACATCTGGCCGCGCGTCCACCCGGACGTGCTGGTGACTGAGGTGACCTACCCGAACGCCGAGGCCGAGGCAGCCAGATACGGCCACCTGACCCCCGACCTGGTCGAGGCCGAGCTGCGTGCATTCCGCGACGCCAAGGGCTACCTTCCGCGTATCCTAATCTGCCACGTGAACCAGCAAAACCAAGCACCGGTCGCCGACGAGCTCGCCGCGATGGCACGTCGCTTGCGGGCGTCGGTGGAGTGCACCTCCGAAGGGCTTCGCCTCGTCCTTTGAGTACGCCACTCCGTGGGCGATCGTGCGCCCGCCTGCTCTTCGCCGCCGCTTTCGCGCTCGCCCTGGGTGGATGCGTCCCGGGCGTGCCGACTCCAACGCCGGCGGTGCCGCAGAAGCCGGTCGGCGCCCCGCCGGGCGGCGGCGCCGTACCACCCGGCCCGGCCGCCCTCGGACTCGGCGGCACGCCGCTGCCGACCCCGACAAGCTCCGGCGAGAACCCGTACCCGGCGCCGACACCGCCGGCGACGCGCGCGCCCATCCCCGGCGGGCCGTACCCGAACCCCTCGCCGACGCGCTAACGGCTCCCTACCGCTCCGAGCGGAGCGAGTCACTCGGGGCAGCTCGGCCGTCACCGGCATTGCCTACCACCCCGGCGGAGGGTACGCCGCTCGCTCGCACGCCTCGGAATGACGCGGGAGAGGGTCGGGCGCGGTGAGCCCGTTCCTGGCCGACCCCGCCGGCGTCTTCGGCGACGCGGCCGCCGCCGTCGCCCGGCTGGGATCGCTCACGCTGGCGCTCGCCGTCGTGCTGCTGGTGCCAGGGCTGCTGCTCGGCCTCGCAGTACCCCCACTGTGCCGGCGTTCGCACGCGGCCGACATGCTCGCGCTCGCCCCCGGGCTCGGCGTCCTCGCTCTGGCCCTGGCGTGGTGGATCGCCGACTTGGCGGGGCTCGCGGTCGGTCCGGTTCTGGTCGTCGCGCTGGCAGCGGTCGTCGTGGCAGCGCTCCCCGTCGCACTCCTGCGCGTGGGGCTCCGCGTCGACGCGTCCGCGCTCTGGCTCGCGGCCATCTGGCTCCTCACGCTTGCCACGCGGCTCGCAGTCGTGCGCGACCTGGCGCTGCCGGCCTGGGTCGACGCGGTCCACCACACGTACATCACGAGGCTGCTGATGGAGCAAGGCCGCGTCCCGCCCGACTACCGGCCGCTGCTCGACGTGGGAGCCTTCGACTACCACTTCGGCTTCCACGCGATCGCGGCCGCGGCCGCCCAGCTCACCGGCGCCGCGCCGCCCGACGTCGTGCTCGCGGCGGGCCAGTTTCTGAGCGCCGCCGCGGCGCCCTCCGCCTACCTCCTGGCACGGCTGTACGGCGCCACGCCCGGCGGCGCGCTCGCCGCGGCCGCCGCGGCTGGCCTCGTCTCGATGATGCCCGCCTATTACGTTTCCTGGAGCCGCTTCACCGAGCTCGCCGGCCTCGTCGCGGCGCCGGCGTGGCTACTGCTGGCGCGGCGCGCCACGCTCGGTCCGGGTCCAGCGATCGTGGCCGGCCTCGCCAGCGCGGCGATGCTCTTCGTGCACCCGCGCGTCGCCGTGATGCTTGCGCTTCTCGTCGTCGCCGACCTGCTGATCGCGCCGCACCGCTGGCCGGGCGCGCGGCGCTGGCTGCCGCTGGCCCCGCTCGTCGCCGTGGTCGTCGCGGCGCCATGGCTCGACCGCATCGTCAACGTCCTCCTGCCGCGCATCGCCGCACCCGTCCCCGGCATCGAGGCCGCCAACGCCCTCGACCTCGCCGCGGTCAGCACCTACCACGACCCCTGGCTCTACGGCCTCGCCGCGGCCGCGGTCGCCGCTGGCCTGACCGCGGGCAGCCTCGCGGCGTGGACCGCGGTGGGCTGGCTGGCGCTCGTCTTCGTCGCCTCGAACCCGGCGATGCTCGGGCTCCCCGGCACCTACCTGCTCTCGACCGGCTCGGTGGTCATCGCCCTCTGGCTCCCGGCCAGCGCGGCGCTCGGCTGCGCCGCGGCGTGGCTGATCGGCGCCACCAAGCGACGCGTCGCCCTCGTGCGGGCCCGATGGCTCGGTTGGCTGGCGCCAGCGGCCGTCGGCCTGATCGGCCTCGCTCTGGCGGACGCACCGCTCGGGGCGTTGAACGCCGGCACCGTCTTGGCAACGCCCGCCGACCGCCGGGCGCTCGCGGCGGCCGCGCGCCTGCTCCCGCCGGATGCGGTCGTCGCGGTCAACGCGCGCGAATGGCAGCTCGGCATCTACATGGGCTCGGACGCCGGCTACTGGATCGGGGTCGTCACGCCCGGCCGCGCGATCGTGCCGCCGCTGCTCTACCCCCTCGGCCCGCCGGCCGAGACCCGAGCAACCGCGGAGCGCCTCGCCCGGTGGCAGGCCTCGGGCGGCGACGTCAACGCGCTCGTCGCGCAGATGCGCGCGATGGGCGCCAGCTGGCTCTTCCTCGGCGAGAAAGGCGGCTCGATCGACGCCGCCAGGGTGGCCGCCGACCCGCGCTTCGAGTTGCTGGCCGCCGAGGGGCACGCCCGGCTCTACCGGCTGCGCCCGTGAGCCGCCTCTACAATCGCGGGATGCGCATCGGGGTGCTCGGCGCGGGGGCGATGGGGCTCACGGCCGCCTACCGCCTGGCCGGTGCCGGCCACCGGGTAGTCGTCGTCGAGAAGATGGACGTCCTGGGTGGCCTCGCGGCCGGCTTCCCGATCGGGTCGAGCTACCTCGAACGCTTCTACCACCACCTCTTCGGCACCGACCGCGACATCGTCGCGCTGATCGACGAGCTCGGCCTCGGCGACAAGCTCGTCTGGCAGAAGCCGAACACCAGCATCCTCTGGGGCGGCCAGCGGCGGCGCTTCGACGGCCCGCTCTCCGTGCTCCGCTTCGACCCACTGCCCCTCGCGGACCGCCTCCGCGTCGGCCTGGTCGTCGCCTACCTCAAGCTGCGGAAGGACTACCACCGCTTCGAGGGCGTCGAGGCCGAGCCGTGGCTGCGCCGCTGGATGGGCGAGCGCGCCACCCGGGTCATCTGGGAACCGCTCTTCCGCGCCAAGTTCGGCGAGTACCACAGCCGCGTGGCGATGTCGTGGTTCTGGGCGCGCATCTTCTGCCGGACGCCGCAGCTCGGGTACCTCCGCGGCGGCTTCCAGCAGCTCTACGAGCGGCTCGGCGAGCGTATCCGCGCGCACGGCGGCGAGATCCGGCTGGGCCAGGAGGTGCGCTCGATCCGGTCCGACCGCGACGGCTCGGTCTGCGTCGCCATGGACGGCGCCGAGGAACGGTTTGACCGCGTCCTCGCGACGCTGCCGACGCGGCTGTTCGCCCAGCTCGCGCAGGGGCTGCCCCGAGACTGGCTCGAGAAATACGACTGGGGCGACTGGCTCGGCGCCCACTGCGTCGTGCTCGGACTGGACCGGCCCCTGACCGACGTCTACTGGCTGAACGTCAACGACCCGGGCTACCCGTTCCTGGCGCTGGTCGACCACGGCAACTTCATGCCACCGTCCGACTACGGGGGCCTTTTCCCGGTCTACCTGGGCAACTACCTGCCGATGAGCTCCGAGCGCTTCCGGCAGACCGACGACGAGATCCTCGGCGACTTCCTGCCCTCGCTCAAGCGCATCAACCACCGCTTCGACCCGAGCTGGGTCAAGCAGAGCTGGGTGTTCAAGGCGCCGTACGCCCAGCCGGTCGTCACAACCGAGTACCGCCACCACATCCCACCGCACGAGACGCCGCTCCGCAACGTCTACCTCGCCAACATGTTCCAGGTGTACCCCCAGGACCGCGGGCAGAACTACTCCGTCCGGATGGCGAACGAGGTGGCGCAGCTGCTGCTGCGCTGAGGGTCAGCCGCCGGCGTTCGGCGCTCCGCCCCGCGCGCGGCTGGACCGCCCGCCGCCGACCGCTACGACCCTGGCAGCTTCTGGCAGCAGGCGATCTGCTCGACCGGCACGACGGAGTGCTCCTTAAGCAGCCGCACCAGCTCCACCTGCACCGGCTCGCCGCTCTGGCCGGGGAAGAACGTGACGCCGGCCTCCTTGATCAGTCCTACGCCGGTCGCGTACCAGCGCTCGACGACGGCCGGCGGCCCGTCCGATTGGTCCGACACGATCAGCCGGACGCCGTCGAACTCGCCGGCGGGGGTCAGCACCTTCCCCTTGTTCGCGACCTGGTACAGGCTCTTGCGCGAGACGTCGTCGACCTTGCCGTCCCAGGTCCATTGCTGCCCGACGCGCATGTCCGTCCGAGCGATGACCTCCGGCGGCTGGTGCGTCTGCGGTTGCCCTTGGCTGTTCACGACGAGCGGCTCGGCGATCTCCTGCCCCTGCTCGAAAGCGAAGACCGCCTCGATCAGGTCCTGGTCGGCGCAGGTCGCGATGAGGTACACGCGGCCCGCTTGGTCGGAGTCGCGCACGCGGCAGACCGCCACCTCGCTGGTCGTGCTGCGCGCCCGGGGCCCGTAGAAGCTCGTGTCGTAGACCCAGCGCCGCCCGACCTCGAGCGGGAAGTAGCTCTGCGCTGGCGGCACAGCCTGCGCGGCCCGGCAGCCAACGGCCGCGGCGGCGCCCAGCGCGACAAGCGCCACCGCGAAGCTAGGTCGTGCCGCCGGCCCGCCCATTTGGCGCATCGCTCCCCGACTCGGCGCCGACGAGGATCGCGCGGGCCTTCCGCACGATCTCGGCCTCGTTAGGGTAGCTCAGCCGCGCGATCGCGTCATCTAGCGTGAACCACTGAACGAGGTCGTACTCGTGGTCGTGCTGGTCGATCGAGCCGCCGTTGGCGCGCATCAGGAAGAAGTGGACTGTCTTGTGGTACCGCGTGCTGCGCGCCACGAAGTAATACTGGATCGACCCGATCGGCTGGACGAGCGTCGGCTGGATGCCGGTCTCCTCCTTCACCTCGCGGAGCGCCGTCTGCTCGATCGTCTCGGCGTCGTCCGGCGTTCCCTTCGGCAGACCCCACGTCCCCTGCACGCTGCGGCCCACCAGCACGACTTCGAAACCGCGCGCGCCCTCGCGGTAGAGCACGCCACCGGCCGACATCGCCTCGGCGCTCTTGAGCCGCGGCTGGCCCCGCCGCCGCGCCATCAGGACGAAATCGCCGCCGCGGAGGCTCCCGCACGACGGGCGCGCGCCAGCTCGATCAGCGAGCGCGCCTGATCCACGCCATGCCTCGTGCCGCCCAGCATCGCCGCGAGCTCCTCGACCCGGTCGTCGTCGTCCAGCCGCGCGACTGTCGTGCGGGTGCGGTCGCCCTCGACCGTCTTGACGATGCGGTAGTGGGCGTCGGCGAAGCTGGCGATCTGCGGCAGGTGTGTAACACAGATGACCTGGTGACTGCGGGCCAGCCCCGCGAGCTTCTCGCCGATCACGTGCCCCGACCGACCGCCGACCCCGGCATCCACCTCGTCGAAGATCAGGACCGGAACGCGGTCGACCTCGGCGAGCGTCGCCTTCAGCGCCAGCATCAGCCGCGCCGTCTCCCCGCCGGAGGCGATCCGGGCCAGCGGCCGCAGCGGCTCACCCGGGTTCGGCGCCACCAGGAACTCGACGCGGTCGATCCCGGTGGCGTCGAACGCGTACCGCTCGCTGCCGATCGGGAGCCCATCGGCGGCCGGCGTGCACGCTACGTCGACCGCGAAGCGCGCCGAGCCCATGTTCAGCTCGGCGAGCTGCGACTCGACCGCGGCCGCGAGACGGCCCGCCGCCGCGCGCCGCCGCGACGACAGGTCGGCGGCGAGCTTCGCCACGTCGTGGAGCAGCTCCTGCTCGCGCGCCGCGAGCTCCCCTTCGCGCGATTCGGCGCTCGCGAGCTCCTCGAGCTCGGCCGACGCGCGCGCCCGGAAGGCAAGCACCTCCTCGATCGTCGCGCCGTATTTCCGCTTCAAGGCGCGCAGCACCTCGATCCGCTCTTCGACCTCGGCCAACCTGCCCGGGTCGACCTCGACGCGGTCCCGGTAGGCGCGCACGTCCCGCGCGAGCTCGGCCAGTTGGACGGCGACCGCCCGTGCCTGCTCGGCGAGCGGCGCCTGCGCCTCGTCCAGCCTCGCCAGCTCGGCCAGCGCGTCCGCCGCCTGGCCCGCCAGCTCGCTCGCCGGCCGCAGCTCTTCAGCCCCTTCGTACAGCGCGAGGTAGGCTCCCTCGGCCAGCTCGATCAGACGCTCGGCGTTGGCGAGCACGGCGCGCTCGGCCAGCAGCTCTTCTTCCTCGCCGACGCGCGGCGCCGCTGCCGCGATCTCGTCGCACTGGAAGCGGAGCAGGTCGATCGTCCGAGCCACCTCGCGCTCGTCGCGCCGGAGCGCCTTGCGCTCGCGCCGGACGCGGCGCAGCTCGCCGACACGTTCGCCCAGGGCCTCCCGAGCCGCGTCGAGCCCGGCGTAGGCGTCGAGCAGCCTGAGCTGCGTCCCCCCGCGCAACAGCGAGAGGTTGTCGCTCTGGCCGTGGACGTCGACGAGGTGCGGTGCGAGCTGCGCCAGCGTCGCGGTCGGCACGGCGCGGCCGTTCACCCGGGCGACGCTCCGGCCCGCCGCCACGTCGCGCGAGATGATCAGCACGCCGTCCTCCGGCTCGACGCCAAGCTCGGCCAACAGCTCGGCCAGACCCTCGTCCTCGCCGTCAAGCTGGAAGATCCCCTCCACGCGCGCGGCGGCCGCGCCCGCGCGGATGACCTCCGCGCCCAGCCGCGCACCGAGCAGCCCCGAGAGCGCGTCGATGAGGATCGATTTGCCCGCGCCGGTTTCGCCGGTGATGACGTTGAAGCCCGGCCGGAGCTGCAGCCCGACCCGTTCGATGACGGCGAAGTTCTCGACGTTGAGCTCGATCAGCATAAGTGGGCGAGGAACTCCCGGTTGCCGGCCGGTCCCAACAGCGGTGACGGCGTCACGCCGAGCACGCGGTGGCCCAACGCCTCCACAGCCCGCGCCACGCCCGCGACCACCTGCTCGTGCACGGCCGGGTCGCGCACCACCCCGCCACGGCCGACCTGATGCCGCCCGGCCTCGAACTGCGGCTTGATCAGCGCGACCACCCAGCCGCCCTCCCTGAGCCAGCCAAAGACGTTCGGCAGCACGAGGCGAAGGGAGATGAACGAAACGTCGACGGTCGCGGCGTCCACGGTCTCCGGCAGGCCGATCAGGTCGCGCGCGTGCGTCCGCTCCATCACGACCACGCGCGGGTCCTGGCGCAGCCGCCAGTCGAGCTGCCCGTAGCCGACGTCGATCGCGTAGACGCGGGCCGCGCCACGCTGGAGCAGGCAGTCGGTGAAGCCGCCCGTCGAGGCGCCCACGTCGGCGGCGACGAGGCCAGCCGGGTCGAGTCCGAAGTGGTCGAGCGCGTGCGCGAGCTTCAGCCCGCCGCGGGACACGTACGGCAGCGAGCCGCGCACGTCGATCGCCGCGTCCAGACCGACCGGCATCGCCGCCCGGCGCGCCGGCTGGCCGTCCACGGCGACCGCGCCGGCAAGGATCAACGCCTGGGCGCGCTCGCGGCTGGCGGCCAGCCCCCGATCGACCATCGCGCGGTCCAGCCGTACGCGCACCTTCTCGCTCATCCGTTCCATACGGAAGTGTACTCGCGGGTTTGGCGCGTTGACCGCCCCAAAATCCGCTCCGTATAATTCGCCTGCGCTTAGGTGCGTAGCTCAGTTTGGTAGAGCAGCGGTCTCCAAAACCGCCGGTCGGGGGTTCGAGTCCCTCCGCACCTGCCTAGGACACGCGGAGGGGCGCGAGCAGCGCCTCCCGTCATGTGAACGTCGGCCGGTTGCCGACTCCGCGACCAGGCGTCACCGGGCGAGCGGCGCTGGGCAGCACCGCCGGCTGCGGTCCCGACCGGCTACGAGGCCGGGGCGAGGACGAAGGCGATGGGCGGTGGGTGCGCGTCGTACTGGCTCAGGCGGCTCCAGCCGTCGGTCGCCATCGCCGCCACGTACAGGTCTTCCGCGAACCCCGCCACGGGGCACCCGCTGCGCAGCTCTCCGACCGTCCGGGTGACGGTGAAGGTCCCTGTCCCACCCCCCTCGGTTAGCAGCAGCGTCACACCGCGCGACAACCTGAACGCGTGCGTCGCGAACCCGTTCGGATGGCTGGCCGAGTAGGTGATCGTCACGGTGTCGCCGTCCGAGCTGTAGTTGAGGACGCCGCACGCGTCGGCGGTGGCGGCGCCAAGCGTGGGTGGGTTCAGGGTCCCGCTGCACACCTGGTTGTCGACGTGCAGCGTCATCACGAAGCTGTTCTTACCGTCGCCGTCGGCGTCGAAGACCAGCCCCAGCGGCGCGGCCTCGTCCGTCGTGATCGCGGTCGGCGCCGATAGGTCGTCGACGTTCGGCACGACGTAGTGGATCCCCAGCGCGCCGATGTCCACTTTCGCACCGCTCGCGTCGAACAGATCGATCTTGACCTGGTACTTCCCCTGCTCGGCTGCGGCCGACGGCGACCCGAGGAAGCCCGGCGCACCCGATTCGAACTTCGCGTTGGCGGTGTCCTCGACCGGATCCGGGATGCTCCAGGTGCCGACCGGCGGGGCAGCCGGTGGGATCTCGAACAGGTTCGGCACGCCGTTCACGACCCGTGGCCCGAGCGAGTACGCCTCGACCACGACCGAGCCGCCGACGACGTGCTTGTAGTGGCGGTGGACCTCGCCGGTCATAGGGGTGAACGGGCCACTCGTGCCCTTACGGTACGACACCCGGTAGTACAGGACGCCGAGGTTGTCGCGGAGCCGGTTGTCGAAGTCGAGCCGAGGGCGCATGACCCCGCCGAACGGCTCACCCGCGGCGGTCAACCCGATGTTGGAGGCGTCGGTCGTCGGCTG
The DNA here is from genome assembly GCA_035651675.1 of Chloroflexota bacterium. Classification (GTDB taxonomy): domain Bacteria; phylum Chloroflexota; class UBA6077; order FW602-bin22; family FW602-bin22; genus DASRFH01. Next base: position 58,101 of record DASRFH010000111.1, on the reverse strand, counting down.
GAGGGCCGCGCTCGCGCCGCGAATCAGGTGCATGGACACGCGCCCGATGCCGTACACGATGACGTAGTCGTCCGCGGCCACCACAGGTGGGCAGGGTGGGCAGGTCACGGCGAATGGGCTGGTTGTGTACAGCGTCACCTCGGTGCCGCACTGGTAGTTCCAGTGGGTGAAGCAGCCGATCGGGGTGGGCGCGTAGATGGTGACCGGGAAGAACCCGAACAGCAGCTGCGTCGCGCGGAAGTACAGGTTCAAGACGTCAGGGTCGACGCAGCTCCGGAAAACGACCGCCTCGAAGTGGCCGCAGTCGTCCGTCTCGACCGTCGCGAGCAGCCGCGTCGTCACGAAGGGCGGGTAGAACCAGCACAGCAGGTGCGCGATCGCGGACGAGGCAACGGGCGAGGCCGCGACCAGGCTGGCCAGGCTCTGCCGGAGCTGCGCCGTGTTCGAGTTGCGTGCCAGGAGCGCGAGGTCGCCAAGCGCTGACCCGGCGGCACGCGCCGCGGCGGCGGACGCGACGCTCTGCATCGCCGCTCCACCGGCGACCAGACCGGTGTCCATCGCGGAGATCTGGCGGGCGCTGGCCATCACGGGGGACGGCCCGAACCGCTCGTCGGGCGGCGGCGGCGGTGGGGGCAGCGGGTTGAGGAGGCCGTCTCGGATGAGCTCGATGACGTGGTCGGGGAGCCGACTGAGGATGATCCACAGCGGCTCGACGTCGTAGATCGACACGGTCGCGTTGCAGACGGGGAGGTCGGTGGGAATGCCACCGCTGACGACTCGCCTCAGCAGCGTGCCGCGGACGAGGCAGAGCCGCAGGATCCAGCAACGCCAGATCTCGGGGTAGATCTGGAATTCGGCAGAGGGACTAGGATCGCCGGGCTCGATGCGCAGGTGCGCTTCTTTGGCGCCGAGGCGCGTGAGCTCCGCGATGGCTGGCCGTTCCTGGCGCGGCTCGGGGCCAACCATGACCCGGACCATCTGGGGGGTCCGAGCGGCAGGCAGGGTCAGCGTCGCCTCACCCTTCTCGTCGAGGGGCGCCTGAGCGAGCAGGCTGCCGCCCGAAGAGAACGCGTACGCGACGGCCCGCGGCGGGCTCTGGCCAGCTTCGACACCGAGAAGGGTCGCCCGCACCCTGAGCGTAATCGACGACGTTTGTTCAGCCATCACTCATCCTCCGACGATCGAGGCACGCCAGGAACACGACCAGCGTTCGAGCTCGCCGAGATCACCTCGGCCACTCGAGGGACCAGGCTACCAGCCGGACACTGCCGCAGGGCGTAGGGACGGTTGCTCCGTGGGTGAGACTTGGTTGAGTCCCGGCCGCGCGCTCGGCCAGCGAGGCACCAGGCAAGTAGGCAGTGACCATCGGTCACGCGACGTGGTTGTAGCGGTAGGTCAGCTCGTACCGGCTATCCTCGTCGTCGCTCACGTACTCGCGCGTTTCGTGGTACTCGAGAGGCAGCTTGACCGGCGGGATCCCCTTGTTGACGTTGACGACGATCCCCTCTTCGGCCGTGAAGGTCGTGGGGTCGGGCGCCGGGGCGTTGGCGCTGGTCAGCGCCGCCAGGTCGGTGACCGACAGCCCGATCGCGTCGCGGATGATCGGGTCGGCCGGCGCCCACAACGTGATGATGAGGTCGACCCCGAGCGTGAGCACGAGGGCGATGCCGGCGATGATCAGCCCGGCTGTTCCCAGCTTCGTGAGCGCCGACGCGCCCCCCAGCGCCGCCAGCGCCGCGCCGATGAACGCCGCTTCTTTCTTCAGAAGATCGAGGAAGAAGTCGGTCTGGCTCGTAACTTCCTTGTCGTAGAAGCGCTGGCTGTCGATCTCGTCGCCAAGCACCACCATGACCATCCCGAGGATCGGCTGATCGTGCTGGAACACCTTGCGCGTGATGTCGCGCTGGGTGCCGGAGTCGAAGTCCACGTCCTGGATGTCCTTGAACGTCTGCTCCTGGACCGGGCTCTGCGGGTTCACGAGCTGGAAGTTGAGATCGATCGCGGCCGCCAGGGTGTGCAGCCCGACCTCGTCCGAGCCCAGCCACGCGGGTGAGGTCTCCTCCCGCGCCCTGATCTTCTCCGTGTAGATCTCGAACCGAGCGGTCGCCGGCGGGATTACGTTGATGAACTCAGCGTTCGACACGAGCTCGGTCCCGAAGATGCCGATCCCCGTGATGTTCGGCACGACGACCTGGATCTGGTACACGCCCGGCGCGAGATCGTTCGGGACGCTGAACGTCAGCCGGTCGTGGACGCGGCAGTCGTTGACCAGGACGGTCTGGCCGCCGACGACCTCGGTCACAGGCGTGTCGACGTCGCCCCAGACGTGCGTGTCCACGTCGCGCACAGGGGTGCCGGTCTGCCTGTCAGTGAACCGCACCTTGGCGTCGACGCTGAAGTAGTTCACCCCTTGCAGGACAACCCCATCGCCGAGGGCCACCTCGGGGACACGGGTGCAGACCGTGCCGAGCGAGTTGCCGGGGCAATCCGTCGTGCGCACCTGGCAGACCACCTGCGCCTGCCCGTCCACGATCTGCGGAGCGCAGTCCTGCTGGAGCTCGCTCGGGAGGTAATCGCCAGGGTTGATCGCCGGGATGAAATTGGCGGTGCGCAGGTCGTTGATCGAACAGATGCGCACCTGGGAGAAGAAGTCCTCGCCCTGGGGCTCGTACACGCGCATCTTGCCCGGGCGCTCCTGGTCGGCCCCGTTTGGATCGTCGAACACCTGCACGCCGATCCGCTGCAGGATCTCCTGCCGCAGCGCGGCCGTCAGCGTCGTCTCGTCCAGCGGCTGTTCCGGGTCGAGGGCGAGGCTCGGCGCGAAGAGGCGGCTGCGCTGCGGTGCCGGAACGGCGTCGAACGCCGCGACCGTACACGCCAGTAGGTCGCGCGGCATCCGCCCCAAGGTCGCGAACGCCGCTGCCTCGAGAGGGTTCGCGGCGGCTTTCCCCGAGACGAACCGGCGTGTCAAGTGCACGGCGCCCGCCGCCAGCGCGCTCGGCACCCGAACCCGTTCGGCCAGCTTCGCCAGCTTGTAGTCGCGGCTCAGCTTGTGCTTGGCGCCCGGGACGACAGGCAGGCATGCACCCGTAGGGGGGAAGCACGGCTGGCAGGCGGGACAGCTCGGATCGGGCCGGCCGGGCGTCGCGCAGTTGTAGATGTTCACGTCGCCGCGACACTCGATGCTGATGTCTACGTCGCAGCCATCGCAGCAGCCGCCGCCGGGCACGCGCGTCGGTGTTCGGTCCATCTTGTGCCTCCTGTGCTTTCCGATGTACGGCCACGCGAGTGGCCAGTCCGCCGCGAACACGCCGACCCGCGCCAATGGCCGCGGCTCGACAATCCGCGCCTCCTTGGGGGCGTGCCGCCGCGCCGCCCCGCGACCGGTGGCGTGCGAGGGGTGCTGTTTGTATGAACGCCAGCGCAGGTCGGAATTCGGGCACGCGGGAGAAAACCGACCAGCGAGCGGGGCCGCGGAACACCCCCCGGAGGCCTTGGTCAGCAGCGGCAGGACGACCTACAATGCCGCCAGGCGCGAGCGGTGAACAGCCGCGACGTCCGGTCGGCAGAACCGCCCGTCGGAGTGCGAATCTCTGCGCAGGCCAAGGTCGCAGGCCCCGCCTCGGGTGGTCGCGGGCCTGTACGGGCGCAGCCAGTGGTCGGGTGGGAAGCAGCGATGGTGAAGTTCGGGGCGTCCACGGAGGTGGCAGCAGCCGCCGACATCGCCGAGCGCGAGCGTCCGGCCGAGCTGCGCCGGCGCGTTCGCGCGCTCGAGGCCCGCTGCCGCCAGCTCGAGGACGGCGTGCGCCGAGCGCTCGTCCTGCACGCCCAGGGCAACGAAGCCTGTTCTTGTCCTCTCTGCCGCCACCTCCGCGCCCTCCTGTTGGGCGCCGAGGGCGAGCCAGGCAACGGCAGCAAGCGGGCGCCCTAGCAGCCGCGCCGATTTCTATGAAGCACACTTCCTGAATCCGTAAAATGCGTCCGCCTATGACGCGGACGCGCACGGCGATGACCGTTGCCGCCCTCGGCCTCGTCGCGATGGTTGTCGCGTACGTCCTCATCCCGGCCGCGCAAGGTCGGCCGCTGGTTGGCGCCGCCATTCTCGGCCTCTCGGGCCTCGTGGCCGTTGCCGCGGCACTCGGCGGTGCCCTGCCGCGGCGCGCGCGCACAGCGCTCGGCTGGGCGGTTCTCGCCTGCTGCCCGATCGGGTTGTTCGTGTGGGTCGCGTTCGTCGGCATCCCGGCCGGCGCCGGCGCGATCGTGCTTGGGTGCGCGCTGGCCGCCACGGCGCTCGCCGGTCTCGTCATCGCCGTCCGTGAGGTGGGCGTCTAGAGGCTAGACGCCCCACCAGGCCGGGGCGTACGATACGCTCGCAGCCGGGCGGGCGCGCGACTGTTCGGTGGGGCCGCCCGAGCACTCGATCACGGGAACAGCGAGACTAGCGCGTGCCGTTCGGCTTCCTGCGCGGCCCCGTGCGGCTGCTGCTCGGCCTGCTGGTGTCGGTCGGCGGCCTCGTCGTCGTGCGCCCCGGCCTCCTGCCCACCTTCGGCAGCGGCCGGGACATCGCACCGCCCCCTCCCCGCTGCTACTTCCAGTTCGAGATGCGGCTGCTGCGCTCCGAGATCCCGGACCAGGTCGGCGACTGCCTCGAGAACCAGCACTACAACCCGGAGAACGGCGACGCGCTCCAGCGCACCACCGGGGGGTTGATGGTGTGGCGGAAGAGCGACCGGACGGTCGCCTTCACCGACGGCGCGCGCACTTGGGCCCACGGGCCGAACGAGCTCGAGTCGCGCTCGAACGACCAGCGCTTCGACTGGGAAGCGCCACCCGAGCCCTCGTCCGTCGCCGCGACCGCCCGGTCGACACCCGTGGCTGCCGCGGCGGGCCGGCCGGCACTGGCCCCCACCGCCACGCCGCGCCCGGTCGTCGTCGCGACGCCGGAGGCGAGCGGCTCGCTCGCCGGCATCGCCGCGGCCGCCGTCCCGAACACCCAGGAGCTCGTCAGCAGCGCCACGGAGATGGTGCTGATCAGCTCGCTCAAGGCGAGCGGACTGCCCGTCCAGAACGTCCAGGCGCTCACCGCCGCGTCGGATCCGAGCCACCAGCTCGGCAAGCCCGGGCAGTACAGCTCGAAGATCGTCTGGCGGGACGCGCGCGCCGCCGGCGACGACTCGACGATCGAGCTGTTCCCCGACGAGGCCTCCCTCCGCGCACGCCTCCAGGCGCTCACGACACAGCCGAAGGGCGCGCCGGAGTACACGCCGTACGTGTTCGCCGACCCGGCGCGCAAGAGCCTGATCCGACTGCCGAGGGCGCTCACAGCCGACCAGGCCCAGGGCTACCAACGCTGGCTATCGACGATCCGTTAAAACCCAGCCCGGCTCCGCGCGGCGGTTGCTACGATCGGCCGATGGCCGAATCGATCCTCCTGCTCGTCCGTCATGCCGAGACCGTCGACAACGTCGCCCAGCGGCTCTCCGGCTGGACCGACAGCGACCTCTCGCCGCGCGGCGAGCAGCAGGTGCGGCTGCTCGCCGACCACTTCAACCGCGCCCACGGACGCGCGGCGGCGCTCTACGCCAGCCCGCTCCGGCGTGCCCGACGCACCGCCGAGGCGATCGGCGCGCTGACCGGCCACGTCCCGATCTTCGACCCGGACCTGCGCGAGATGCACTTCGGCGAGTTGGACGGCCTCCCGTTCGAGGAGATCAGAGCTCGCTACCCCCACCTGATGGACGAAGACAAGAGCGCGGACGACGAGGCGATCGCCTGGCCCGGCGGCGAGACGCGCGCGGAGTTCGCCGAGCGCGTCATGCGCGTGCTCCATCGCATCGCGGCCGCCCACGCCGGCGAGCAGGTCGCCGTCGTGACGCACGGGGGCGTCATTTCGTTCTTCCTGGCGCTGCTCCACGGCCAGCCGGCCGCCGCCTGGCGCAACTGGCTGGTCGGGAACGCCAGCCTGACCGAAGTGGTCTGGGACCCGGGCACCCGGACCGGCCGACTGCTGCGGAGCGGCGACGACGCCCACCTCGCCGCGCTGACCGAGCTCGAGGCACCACTCTAGGCAGCCGACGACCATTCGAACGGGATCAAGGCCCACTCCAGGCGCTCGCGCAGGACCCCGGTCGGCGTCGACCCGGCGCCTCGCTCCCGCCCGGAGGGGCAGACTGCCGATGGCACGCGGCGTGCCCTCCGCTCGCCTAAGTCACGCCAGGAGTGATGCCATGCCCAGGAAGAAGCTGTCGCCCGCGGAGGTGCTCCGTGCGAAAGCCCAAGAGATTGAACAGATCCGCGAAGGTGCCGACATGGCGTACACGGGCGATCAGCGCGAGGAGACGGGCGAGCTCACCGTCGTCGATCAGCACCCAGCCGACGTGGCCGACTACGTGCACCAGCGCGAGCTCCACGACACGACCGAATGGGTGCTCGAGCAGGAGGCCCAACAAGTCAAGGAGGCACAGGCACGGCTGGCCGAGGGCAAGTACGGCATTTGTGCCGACTGCGGCAAGAAGATCCCGGACGAGCGCCTGCGGGCGCGGCCAGAAGCCACCCTCTGTGTGGAATGTCAGACAAAACGCGAGGCGCGCCGCGTGGCATGATTGGGGCTGTCCGGGAGGTAGCTTCATGACCCAGGCGCAGGAGGGGCACCACCAGGCGGTCGAGGCAGCCCGCGCGCGCGGTTGGATCACCCTGGAAGAGGTGGTCGAGGCGGCGTCCGATTCGCCGGCCGACCCCAACGAAGCGAGTGAGCTCGCGCGCGAGGCGGGCTTGCAGCTCGTCGAGCGGGACACCAACCCCTGGGACGAGCTACACAACCTGGCCGAGGCCGGGGCCCGCGCGCTCGAGCCCGAGCCTGAGGAGCCCACTGCCGAAGCGCTCGCCGAGGAGGAGGAGGAAGAAGAGGAAGCCGAGGCGCCCGTCCCGGCCGACTTCGAGTACGACATCTCCGACCCAACGTCCATCTACCTGCGCGAGATCAGCCGCACGCCGCTGCTGACCGCCGACCAGGAGGTCCAGCTCGCCAAGGAGATGGAGGCGGGCAAGGCCGCCAAGCGCCAGCTCGAAGAGGGCGTCGACGACGCCCACCGGCGCCGCGAGCTGCGCGAGATCGAACGCAAGGGCGAGCGCGCTCGCCAGCGGATGATCGAGTCGAACTTGCGCCTGGTCGTCTCGGTCGCGAAGAAGTACATGGGCCGTGGCCTGTCGTTCCTGGATCTGGTCCAAGAAGGCAACATCGGCCTGCACCGCGCGGTGGAGAAGTTCGACTGGCGGCGCGGCTTCCGGTTCTCAACCTACGCCTACTGGTGGATCCGCCAGGAGATCGGCCGGGCCGTCGCCGACCAGGGGCGGACGATCCGGCTGCCGGTCCACGTCATCGCCCAGCTCACCAAGCTGTACAACACGGCGCGCGACCTCCAGCACGAGCTCGGGCGTCCGGCGTCGGCGAAGGAGATCGGCGACCGGCTCGGCATCGAGCCCGAGAAGGTCGAGGAGGCGTTCCGGTCCGCTCGGATCCCAATCTCGCTCGAATCGCCGATCGGCGACGAAGGTGACTCGACGGTGGCCGACCTCATCGCGGACGCGAGCTCACGTGGGCCAGCCGAGGAGGCGGAGGATGCCGCCTTGGCCGGCACGCTCGACGCGGCGCTGCGCGCACACCTGAAGCCGCGCGAGGCTGAGGTGCTCCGCCTGCGCTTCGGGCTCGACCGCGGCGGGGAGGAGCGGACGCTCGGTGAGGTCGGCAAGGAGCTCGGCATCAGCCGCGAGCGTGTCCGCCAGATCGAAGGGGAGGTGCTTCAGAAGCTGAGGCGCACCTCCGCCTTCCGCGTCAAGTTCAAAGAGTACGCGTAGGAGCTGAGCGCCGGCGGGTCCGGCGTGTTCCAGAGGAACACGCCGGGGGCAAAGGCCTACTCGCCCTTCTTGTGGTGCTCTTCCTTGTGGTGCTTCATCACCGTCCGGGCCGCGACCTCCTCGGCGCGCTTGCCGTAGCGGCCCTCCTTCTTCGCGTCCTCCTTGATGTGCTCGTACATGCGCTGTTCCTTTTCGCCAACCCCGCGCAAGTGCTGCTTACCTGGCATCTTCCGACACCTCCTATGCCAGGCGAAGTGTCGGCAGGTTCCGTGCCGGCTAGCGCGGCCGGTGCGCCTCGAGGCAGACGACGCCCTCGGGCCCGACCAGCGCGGCGTGATCGAGGTGCGGCGGGAGGTCGAGCCTGTCGCCGGGCCGCAGCTCGACCGCCTCGCCGAGCTCCGGGAGCTCGAACGTGATCGAGCCCGTCAGGCAGTAGAGGATCTTGTGGTAGGGATGTCGGTGCACGGCGTACCGGTCGCCGGGTGGGTTGCCCCAAGCGTAGGGCGCGACGTTCTCGGCCGAGAGCAGTGCGCGTAGCTTCCGTTCGTCCGGGGCGGGACGGTCGGCTGGCCACCGCGTCACCTTCGGCCGCAGCGGCTCCGCCACGCTACCCTTCGCCCACTAGCGTCGAATAGACGTAGCCGGTCACGTCCTTCCACTTTACTTTGACCCAACGCGGGTTGCCCGGCTGCAGCTCGTCGCCGTTCGCGGTGCCGAGGACCTCGACCGACGCGCCGATCGGCACGCGCACAAGGATCGGAGCCTTGGTGCTCGGCTCAGCGCGCACCCGCGCCGGAAGGCCGTCCGACGCCGGCAGTACCTTCATCATCTGTCCCGTGACCGAGGTGGTCGGTGTCGGCTGGGCGACCGGCGTGGGCTGCGGCGGTGGTGGCGTCGGCGTGGCGGGCTGCCCGGCGTTTGGATCGACGGGCGTCGGCGGCGGCGCGCTGGCCGTCGGCGGGATCGGCGGCGGCGCGGGTCGCTCGGATGGCACCGCCTGGGCGGTGGGCGTCGCCGTCGGCGGCGCAGCAGTCGGGCTGGGCGACGGCGTACGGACCCCGGTCGAGGTCGGCGTGTCCGGCACGAGCGTCGGCACGAGCGCCGTGAGCGGCCTCGAAGGGCCCGCAGTCGGCTGCGGAGCGGGCCGGTGCGCTAGCGCGTTCAGCGCCAGGAGCCCGACGACCATCGCCACCACGCCGAGGGTGACGACCTGCGCCGCGACGAAGGAGGTTTCGCGCATCGCGGCCCACAGCTCACTCGTCCAGCGCACGGTGGCGCACTATATGAAGGTCACCATAAGAACGCGGTTAGGGGTCCCCCGCGGGCGTTCGAAACGCGTGGGTGGCACGCCCCGTGCTGGTGGCACGGCCCTTGCGAAGGCTACTCGCGCGCAGGAGAATCCGCCTCGGAGGCCGCCTTGAGCTATTCCCTCGACCAGACGCCCGACGTCCACCAGGAGATGCGGCCGCGGGTCTCCGCCCGTCTGGTTGCGGCCAGCACGATGCTCGAGCTCTCGGCGATGGCGCTCCAACAGGCGATCGCGCAGGAGCTGGCCGAGAACCCGGCGCTCGAGGCCGAAGAGATCACCACTTGCGAAGTGTGCGGCACGCCGCTCCAGGGCTCGATCTGTCCGACCTGCCTTCGGCTCCAACGCCAGGAGCTGCCCGGCGAGGTGGCCGAGCTGCGCGACGACGACCTCGTCCACCTGTCCGGCCGCGCGGACGACGAGGACTTCGATCCGCTCGTGACCGTCGCGGGCCAGGAGACGCTCGCCGAACGGCTGACCGCCGAGCTCGGCTCGATCCTGCCCCGCGAGGACCGCCTGATCGCCGAGCAGCTCGTCGGCAACCTGGACGAGCGCGGCTACCTCGGTTGCTCGGTCGAGGAGATCGCCGACACGCTCGGCGTCGACCTCCCGCGCGTTCAGGCGGTCCTCAGCGCGCTCCAGACACTCGAGCCCGTCGGCGTCGGCGCGCGTGACCTGCGCGAGTGCCTGCTGATCCAGATCGAGCACTTGCAGTCGCGCGGCATCGCGCACCCGCTCGTGCAGACGATCGTCCAGGATCACTGGCAGCTCCTCGCGACCCGGAAGCTCGATCGGATCGCCCGCGCGATGAAGGTGCCCTCCGAGGAAGTCGAGGAGGCGGCGCGCTTCATCCGCGTGCACCTCAACCCGTTCCCGGCCCACGGCCACGCTGGCCCCGAGGCGGTCGTCGAGGCGCGGGCGAGTTACACCTGGCCCGACGTCGTCATTCTGGCCGTCGACGACAAGTTCGTCGTCGAGGTGATCGAGGCTCAACGCCTGGAGCTGCGCGTCGCGTCGGTCTACCAGGAGGCCTCGAAGCAGGCGGGCCAGATGGGTGGCCAGGAGCGCGAGCACGTCCGCCAGTACGTCACGCGCGCCAAGCTGTTCATCCAGAACATCGCTCAGCGGCGCCAGACGATCAAGAAGATAACCGAGGCGATCGTCAAGGAGCAGGCCGGCTTCCTGCGCAACGGCGTGCGCCACCTGAAGCCGCTCACCCGGTCGCAGATCGCGCTGGCGGCCGGCGTCGACGAGTCGACCGTGAGCCGCGCCACCAACGGCAAGAACGTGCTGCTGCCGAACGGCCAGGTCGTCTCGTTCGACACCTTCTTCACGCCGGCGCTTTCCGTGCACGACGTGATGAAGGAGATCCTTGCCAACGAGAACAGGCCCATGACCGACGGCGAGATCGCGCGCGAGCTGGAGACGCGCGGCATCCACATCGCGCGCCGAACCGTCGCCAAGTACCGCGCCCAGATCGGGATCTTGCCCTCGATCCTGCGGCCCGACCCCGCGGTCGCGCACGCGGCGGCGTAGCCGCAGGAGGCGACGCGGCAGTCGGTGATGCACCGCTTCTCACCCATGGCCAAGCTCGTCCTCATGGACGAGCACACATTCGTGGTCTCCGACGAGCTCGGCGACCTCGGCGAAGGCGACCCGGCCGACGGCCTTTACCACAACGACACCCGTTACCTGTCCTACTTCCGGCTCACGCTGAACGGCACGCCACTCTCGCTGCTCGCGGCGCCCCCGGCCGAGTCGACCACCGCGACCGTGCACCTGACCAACCAGATGTTCACCGTCGGCGACGGCGTGCCCGTGTTGCCGCAGACGATCAGCCTCCGCCGCACGCGCACGCTCGAGGGCGAGCTGCGCGACGAGCTCGAGCTCGTCAACTACAACCGCTTCCCGGTCCCCTTCCGACTCGACGTGCTGCTCGCGGCCGACTTCCGCGATATGTTCGACATCCGCGGCATCGCCCAGGCGCCGGTCGGCGACATCGATCCGCCGGAGGTCCGCGACGACGAGATCGTCTTCCGCTCCCGGGGCCGCGACGCGGTGGATCGCGAGCTGTACATCCGGGTCGATCCCCCGTTCACGAGCCACCGCCGGTCGCACCGCGCCGAGTACGGCGTGCTGGAGCCGATCTCGCTGCCGGACGCCGGACCCGGCGCAGCGGGGCAGGAGAGGACCGTCTACCGGGTCCACGGCGTGCTCAGCGGCGTGCTCGACCCGCAGCAGCCGTTCCACGCCCTCCTGACCGCCCAGCCGCGCGAGCGGGAGCCGGCGGTCGAATTGCTCGCGTTCGCCCCGCCCCGGGCGAACGGGCATCGGCGAGCCGAGCACCCCTGGCCGGCCACGCGCATCACGACGAGCAGCGATGCGCTCAACCGGCTGCTCCAGCGCGGCCAGGCGGATCTCGCGATGCTGACCTGGCACCCCCCGACCGGGGCGGTGCCAGTGGCCGGCATTCCATGGTTCGCCTGCCCGTTCGGGCGCGATAGCGTCATCGCGGCGCTCGAGTCGTTGATGCTCGCGCCCGACCTGGCGGTCGGGACGCTGCGCTTCCTGGCCGCACACCAGGGCCAACGCCGGGATGACTGGCGCGACGAAGAACCCGGTAAGATGATGCACGAGCTGCGCTTCGGCGAGCTGGCCCGCCTCGGCGCCATCCCGCACAGCCCCTACTACGGCAGCGTCGACGTCACGCCGCTCTACCTGATCTTGCTCGGCGAGACGGCGCGCTGGCTCGGCGACGACGCGCCGCTCGACGAGCTGTGGCCGAACGCCGAGGCAGCGTTGGCCTGGGTCGAGCAGTACGGCGACCTCGACGGGGACGGCCTCGTCGAGTACCTGTGCCGCTGCCCGATGGGCATCCGCAACCAGGGCTGGAAGGACTCTGCCGATTCGGTCACGCACGCCGACGGCACGCTGGCCGAGCCGCCTATCGCGCTGATCGAGGTGCAGGGCTACGCCTACGCCGCGCGGCTGGCGATGGCCGACCTGTACCGGCGCCGCGGCCAGCCCCGGCGGGCGGCCGAGCTGGAACGTGCCGCCGCGCTGCTCCGGCGGCGGGTCCAGGAGCGCTTCTGGCTCGACGACCTCGGCTGCTACGCCGAGGCGCTCGACCGCGACAAGCGGCCAGTCGCCGTCGTGACGTCGAACGCGGCGCAGACGCTCTTCTGTGGGCTGCCCGAGCCGGGGACCGCGCGGGCCCTCTGCGACCGACTCACCCAGCCGGACATGCTCGCCGGCTGGGGGCTGCGGACTCTGTCGAGCGAGGCGCCAAGCTACAACCCGATGAGCTACCACAACGGCTCGATCTGGCCGCACGACAACGCGATCGCGTTGGCCGGGCTGGCGCGCTACGGGTGCCTCGACTTGGCCGAGCAGCTCTTCGAGCAACTCTTCGTCGCCGCGCAGGGCTTCCGCGGCTTCCGCCTGCCCGAGCTCTACTGCGGGTTCGCGCGCGGCCGGGGCGCGGCACGTGCGCCCGCGGCCTACCCGGTGAGCTGCAGCCCCCAGGCGTGGGCGGCAGGGGCGCCGTTCTTGATGCTCCAAGCGCTGCTCGGCCTGGAGCCGAGGGCAGGGGGAGGCCTTCGCCTGGCACCGTCCTTGCCTCATTGGCTCGACTGGCTCCAACTCGACGACCTGCGCGTCGGCTCGCGCCGCGCCAGCTTGCGGGTCGCGAGGCGGGGCGACCGCTGGGACGTCGACGTTACGGCCGGCGAAGTCGAAGTCGAAGTCCAGACGGGGGCCGCATGCGCATCGCTCAGATAGCACCGCCATTCGAGACAGTCCCACCGGTCGGGTACGGAGGAACCGAGCGGGTCGTCTCGACGCTCGCCGAGGAGCTCGTGCGGCGAGGCCACGACGTCACGCTCTTCGCCTCCGGCGACTCGAGGACCAGCGCGCGGCTGGTCCCGACCGTCGACCGAGCGCTCTGGCGCCGCGAGCCCCGGTACGAGGACCTGGCGCCGTTCTGGTCGGTCACACTCGGGCGGGTGCTGCGCCACGCGGACGAATTCGACGTCGTTCACAGCCACCTGGACGTCTTCGGGTTGCCGCTCTGCCGAGCCGGGCTCGGACCAGTCGTGACGACGATGCACGGTCGGCTCGACCTGCCGGAGCTCCTACCGGTCTTCGAGGAGTTCCACGATGCGCCGGTCGTTTCGATCAGCGACGCCCAGCGTCGCCCCCTGCCGGCGGCGCGATGGATCGCGACCGTGCACAACGGCATCGACCTCGACCAGTTCACGCCGCGCGCCGAGCCCGGGCAGTACCTGGCCTTCCTGGGGCGCGTCTCTCGCGCCAAAGGTCTCCACCTGGCGATCCAGGTCGCGCGCAAGGCGCGCATGCCGATCAAGGTCGCGGCCCGGCTGCCGCTGCCGTTCAGCCTGCTAGCCGACTGGCGCGCCGACCACGAGTACTACGAGCACGAGGTCAAGCCGTTGCTCGCGAGCGCCGACGTCGAGTTCGTAGGCGAGATCGGCGGCCCCGACAAGGACGGGTTCCTGGGCGGCGCCGCCGCGCTGTTGTTCCCCATCCAGTGGCCGGAGCCTTTCGGCCTCGTGATGCCCGAAGCGATGGCCTGTGGGACGCCGGTCGTCGCGCTGCGCAACGGCAGCGTACCGGAGGTGGTCCGGCACGGGGTGACCGGGTTCGTCTGCGACTCCGTCGACGAGATGGTCGAGGCAGTCGCGCGGATCGGCCAGATCGACCGCCGCGCGTGCCGCGAGGACGTCGAACGGCGCTTCTCCCCGTCGGCGATGGCCGACGGCTACGAGGCCGTGTACCGCGAGCTCGCCGAGAACCCCCTACCTCCCGAGCTCTTCGGCGGTAGTACGCTGATAGGACAATCGCTCGTGGAGGCATAGGGGCCCATGCCGTCGACCACGAACGCCGTAGCCGGGCCGACGCTGACGGAGCCGGCGACGGGGGGCCGCGCGCGCGTCGCGGTCGAGCGGGTCGTGCCGATCGTCGACTGCGGCCGCTTCCCGATCAAGCGCGTCGTCGGCGACTTGGTCGCGGTCGAGTGCGACGCCTTCTGCGACGGGCACGACGTGGTCGCGTGCCGCCTCCGCTACCGGGCGGACGACGAACCGGAGTGGCGCGAGGCGCCGATGGAGCCGATCGGCAACGATCGTTGGTCGGGCCACTTCAAGGTGACCAGGCTCGGCGGCCACCGGTATACGGTCCAGGCGTGGGTGGACCACTTCGCGACATGGGCGCGCGACCTCGCCAAGCGCGTCGAGGCCGGCCAGGATGTCGCGGTCGAGCTCGAGGTCGGCGCGCGGCTGGTGGCGGCGACGGCGGAGACGGCGCCGGAGCGCCCGCGGATCCGGCTCGATAGTTTCGCCGGCGAGCTGCGCGGCCGGGGTGCGCGCGCAGTCGACGCCGCACTCTCGCCCGAGCTGGCGGCGCTCATGGCCAAGTGGGGCGAACGCCACTTCGCGGTGACCTACGAGCCCGAGCTCCCCGTCTGGGTGGACCGCGAGCGCGCCCGGTTCTCGGCCTGGTACGAGCTCTTCCCCCGCTCGGCGTCCGGCGAACCCGGGCGGCATGGCACGCTGCGCGACGTCGCCGCCCGGCTGCGCTACGTCTCGCACATGGGCTTCGACGTCCTCTACCTGCCGCCCATCCATCCGATCGGCCGCACGTTCCGAAAGGGACGCAACAACGCGCGAGAGGCGACGCCGGGCGACGTGGGCAGCCCGTGGGCGATCGGCGGGCCCGAGGGCGGGCACGACGCCGTGCACCCGGAGCTCGGCACGATCGAGGATTTCCGCCACCTGGTCGGCAAGGCGCGCGAGCACGGCCTCGAGATCGCCATGGACCTGGCGTTCCAGTGCTCGCCCGACCACCCGTACGTGAAGGAGCACCCCGAGTGGTTCCGGCAGCGGCCGGACGGGACCATCCAGTACGCGGAGAACCCGCCGAAGAAGTACCAGGACATCTACCCGTTCGACTTCGAGAGCCCGGACTGGCGCGGGCTATGGGACGAGCTGACGCGCGTCACCCTCTTCTGGGTCGATCAGGGCGTCCGGGTCTTCCGCGTCGACAACCCGCATACCAAGGCATTTCCCTTCTGGGCGCACCTGATCGGCGAGGTGCACCGCGCGCACCCCGACGTGATCTTCCTGGCCGAGGCGTTCACGCGGCCGAAGGTGATGTACCGGCTGGCCAAGCTGGGATTCACGCAGTCGTACACCTACTTCGCGTGGCGGCAGACGCCGGCCGAGCTGATCGCCTACTGCGAGGAGCTGACCCAGGGGGAGCCGAGGGAATACTTCCGGCCGAACTTCTGGCCGAACACGCCCGACATCCTGACCGAGCAGCTTCAGCTCGGCGGCAAGGCGATGTTCCAGGCGCGCGTCGCGCTCGCCGCGACGCTCTCCGCCTCGTACGGCATCTACGGGCCGGCGTACGAGCTGTGCGAGGCGCGGCCGCGCGAGCCCGGCAGCGAGGAATACCTCGACTCCGAGAAGTACGAGATCCGGCGGTGGGACTGGGACGCGCCCGACAGCCTGCGCGATTTCATCGCCCGCCTGAACCGCATCCGCCGCGAGCACCCGGCCCTACAGCGCAACGACACGCTGCGCTTCCACCCGGTCGACAACGACTGTCTGCTGGCGTACAGCAAGAGCTACGGCGACGACGTCATCCTGTGCGTCGTCAACACAGACCCCCACCACGCCCAGGCGGGCTGGGTGCAGTTCGGCACCGGCTCCTTCCAGGTCCACAACCTGCTGAGCGATGCCCGCTACCTCTGGCATGGCCCGCGGAATTACGTCGAGCTGAGCCCCGCCGCCCCCGTCCGCATCTTCGAGGTTCACCAACGGACGCGCCACGAGGCGCAGTTTGACTACTACTAGAGCCCGGCAGGGTGGGGAGTGGCCGCAGCGCACCCACTCCCTGGGTGGACATGAACGATTGGTATAAGGACGCCGTCATCTACGAGGCGCACGTCCGGGCGTTCAAGGACTCGAACGCCGACGGCGTCGGCGACTTCAAGGGGCTGGTCGAGAAGCTCGACTACCTCGCCGAGCTGGGCGTCACGGCGCTGTGGCTGCTGCCGTTCTACCCCTCGCCGCTGCGCGATGACGGCTACGACATCGCCGACTTCACCGCCGTTAACCCGGCCTACGGCACGCTGCGCGACGTCAAGACGCTCGTGCGCGAGGCGCACGAGCGCGGGCTGCGGATCATCACCGAGATGGTCTGCAACCACACGTCCGACCAGCACCCCTGGTTCCAGCGCGCGCGGCGGGCGAAGCCGGGCAGCGCTGCCCGCGGCTTCTACGTTTGGAGCGATAACGCCGACCGGTACCGCGAGGCCCGGATCATCTTCAAAGACTTCGAGTCGTCGAACTGGTCGTGGGACCCCGTCGCCAACGCCTATTTCTGGCACCGTTTCTACCACCACCAGCCGGACCTGAACTACGACAACCCGGCCGTCCACCGTGCCGTGATCAAAGCCATGGACTTCTGGCTCGACATGGGTGTGGACGGCCTGCGGCTCGACGCGATCCCCTACCTCTACGAGCGCGAAGGCACGAACTGCGAGAACCTGCCCGAGACGCACCAGTTCCTGAAGAAGCTGCGTCGGCACGTCGACGAGCGGTACGGCGACCGCATGCTGCTCGCCGAGGCGAACCAGTGGCCGGAGGACTCGGTCGCCTATTTCGGTGAGGGCGAAGGCGACGAGTGCCACATGGCCTTCCACTTCCCGGTGATGCCGCGGCTGTTCATGGCGATCCGGATGGAGGACCGCTTCCCCGTCGTCGACATCCTCGAGCACACCCCCCCGATCCCGCCGACGGCGCAGTGGGCGATGTTCCTGCGCAACCACGACGAGCTCACGCTCGAGATGGTGACCGACGAAGAGCGCGACTATATGTACCGCGTATACGCCGGCGACCCGCAGCTCCGCATCAACCTGGGCATCCGCCGCCGCCTCGCGCCGCTGCTCGGCAACCACCGCCGGCGCATCGAGCTGATGAACGGGCTGCTCTTCTCGCTGCCCGGGACGCCGGTCCTCTACTACGGCGACGAGCTAGGGATGGGCGACAACCCGTACCTCGGCGACCGCAACGGCGTGCGGACGCCAATGCAGTGGAGCGCGGACCGCAACGCCGGCTTCTCCGACGCGAACCCGCAGCGGCTCTACCTCCCGGTCATCATCGATCCCGAGTACCACTACCAGACCGTCAACGTCGAGGCGCAGCGGAACAACCCGCACTCCCTCCTGCGGTGGACGACCCGGCTGATCGAGCTGCGCCGCCAGTACCGCGCCTTCTCGCGCGGCGACATCCGCTTCATTCTGCCCGAGAACCGCAAAGTGCTCGCGTTCGTCCGCCAGGACGGGGACGAGACGATCCTCGTCGTGGCGAATATGTCGCGGTTCGCCCAGTACGTTGAGCTCGACCTCTCCGCCTACCGCGGCTTGCAGCCGGTCGAGCTCTTCGGCCGCTCGCGCTTCCCGCCGGTCGGCGATCGGCCGTACGTGCTTACGCTCGGGCCGCACGCCTTCTTCTGGTTCGCCCTCGAGCCCTCGCGCGAGCGGATCGAGGTCGCCCCTCGGCCGGTGCGGGAGCTCCCGAGCCTCGCTTTCGAGGGATCATGGGAGGAGGTCGTCGTCGGCCGCGGCCGGGGCCAACTCGGGCGGGTGCTGGCCGAGTACCTGCCGACGCAGCGGTGGTTCGGCGCCAAGACGCGCGTGATCCGCTCGGTGCGGATCCGTGACGCGATCCCGGTACGCACCCAGGACGGCGGCGCCTTCGTCACGCTGGCCCAGGTCGAGTACGTCGAAGGAGACCCCGAGCTGTACACCCTGGTGCTCGGCTGCGTCGAGGGTGAGGCGCTCCGCGAGGCCCTCGTCGACCGACCGGGCTCGCTCATCGCCCGCCTCGACGGGCAGCACGGCGGCGTCCTGTACGACGCGATCGCCGACCCCGGGGTGGGCCTGGCGCTGCTCGAGGCGGTGGCGGGCCGCCGGCGCCTCCGGGCCGGCGCGGGCGAGGTGACCGCGTTCCAGACGGGCGCCCTGCGCGGCATGCGCCGCGCGTCCGACTGGGCGCTCCGGCCGTCGGCGAGCCGCGCGGAGCAGTCAAACTCGTCCGTGACGTACGACGACCAGTTCATCCTGAAGCTGTTCCGGAAGATCGAGCCCGGCCCGAACCCCGAGGTCGAAATCGGCCGGGTACTGACCGAGCTGCAATTCGAGCACACGCCCGGCACGGCCGGGGGCATCGAGTACCGGGCCGGGCGCGAACAGGCGACCCTCGCGGTGCTCCAGACGTTCGTGCCGAACGAAGGCGACGCTTGGCGCTATTCGCTCGACGAGCTGGCCCGCTACTACGACCGCGTCGCGGCCTGGCCCGCGCCGCCCGAGGACAGCTCGGCCGCCGCCAGGCTGCTGGCGCTCGCCGGCGACGAGCCGCCGGACGAGGTCCACCGGGCACTCCAGGCGTACGTCGAGCGCGCCGCCCTCCTCGGACAACGCACCGCCGAGATGCACGTCGCGCTCGCCTCGGCCACCGGACCGGATTTCGGGCCCGAGCCGTTCGGTCAGCTGTACCAGCGCTCGCTCTTCCAGTCGCTCCGGACGCTGGCGACGCGGAACCTGCGCCTCCTGCGCGACGCGGCCGACCTCGCACCGGAAGTGCGGCCCCTGGCAGACGCCGTGCTAGCGCTGGAGCCGGCGATCACCGCGCGGTTCCGCGCCGTGATCGACCGCAAGATCGTCGCGCAGCGAACGCGGATCCACGGCGACTACCACCTCGGGCAGGTTCTGTTCACCGGCCGCGACTTCGTGATCGTCGACTTCGAGGGCGAGCCGGCCCGTCCGCTCGGCGAGCGCCGATTGAAACGCTCGCCGATGCGCGACGTGGCCGGGATGCTGCGCTCGTTCCACTACGCCGCGTACGCCGGGCTGGCCGGCCGTGGCTCCGAGGCGCTCGAGCCCTGGGCGCGCTATTGGCACCGCTGGGCGTCCGCGTCGTTCCTGCGCGGCTACCTCGCGGTTCCGGACGTCTTCGGCTTCCTCCCACGCGACCCCGAGTCGTTAACGCTCTTGCTCGACGTGCACCTGTTGGAGAAGGCCCTGTACGAGCTGGGCTACGAGCTCGACAACCGGCCGAGCTGGGTCTACTTACCGCTGCGCGGCATCCTCCAGCTTCTCGAAACGTAGCGAGGCCGAGTTCAGGCAGTACCGCTGGTACGTCGGCGGCGGCCCGTCCGGGAAGACGTGCCCGAGGTGTCCGCCGCAGCGCGCGCACCGGATCTCAGTCCGGATCATCCCGTACGAGCGGTCGTCGATCTCGGTAATGTGCTCTTTGTCGAACGGCTCGTAGAAGCTCGGCCAGCCAGTCCCCGACTCGAACTTCGTGCCCGACCTGAACAGGGGCAGCCCGCAGAGGCGGCAGACGTACATGCCGGCCTCCTTGTTGTGCAGCAGCGTGCCGCAGAACGGCGGCTCGGTGCCGTGGTCGAGCATGATGTGCCGCTCCTCGGGAGTCAGGTCCTGGGCCAGCTCCATGACCTGCTCGGGCGTGAGGGGCGTCAGGTCGTAGCCCGAGCTCGAACGCTTCGTCTCCGTCGCCATTGTGGTCGCCTCCGTTAATGGAAGCCTAACCCACGCTGCTTGAGGCTGACGAATCCCCGCCGCCCGATCACCAGGTGGTCGAGCAGCTCGACGTCGAGCAGCTTGCCGGCCTGGACGACGTCCCGCGTCACCCGCACGTCCTCGGGCGACGGCGTCGGGTCGCCGGAGGGGTGGTTGTGGGCGATGACGATCGAGGCCGCGTTCTCGCGCACCGCCTCCCGGAACAGGTCGGCGACGCGCACCTGCG
Organism: Chloroflexota bacterium; assembly: GCA_035651675.1. Classification (GTDB taxonomy): domain Bacteria; phylum Chloroflexota; class UBA6077; order FW602-bin22; family FW602-bin22; genus DASRFH01. The sequence continues at coordinate 38,088 of DASRFH010000111.1, read as the reverse complement.
TGCTGTTGAGGCTGCCACGGTAGATCGGGCGAGGACGGCCGATCACGCGGTTGCGCGTGTCCAGGAGGATGACCCACATCTCCTCCTGCTCCAGCGCGGCCATCCCGAACTGGACCAGCCGGTAGGCGTCGTCCGGCGAGCCGATCTGCGGCCGCTCGTCGGGCGCGGCTTCGCGCATCCGCCGCCCGATCTCGAGCGCGGCCTTGAGCTGCGCGACCTTGGCCCCCTTGAGCCCCCGACGGCGGCTCAGCTGTTCCACCGTCGCACCGTGCAGACCCCAGAACCCCCCGTACTGGGCGAGCAGGTCGTTAGCTACCTCGGTCACCATCTCGCCGACCAGGCCGGTACGCAGGATGATCGCCAGCAGCTCGCCGTCGGACAGCGCGCCCGCGCCCGCCTTGAGCAGCCGCTCGCGCGGGCGCTCGTCGGCTGGGAGGGACTTGACCGTGTAGGCGGTCGCCTCGCCGCCAGTCCGCTCGCGTGCTCGTCGCATCGGCGGCGCATTCTACGGCGCCTCGTTACAGGATTGTGACAGACTGCATTGCGTGATTCCCCTAGGAATCCGCACAATCGCCAGGCCATGAGCTCGACCGTCACCACTACGACCGTCACGATGATGACGACCGCCATCACCCTCGAGGGGCTGATGGCCAGCCTCACCCTGACCGCGATCATCCTTCTCGGCTGCCTCTTGCTCAGCAAGGAGGTCGTCAACGTCGGCGCCGGCGTGCGGATCCGCCGCCTGGCCAAAGGGCTCGACATCGCGATCGTCCCGCTGCTGCTCGCGTTCCTGACGATCCTTTTCTTGCAGGCGATCAACTACTTCAACGGCTACTAGTCCTCGGCGAGGCGCAGCTCGGCGAGCACCATCCCCGCGAGGATCAGCGCGCCGCCGGCGAGCGACCGCGCGGTGAGCTGCTCGCCGCGGAGCAGGAACGAAAAGAGCGCCGCGAAGGCTGGCTCGAGCGCGAAGATCAGCGCAGCGTGCGTCGATGACGTGTGGATCTGCGCCCAGTTCTGGAGCAGGAAGACCAGCGCGGTCGCGACGGCGCCCATGTACGCGACGGCGCCCCAGACCGGCCAGGCTGTGGGCAGCGGCGCCCCAGACGCGCCGGCCCAGACCCCCGCGAGCAGGGCCACGACCGCCACCTGCACCGCGGTGATGGCCCGCGGGTCGTGCCGGCCGGCGAAGTGGCCAACGCCGACGATGTGGAGGGCGAACGCCAGCGCACAGCCCAGCACGAGCGCGTCGCCGCGCCAGCTCGCGGACGCCGGGTAGCCGCTCGCCGCTGCGTCGGCGGCGAGCGGCGCCGACAGCACCACGAGCCCTGCGAAGCTCACGCCGACGCCGCAGACCGCGAGCCGACCGGGCCGCTCGCCGAAGAATGCCGCCGCGAGGACGGGCACCATCACGATCGAAAGGCCGGTGATGAAGGCGGCGCGCGCGGGCGTCGTCTCCCGGAGACCAAGTGTCTGTAGAGCGAACCCGGCGAGCAGCGCGAGCCCGAGCCAGCCGCCCGCCACCCACGTCGCGCCGGGCGCGCAGGCGAGCCGCCGCCAGTAGAGCGTGCCGAGCACCGCCGCGGCTGCCAAGAACCGCAGTGCGACGAACAGCAGCGGGTCGACGGTCTCGACGGCCAGCTTGACGACGACGAACGTCGTCCCCCAGACGACCGTGACGAGCAGCAGCGAGCCGTCCGCGAGCGCGTGGGTCCGTTTACGGTCAACCAACGGGACCAATCCTTCGTCTTACCGGTGTCTAACCGGGCCCCCGGTACCCTCCCGGCGTGTCCGAGATCGTCCGCGACCTCTACGAGCGGTTCAAGGCGCTCAACGAAACGCTCCGTTTGCTGCTCGCGGTGAGTGCGCTGGGGATATGCAGCCTTTACGTCCTCGGCATCGTTAGTCTGATCGCCGGCCCGCGGCTGCGCCAGGCGCCGGTCGTCTACGCCGAAGCGATCGTCGTCACCGCTACGCCGACCGAGACGCCGACGCCAGAGCCGACCACGACGCCGATCCCGACCGACACGCCCACCGCTACGCCCACCGTCGCGCTGACGATCGTCCCCGCGCCCGAGGTGCCGACGGTCGAGGCGACCCCGACACAGCGTTCCGTTCAGCCGATCGCCGCGCCGACGGAGCCGAAGGCCGAGCCTAGCCCGCCCCGCAGGGCGGCCCTGCCGACCTCGACGCCGAAGGCTCACGTGACCCCGACCCCACACAAGCGCCGCTGACGCTGCCCGTCCGCGGGCGAGTACCTTCGAAGGCCGAGTGCGGGCGGGCCCGACAGGCCGGCGGGCGCACCACGCCGACCCTATCCCACGTCCTCGGCCTGTCCATCGCCCTGGGGGTGAGGGGTAGTCACCGGGACCCTGGCTTGGTGGGCGCGGGCTTGGCGGCGGTCGCGGACGCGGCTGCGCGTCCGGCGAGCCTCGGAGAGGGGGCCTCGTCGCGGACCAGCGGCCGCCACCCGCCGAGCTGCGGTTGTGCACCCGCGGCGCCGCGCTTCCCGCCGACCGCCCGCACGACGCCGGACGTCGTCGCTGGAGCGGGACGGGGCGTGGCCACAACGCGGGGTCGGCGGTTCTTCGCCACCGCGGCGGCTGGACGGACGCCCTTCGGCGGTGCGGCGGCGCCGGTCGCCGTCCGCTCCGCCGCGGCGACCTTCCCTTGCGCGGCCGAGGCCGCTCCCAATGCGGGAGCTGGCTCGGGCGAAGCAGCCCGACCCCGTGCCGGCGCGGCCAACTGACCCGAGCCCCGCTTCGCGACCACGGCCGCCGCGGCACTTCGAGCCGCCTTCGGCGCCGTCGCCGGCCCGGCGGCGCGCGCGGCCGGCTTGGCGGGCGCCGCACGCGGAGCCGCCTTCGCCGACCTCGCGGCACCGGCGGGCCTCGCCGGCTTGGCGTCCGTCGAAGCGTTCTTGCTCCTGGCCTTGCCGTCGGCGGCCGCCCCGGCGGACTTGCCGCCGGCCGCCGGCTTCGCCCCCATCGCCGCCCCGTGCCCGGCACGGCCGCGCGGTGCGTGCCCATCGCCGCCGGCGGTCGGCGCGCTGGCCATCGACGCGCCGTTCGGCGAGGGACCCCGCCCGTTCGGGCGGGCTGGCGAGCCGCCACCGCGGGCAGGCGGCGGGGCCGGCGGACGGGCGCCTTCGCCGTCGCCGTCCTCGGGCGAGGCCCGCAGGCGGGCCATCGCCGCGACGGAGTCCTTCGGCCCGAGCTGGATGATCGCCGCGCCCTGTGCCTGCCGACCGAGCGGCGGAACGGCGAGCGTCGGCTGGCGCACGACGATGCCCTCCCGCGAGGCGATCATCACCTCGTCGCCGGGCCGGACGATGCGCGCCACGACGACCTCGCCGGTCTTCGCCGACACCGGCATCACGCGTATGCCGCCACCGCCACGGCCCTGCACCGTGAACTGCGAGATCGGCACCCGCTTGCCGAAACCGCGCGCCGTGACGAGCAAGATGTCCCCGTCCGGCTCGACGATGTTCGCGTCCACGACGTGGTCCCGCGGCGCGAGCTTGATGCCGCGGACGCCGCCGCTCTGGCGGCTCGCCGCGCGGAGCTGCGCGTCCTTGAAGCGGATCGACTGGCCCTGCTCGGTGATGATCGAGAGCTCGGCGTTGCCCGGCGAATAGCCAACCCACACCAGCTCGTCGTTCGGCGGCAGGTCCATCGCGATCAGCCCGTTCGCGCGGGCCGAGGCGTAGTCCCGAACGGCCGTCTTCTTCACCTCGCCGCCGCGCGTCACGAAGATGAAGTAGCCATCCTGGTCGAAGCTCTTGATCGCGACGACGGCCGAGACCTTCTCTTCGCGGGTGATGCCGGTCAGGTTCGTCAGCGGAAGACCGCGAGCCTTCGCCTGCTGCTCGGGCACCTCGTGTACCTTGACCGCGTACATCTTCCCCTTGTCGGTGAAGAAGACGACCGTGTCGCGCGTGTTCGCCACGATCAGGTGCTTGATCGCGTCCTCGTCGTGGCTGATCGTCGTCGAGACGCCGCGGACCGACCGACGCACGCGGAACGCGTCGCCCGGCAGCCGCCGCACGTAGTCGCGCACGGTCGACAGCACGACGACGTCCTGATCCGGGACCAGGTCCTCGACCGTCAGCTCGCCGGTGACTTCGGCCAGGATGCGCGTCCGCCGCTCGTCGCCGTACTTCTCCTTGAGCTGCACCAGCTCGTCGCGTGCCAGGAACAGGATCTTGACCGGGTTGGCCAGCAGGTCCTCGAGCTTGGCGACCAGCGCCAGCACTTCCTTCAGCTCGTCGAGGATCTTCTGGCGCTCGAGGGCAGCCAGGCGCCGCAGCTGCATATCGAGGATCGCGGTCGCCTGGACCTCGCTCAGGCTGAACCGCTTCATCAGCGCCTGGCGCGCCGCGTCCGTGTCGCGCGCGCCGCGGATGATGCGGATCACCTCGTCGAGGTGGTCGAGCGCGATCTTCAGGCCCTCCAGGATGTGGGCCCGCGCGCGCGCCTTCTCGAGCTCGAAGACCGTGCGCCGGGTCAGGACCTGGTGCCGCCAGTTCAGGTACTGGAGCAGGATCTGCTTCAGCGTCAGGACGCGCGGCGCGCCGTCGACAAGCGCGAGCATGTTGATGCTGAACGCCGACTGCATCGCGGTCATCTTGAAGAGCTGGTTCATGACCGTGCGGGCGTTCGCGTCGCGCTTCAGCTCGACGACCAGCCGCATGCCCTGCCGGTCCGACTCGTCGCGCATGTCCGAGATACCGTCGAGCCGCTTGTCGCGCACGAGCTCGGCGATCTTCTCGATCAGCGTCGCCTTGTTGACCTGGTAGGGCAGCTCGGTGACGACGATCGCCTCGCGGTTCCCGCGTAGGTCCTCGGTGTGGACCTTGGCACGGATCACGATCCGGCCGTGGCCGGTCGTGTAAGCGGACTTGATCCCCTCGTCGCCGAGGATGATGCCGGCGGTCGGGAAGTCCGGTCCCTTGATGTGTTTCATGATCTCGTCGGGCGTGACGTCGATCAGCCGGTCGACGTGTGCGAGGAGCGCCTCGGCCATCTGCTCGTCGGTCGGCTTCTTGGCGATCTGCTCCGCCGCCCGCCGTACCTCCGCCGCCAGCGCCTTCGGCATCGCCTTCAGCGCGGCGTGCAGCGCCTCCGGGTCGGTCCCGGCGCGCATCACGCGCGACCACGCCACGCCGAACGGCACGCCCGTCTCGACGGCTTTGCCGTACCGCCCGATCATCAGCACCAGTGCGTCGACGACCTCGCTCAGGTTGTGCGGCGGGATGTTTGTCGCCATCCCGACCGCAATGCCGACCGACCCGTTGACCAGCAGGTTCGGCAGCTTGGCCGGCAGCACCGACGGCTCCCGCAGCGACCCGTCGAAGTTCGCCTGGAAGTCGACGGTGTTCTTGTCGATGTCGGCCAGCAGCTCCTCGGCGATCGCCGAGAGCCGCGCCTCGGTGTAGCGCATCGCCGCCGGTGGATCGCCGTCGACCGAGCCGAAGTTGCCCTGCCCGTCGACGAGCGGGTAGCGCATCGAAAACGTCTGCGCCAGCCGGACCATCGTGTCGTACACGGGCGCGTCGGAGTGGGGGTGGTACTTGCCGAGCACCTCGCCGACGATACGCGCGCTCTTCTTGTGCGGCGCGGTCGGCCGCAGCCCCAGCTCGTCCATGGCGAAGAGAACGCGGCGCTGGACGGGCTTCAGACCGTCGCGGACGTCCGGCAACGCCCGCGACGTGATCACGCTCATCGCGAAGTCGATGTACGACTCGCGCATCTCGCGCTCGATGGATCGGGGCAGGACGTGGCCGATTGTGTTTTCCATATCCCCGCGATTTTAACGGATGGTCGAGATGCGAAACACCATAAGGTGAGTGGTTAAGGCGGGCGTTTTTGACGAAACACTAATGGTGCCTTGTCCCGGTGGCGGCTGCCACGGGATAGATGCGACGAGTTCAGCAGGTGCGGGGCTCCCGTGGCGCGCGATCGGCCTCTTCCGGGAGCGGAGTAGACGCGCGTGCCTCTAACGGCCGCGTACCCCGGGTCGCGCTCCGCCCGGCCGGCGCGGTCGCCCCGGCCCGCCTTACCCGCCCCGCGTTCGGCCACGGCTGCGGCAATCTCAGCGGCGTGGCCCTCCCGTCGTCCAGGCCTAGCTCTCGCGCTCAGCCTTCGGCGCCTCGGCGCCCTGGCCGACCTCCTCAGCGGCGACGCCCGCGGCGATGGCCGGGGCCTCGGCCTCCTCAGCCGCGGCCTCCGCCTCGATCGCCGCCCTGGTGGGCTGCACCTTCACGATCAGTTCCTCGGGCGGGTCCACGAGCGTCACGCCGCTCGGCAGAGGGATGTCACGCGCGTAGATCGCCTGGTCGACCTCGGTGAGGCCGGAGACGTCTACCTCGATTGCTTCAGGCAGGTTGCCCGGGCGCCCCGCGACGTTCAACGCGGCGACGGGGTGCAGCAACATGATGTCGCTCTGCTTCGCCGCCGGAGACTCGCCGCGCAGCACGATCGGCACGGCCGCCTTGATGTTCGCATCCATCCGCACGGCGTAGAAGTCGACGTGGATCGGCACGTGCTTCAGCAGCTCCCACTGCACGTCGCGCACGAGCACGTGGCGCCGAAAGTGCGAGCTGCCGATCGTCAGGTCGACGAGGGTCGTCGCCGTGGCGTGCGCGAGCGCCTGCTGCAGCGCCTTCGCGTCCAACTGGATCGGCATCGGCTCGACGCCATCGCCGTACACGTTGGCGGGCACCAGCCCCTGCCGCCGGAGCTGCTTCACCTTCTTGCCCAAGACCGTGCGGGGCTCGGCCTTTAGCTCGATGGTGTGTGGCATATCTGCACTCCTGTTCCGGGCTGTATCCCAATGCTACACTCGCGCGGATGCAGGGCTACCTCAACGTCCTCCAGATCGTCGTCTCCGCCGCGCTGATCGCGCTCGTGCTGATGCAGTCGCGCGGCAGCGGCTTCACCGGCACCAGCCAGGACCAGACGACGGTGTTCCGCACGCGGCGCGGGATCGAGAAGACGATCTTCCAGTTCACGCTGTTCATGGCGGCGGTCTTCGTGATCGTGTCGATTGCCAGCGTCCTCATCGCCGCCAGGGTCTAGCCGCGCCGGAAGGCTGGCCCTGGCCGCCCTCCTGGCGGTCGGTCTGTTCGCCGCCGCGGGGTACGCCGTCGCGGGCGACGTCGTCCCGACTCAGGGCGGCACCTACGTCGAGGCAGTCGTCGGCGTGCCGCGCTACCTGAACCCGCTGCTCGCCCAGCCGGGCTCGCCCGACGACGACGTCGTCGCGCTGGTCTTCTCCGGACTCACGCGGGTCGGGTCCGACGGCAAGGTTGCGCCCGACCTGGCGACCGACTGGTCCGTCGCGCCCAACGGGCTCCAGTACACCTTCAGGCTGCGCCGCGGCGTTCGGTGGCACGACGGCCATCCGTTCGGCGCCGGCGACGTCGTCGCGACCGTTCAGGCGCTCCAGGCGGTTGACTTCCCCGGTGACGCAGCGCTCGCCGCCCTGTGGAAGGACGTCAGGGTCGAGCCGACCGACGAGGGCGTCCGGTTCACGCTCCCCGCGCCCGACGCGGCCTTTCCCGAGCAGGCGTCGCTCGGCATCTTGCCCGCGAGCGCGCTCGCCGGGATGCGTGGGCGGGCGATGCTCGAGAGCGATTTCAACCTGAGGCCAATCGGCACAGGCCCCATGCGCGTGACGTCGGCCGAGCTGCGCCGCATCGAGCTCACCGCTTTCGACGGCTACTGGGAACGGGCGCCGTACGTGCCGAACGTCGAATTCCGCTTCGTGGGCACCGCCGCGGCGGCGCTCGACCTGCTGCGCCGCGGCGAGGTCACCGCCGTCCGCCCGCTACCTGCCCGCGACGCGGCCAGCCTGCCGTCGGGCGCGATCGCCTACCTTCGGCCGGAGATCTCGAAGACCGACACACTGGTCTTCAACACGTCCTCCGCACCCCTCGACGACGTGCCGACCCGCGCCGCGCTCGCCAAGGGGATCGACCGACGCAAGGCCGCGGGGGCGCTGGGCGCCGCCGCGGTGCCGGTCGACGGTGAGCCGGGGGACGCGAGCGCGGCGAAGGCGGCGCTCCAGGCGGCCGGCTGGCGGGCCGCGCCCGACGGTACGCTCCAGAGGGGAGACCGCCAACTGCGCTTGACGCTCGTGACGAACGACGCGCCCGAGCGCGGCCCGTTAGCCGAGGAGCTTGTCCGCCAGCTCGCCGCGGTTGGCGTCAGGGTGGAGCTGCAACGTGTGCCGTGGGCAGCGTTGGTCGGCGACGTGCTGCCCGGCGGCAGGTGGGGGGCGGCGCTCGTCGAGACGTTCGAGCCGCAAGCGGTGCCGGACCCGGGCCGCCTGTGGGGTAAGGGCGCGCCGCTCAATTTCGGCGGATGGGCGCCATGGCGGAGCGAGGAGCTGCTCGCGGCGGCGCGCCGGGCCACCACCCCCGCGGCCCGCCTCGCCGCGCTGCGCGACTGGCAGGCACTGTTCGACGCCGAGGCGCCCGCCGTGCGCCTGCTCCACCCTCAGCTCAGCTACCCCGTTGCCGCCGAGCTTCGCGGTCAATCGATCGGCCCGGCTTTCCTGCTACCGCGAGACCGGTTCGCCAGCTACGCCGACTGGTACCTCTTCACGAAGCGCGCACCGGGCCGCTTCTGATCCCTCCCCTTGAAGGGATAGCCTGAGGCCACGTGACCACGTCCCGTCTCCCGCGAGGAAAGCGCCGGGGTGAGGAGCACAAGCCACCGCCGGGCCGTCTGGGCAAGGGCTCCGCTGTCCTCGAGCCCTCCCCTAGCCCCAATTCGGTTCACTTATTAAGCACCGGCGGAGGCGAGGGACGCCCTCACCCTGGCCCTCTCCCAGAGGGAGAGGGGACGTGGACGGGGCCGGACCGCGCGATCAGCGACCTTATTAAGTGAACCGTAATGCCCCTAGCCCCCTCCCACAGCGGAGAGAGGGAACAACAGCGCCAGGCGCGCCAGCAGCCGGACGGCGTGCTCGCACCGGTGCTGGAACGTCTCGCGCGAAATGCCCGTCCATCTCTCGCCCACCAGCTGGTCCGAGACGATCTGCACCGAGAGCGCCTCGACGCCGCGGAACTGCGCCATCGCGTACACGGCGGAAGTCTCCATCTCGACGCCCAGGACACCCTCGGCCGCCAGCCGCGCCACCTTCGTCCGCGTCTCGCGGTACGGCGCGTCGGTCGTCCAGATCGTGCCGACGCGGTGCGGCTCCTCGGCGAGCACCTCGCACGCCAGCGCGAGCAGCCGGGGTGAGGGCACGGCCGGCGCGTCGGCCGGCAGGTAGTGGTAGGAGGTGCCCTCCTCGCGGATCGCCCGCTCGACGAGCACCAGGTCCCCGATGCGCAGGTCGGGGTGGAGCGAGCCGCAGACGCCGAAGAAGAAAATCTGCCGCGCGCCGAGCGCCAGCGCGGCCTCGAGCGTGCTCACCGTGCCGGGCGCGCCGATGGGGCCGATCAGTCCGGTCAGCTGCCCCTCGGGCAGCCGCAGGTCAACCGCCCGGCTCTGGACGGCGACGTCGCCGAGCGGCGTCTCTTCGGCGCCCAGGGCGCGGGCGAGCCAGTGGCCGCGCTCGCGGTCGAAGTCGAGCGGCGTGTAGAGCACCCGCGGCCCGACCACCAGGCCCGGCGAGCGCCGCCGCCGCGCCTCGGCGACGTGCTCGGGAGTGATCCAGCATTCGCCGTCGTGGCACAGAAAGGTCTCGGGCACACCGCCAGTCTAGCGGTCGACGCGCGTTGACAAGCAGCCAAACCGACCGTAGGATGCGGCCATCTTGTCGGGGGGACAGCCAGGAAAATGAGCGCAACTTCAAACGTTCGGACGATCGGCCGCCGCCGCGTCATCGGCCTCGCGCTTGGCACTATCGGCGCCGGAGCGCTGCTCGCGGCCTGCGGTGGCTCGGCCCCAGCGCCGACCGCCGCGCCAGCCGCGACCAAACCCGCGGCCGCACCCACCACCGCGCCCGCCACCGGCGGCGCCGCCGCCGCTCCGACGACCGCGCCGGCGGGTGGGGCCGCCGCCGCGACCAAACCGGCTGGCACGACGAACGCGCCGAGCGCGGCCGCCCCAGCTACGAGCAAGGCGCCGGTCACGCTGCGCTTCACGACCTGGTGGGCACCCCTCGAGAGGGGCCTCAAGGACGCGAGCGACCAGTTCAAGGCCGACTTCCCGTACGTCACCGTCGCGCCGGAGATGGTTCCGAGCGCCGACTTCGTCCCGAAGCAGGAGGCGGCGCTCGTCGCCGGAACGTGGGGGGACGCCTCGATCTCGGACAACGGCACGCAGGTGAAGTGGATGGCCGGCGGCTACCACCTCGACCTGACCGACAAGGTCAAGGCCGACGGGATCAACCTGCCGCAGGACTACTCGCTGATGGGCCTCGAGATCTGGGAGGGCAAGGTGCTGCACATGCCCTTCGACAACGACCCGCGAGCCATCTACTACAACAAGACGGCCTTCAAAGCCGCTGGCGTCAAAGACCCGTGGGACGACCTCAAGGGCAAGTGGACCATCAACGACATGGTCGAGGCGGCTAAGCAGCTGACCAATGTCCAGAACGGCAAGACGACCTTCTACGGCCTGCAGTGGAACTACAACTCCTACCAGGAGTTCAGCCCACTCGTCTGGATGCTCGGCGGGAACTACGCAAGCTGGACGGAGCTCAAGTACACCCTGACCGATCCCGCCGTCGCAAAGGCCCACCAGATGCTTTACAAGTGGGCTAAGGAGGACAAGTTCCTCATCACCGTCGAAGCGACCAACGAGCTGGTCGGCCCGGGTGGCGTCATCCCGTTCCGCGCCGGCTTGACCGGTATGTACCACCGCGCCGCCTACGACGTGCAGTTGATGGACGACGTCATCAAGGACAAGTTCGAGTGGGACGCCGCGCCGCTGCCCGATCTCGACGCCAACACCCCGGGCATCCCGGTCACGTCCGGCAACCCAAACTACGTCCCGGCCAAGACCCGCTACCCCGACGAGGCGTACGCGTGGCTGCGCCACCTGTCGAGCACGAAGTTCCAGGACTTCGCCGCCACGAACCACCTCTACGTCCCGTCGAACAAGAAGTCGTGGAAGACGTACCAGACCGCCAACACGAAGGGGAAGCACCTCGAGTCGTTCATCCGGCACGTGTACAGCCGCCGGCACGGCTTCCACTTCTACAACGCCGGCATGAACGCGGCCGGCACCGCGATCCGGGACCAGATCGACCTCGTCTACCTGGACAAGAAGAAGCTCGAGGACGCGCTGCGGGACGCCAACCAGAAGGCGAACGAGCTCGTCAACTTCGGCGGCGCGAAGCAGCCGTTCTCGTTCACGGTGCCGAAGCCGCCGGTCCCGACTGCGGAGCTGCAGGCGCTGGGCGTCCTCTAGCTTGAGCTCGCAGTCCCTCGCGTCCGCCGCCGGGGTCACCCGGCGGCGGGGGTTCGTCACGCGCACCGACCTGATCGGCTGGCTCTTCATCAGCCCCTGGCTGATCGGCTTCCTGGTCTTCACGGCTGGCCCGTTCCTCGCCGCGCTGTTCCTGAGCACGACCACCTGGGACGTGGCCGGTGCCTGGGAAGAGATCGGGCTGCGCAACTACCAGCGGATGTTCAACGGCGAGGACGAGCAGTTCGCCGTGGCCGTCCGCAACACGCTCTACTTCGTCGCCTTCAACGTGCCGGGCGTGCAGATCATCGCCCTGGCGCTGGCCGCGCTGCTGAACCAGAAGCTGCACGGCATCTCGATCTACCGGACCATCTTCTACCTGCCGGCCGTGACCTCGGGCATCGCGACCGCCTACTTGTGGGCGACGATCCTGGCCAAGTTCGGGCTGCTCAACGGCATGCTGGCGCTGATCGGGATCGAGGGGCCGACCTGGCTCTACAGCGTCGAGTGGGGCATGCCCGCGATCATCATGTACAGCCTCTGGAACGTCGGAACGCCGATGCTGGTTTACCTGGCCGCGCTACAGGGCGTGCCCGTTCACCTGCACGAGGCGGCGATGATCGACGGCGCGGGCATCTGGGGCCGCTTCCGCCACGTGACGGTCCCGATGATCACGCCGGCGATCTTCTTCAACTCGGTGCTCGGCGTGATCGGATCGTTCCAGGTCTTCACGGCCGCCTTCATCCTGACACAGGGCGGGCCGGCCGACGCGACGCTCGTCTACATCCTCCACCTCTACCGCTCGGCGTTCCTCAACGGCAAGATGGGCTATGCCTCGGCGCTGGCCTGGGTGCTCTTCCTGGCGATCTTGGCCGTGACGCTCGTGCAACTGGCCGTCGCACGGCTCTGGGTCTACTACGAGGCCGAGCAGCCGACCGCACGGGGTGTCGGCTAGATGGCAGCGACGACCCCGACGACCAGCTTCTTCGCGCGGCAGTCGACGCAGGCCCGTGTGGCGCGGGTCGGTGCTTACGCGGCCGTCACGCTCCTCGCAATGCTCTACGCCGCGCCGTTCCTGTGGATGGTCGCGACCTCGCTCAAGGACCCGTCTGAGCTGGACGCCGTCCCCCCGATCTGGATCCCGAAAGTGCTTCAGTGGCAGAACTACCCGAACGCGCTCCTGAGGCCGACCCGCTACTTCCCGCTCTTCTTCGAGAACACCGCCATCTACGTGGGCCTCAGCGTCCTCGGCCAGCTGATCTCGTGCAGCCTGGTCGCCTACGGGTTCGCGCGTATCCCGTTCAAGGGCAGCAAGTTCCTGTTCACGCTCGTTCTGAGCACGATGATGCTGCCGCCCCAGGTGCTGCTCATCCCGCAGTACCTGCTCTTCAAGCAGCTGGGCTGGCTCGACTCACTGCTGCCGCTGGTCGTGCCCCAGTGGTTCGGCTCGGCCTTCTACATCTTCCTGCTGCGCCAGTTCTTCATGACCATCCCGCGCGAGCTCGACGAGGCGGCGCTCGTCGACGGCGCCCACCGCCTCGACATCTTCTGGCGCATCCTGCTGCCGCTCTGCCGACCGATCCTGATCACCGTCTTCGCCCTCTCGTTCGTCACGCATTGGAACGACTTCTTCGGACCGCTCATCTACCTGAACTCGCAGAAGAACATGGTCGTCGCGACCGCGCTGCGCCTCTTCGCGATGTCGCAGCAGGCGCTGCCGATCCACGAGCTAATGGCCGCGTCGGTCACGAGCGTGATCCCGGTCATCGTCGTCTTCTTGTTCTGCCAGAGGGCGTTCGTCCGGGGGATCACCATGACCGGGATGAAGGAGGGTTAGCAGAGCTTCTCTAAGAACTGTGTCAGAAGCCTTGCAAAAGCCGACTCAACTTCCACATAGTAAGCGTGGAGGTTGCCATCGGCATGGACACAGTTCAAACGAAGCTCACACTACCGGTCGTCGCTCTGCACGACACGGTCGTTTTCCCCGGGATGGTCCTCCCGCTGCGCATCGGCCGGCCCGCGTCGGTTAAGGCGGTCGAGACTGCCTACCCGCACGGCGGCAAGGTGCTGCTCGTCGCCGAGCGCGAGCGGACCGAGAACGTCGACCCCGACAAGCTCCACCGCGTCGGCAGCGTGGGTCAGATCGCTCAGCTGATCCGTCTCCCGGACGGCACGTACCAGGCGCTCGTCCAGGGCGTGAGCCGGGCCCGCGTGCTCGACTACTGGCGCGACGGCGAGCTGCTGCGCGCCGAGGTCGAGGCGGTCCCTGAGCCCCACGTCGAGCGGACGGTCGAGGTCGAGGCGCTGATGCGCACCGTCGTCAACCAGATCGCCCGCTACGCCGAGCTCTCGCAGAACATCCCAGAGGGCGCCGCCGAAGCGGCGCGCCAGCTCGAAGACCCCGGCCGGCTGGCCGACGCGGTCGCCTTCTCGCCGGACATGACGTTCCAGCAGCGGCAGGAGCTGATCGAGATCCTCGACCCCCTGGCCCGACTGCGCTGGGTCACCGAGTTCCTGGCCAAGCAGCTCGAGATCCTCGAGGTCGGCCAGAAGATCCAGGGCGAGGTCCGCAAGGCCGCCGAGCAGAACCAGCGCGAGTTCTTCCTGCGCGAGCAGATGAAGGCGATCCAGAAGGAGCTCGGCCAGCGCGAGGGGCAGGAGCAGATCGGCGACGAGCTTCGCAAGAAGATCGACGAGGCCGGCATGCCCGACGACGTCAAGGAGCGGGCGCTCCGCGAAGTCGAGCGGCTCGAGACGCTGCCCGCCGCCTCGCCCGAGGTGGCCGTCGTCCGCAACTACGTCGACTGGCTCGTCGCGATGCCGTGGTCCAAGCGCTCCGAGGAGAGCCTGGACGTGCACGAGGCGAAGCGCGTGCTGGACGAGGACCACTTCGGCTTGCAGAAGGTCAAGGAGCGCATCCTCGAGTTCCTCGCCGTCCGCAAGATGATGGCCGAGAAGAGCCAGAAGCTCCGCTCGCCCATCCTGCTGCTCGTCGGCCCACCCGGCGTGGGCAAGACGTCGTTGGGCCGCTCGCTCGCCCGCGCGATGGGGCGCAAGTACGCCCGAATCAGCCTGGGCGGCGTGCACGACGAAGCCGAGATCCGCGGGCACCGGCGCACCTACGTCGGCGCGCTGCCGGGCCGGATCGTCCAGGCGCTGAAGACCGCCGGGACGAAGAACCCGGTGTTCGTCCTCGACGAGATCGATAAGGTCGGCCGCGACTACCGCGGCGACCCGACCGCCGCCCTGCTGGAGGTGCTCGACCCGGAGCAGAACGCCACGTTCTCCGACCACTACCTCGAGGTGCCGTTCGACCTGAGCGAGGTCGTCTTCGTGACCACTGCCAACCAGCTCGACACGATCCCCGGCCCGCTGCGGGACCGGATGGAGGTCATCGAGCTCCCCGGCTACACCGAGCAAGAGAAGGTCGAGATCGCCAGGCGGCACCTGCTACCGAAGCAGCGCGAGGCGCACGGCCTGACCGCCGAGCAGCTCCGCATCCCCGACAAGACGCTCCTGGCGCTGATCCGCGACTACACACGGGAGGCCGGCGTGCGGAACCTCGAGCGCGAGATCGCCTCGCTCTGCCGCAAGGCGGCGCGGCGGCTGGCCGAGGGCAAGGTCAGGTCGGTGCTGATCCGACCGAAGGACCTCGACAGGCTGCTCGGTCCGGCACGCTACGAGTTCGGCGTGGCCGAAACCCAGGACGAGGTTGGCATCGCGACCGGCGTCGCCTGGACCCCGGTCGGCGGCGACGTGCTGACGGTCGAGGTGAACGTCACGCCCGGCAAGGGCGAGCTGATCCTGACCGGCCAGCTCGGCGACGTGATGCAGGAGTCGGTCAAGGCGGCGCTCTCCTACGCGCGGTCTAAGGCGGCCCAGCTCGGAATCGACCCGTCGGTGTTCGAGAGGAGCGCGATCCACGTCCACGTCCCGGCTGGCGCTGTCCCTAAGGACGGCCCATCGGCGGGCATCACGATGGCGACCGCGCTGGTCTCGGCGCTCACGAACCGGCCGGTGCGGCGCGACGTCGCGATGACCGGCGAGATCACGCTGCGCGGCCGTGTGCTGCCGATCGGCGGGCTGAAGGAGAAGATGCTGGCCGCCCAGCGCGCTGGCATAACGACCTTCATCCTCCCGCGGAAGAACGTGAAGGATCTGCGCGACGTGTCGCCGCAGGTGCTGAAGCGGCTCACGGTCGTGCCGGTCGAGCACGCCGACAAGGTGCTGGAAACTGCGCTGCTTCCCCCCGGGTACCCGCTTACGGGCCCGGTCCAGCTGCAGCAGGTGGCGTAGAGTCGTGCGCCGGCCCGATCGTCGCGAGCCGTGCCTGGTGATCGGCGTCGTGGCACGGCTCGTGAACATGCACCCTCAGACGCTGCGCTACTACGAGAAGCTCGGCCTGATCCAGCCGTCGCGCACCGACGGCCGGATCAGGCTCTTCTCGATGCAGGACGTCGAGCGCCTGCACAAGATCCAGCAGCTCCAGGACGACGGCGTGAATCCTGCCGGGATCAAGAAGATCCTGGAGCTGTCGGACAGAATCGAAGAGTTGGAGGCGGAGCTCGACGAGCTCCGGAAGAAGGTACCCAGTGCGCTTTGATCAATTCACCGAGCGGGCGCAGGAAGCTGTCCAGCGCGCCCAGCAGATCATGGCCGAGATGCGCCACACGCAGCTCGACACCGAGCACCTGCTGCTCGCCCTGCTCGAGCAGCGCGACGGCATCGTGCCGCAGATCCTCCAGCGGCTGAACGTCGACGTCGAAATCGCCAAGAACCGCGTCGCCGTCGCCCTGAACGCGGACCAGCGCGCGCGCTTCGCCCCGCAGCAGGGCCCGACCCAGCAGATCTACATCACGCCGCGCCTCAAGCGGACGTTCGACCTCGCCGAGGAGGAAGCCGGCCGGCTCAAGGACGAGTACATCTCGACCGAGCACCTGCTGATCGCCATCACGAGCGAGCGTGCCGGCGACGGCTCGCGCATCCTGCGGGAGCTGGGCGTCGACCAGGAGAGCGTCTACCGCGCGCTCCAAGACATCCGCGGCAGCCAGCGGGTCACCGATCCGAAGGCCGAGGAGAAGTACCAGGTTCTCAAGAAGTACAGCCGCGACCTGACGGAGCTGGCCCGGACCGGCAAGCTCGACCCTGTGGTGGGCCGGGACGACGAGGTGCGCCGCGTCATCCAGGTGCTCGTGCGCCGCACCAAGAACAACCCGGTGCTCATCGGCGAGCCGGGCGTCGGCAAGACTGCGATCGTCGAGGGCCTGGCCCAGAGGATCGTCGCCAACGACGTCCCCGAGATGCTGAAGGGGAAGCGGGTCCTGGCGCTCGACATGGGCGCGCTCGTCGCCGGCTCGAAGTTCCGCGGCGAGTTCGAGGAACGGCTCAAGGGCGTCATGGACGAGGTGCGCCGCTCCTCGGGCGACATCATCCTCTTCATCGACGAGCTGCACACGGTCGTCGGCGCCGGCGCGGCCGAGGGAGCGATCGACGCCTCGAACATGCTCAAGCCAGCCCTGGCGCGCGGCGAGCTGCGCTGCATCGGCGCCACAACGCTGGACGAGTACCGCAAGCACATCGAGAAAGACGCCGCGCTCGAGCGGCGCTTCCAACCGGTGTACGTCGACGAGCCGAGCGTCCAGGACACGATCGAGATCCTGCGCGGCCTGCGCGACCGCTACGAAGCACACCACCAGATCAAGATCGACGACTCCGCGCTCGTCGCGGCCGCCAAGCTCTCCGACCGCTACATCACCGACCGCTTCCTGCCCGACAAGGCGATCGACCTGATCGACGAGGCGGCCGCGAAGGTCCGCGTGGACTTGTTCTCGACGCCGCCAGCGCTGAAGGAGCTGGAGGACAAGCTCCAGAAGACGCGCGCCGAGGAGGAGGCCGCGGGCGCCGCCCGCGAGTACGAGCGCGCCGCCGAGCTGCGCCAGGAAGCGATCCGGATCGAGAAGGAGCTGAACGAGGCGCGCGAGCGGTGGCGGGCCGAGAAGGACATCGACGAGGTCGTCGACGAGGAGGACATCGCCGAGCTGGTCGCCAAGTGGACCGGCGTGCCGGTCAACCAGATGCTCGAGGCCGAGACCGAGCGGCTGCTCCACATGGAGGAGCGGCTCCACGAGAAGATCGTCGGCCAGGACGAGGCGATCGAGGCGATCGCCGACGCGATCCGGCGGGCCCGATCGGGCCTGAAGGACCCTCGCCGCCCGATCGGCTCATTCCTGTTCGTCGGGCCGACCGGCGTCGGCAAGACGCTGATGGCGAAGGCGCTGGCCGAGTTCCTATTCGGCTCGGAGGACGCGTACTTCCGCGTCGACATGAGCGAGTACATGGAACGCCACGCGGTGAGCCGCCTGGTCGGCGCGCCCCCCGGGTACGTCGGCTACGAGGAGGGCGGCTCGCTCACCGAGGCGGTCCGCCGTCGGCCGTACCAGGTCATCCTCTTCGACGAGCTGGAGAAGGCACACCCCGACGCCTTCAACATGCTGCTCCAGATCCTGGACGACGGGCGCCTGACCGACGGCCAGGGCCACACGGTCGACTTCCGCAACACGGTCATCATCATGACCTCGAACGTCGGGACCGGCCACGTCCGCAACCAGCCGCTCGGCTTCGCGGTGCCGTCGCGGCGCGAGCGGGACACCCAGAAGGAGCGCGTGGAGGAGGAGCTCCGCCGCGCGTTCCGCCCCGAGTTCCTGAACAGGATCGACGAGATCATCGTCTTCGAATCGCTGACCGAGGAGCAGATCCACACGATCGTCGACCGCCTGATGGCCGAGGTGCAGGCGCGCCTCGACGAGCGGAACGTCAAGGTCGAGCTCACGCCGGCCGCGCGCGACTGGCTCGCGCGGGAAGGCTACGATCCGGCCTACGGCGCGCGCCCGCTCCGCCGCACCATCCAGCGGCAGATCGAGAACCCGCTCTCGCGGAAGCTGCTGCGCGGCGAGGTGAAGGAGGGGACGACGGTCGTCGTCGACGTCGAGGGCGGCGGGCTGGCGTTCCACCAGAGGGAGCCCGCTAAGGCCGCCTAACGGCAAAGGGGCCCGGCCCGTTCGCTCGCGGGCCGGGCCCTTCGCCGTCTCAGGAGGGCATCGCCCCGTGCAGCACGCCGATCACCAAGCCAACGGCGATCAGCATGGCCGCCGCGAACAGGCGCGTGCCGGTCGTGCAGCTGGCCCGGCTCGTGAAGCGCGTCGTCGGTTCCACGGCGACCAGCTTCGCGTTCGTCGGAGGCCACTGCCATAGCCCATGCCGGGCACGTCGGCTGGCCCGATAGGCACGCCCCGCGGCTGGCCCGTCCGGGCCAGCCGCCGCCCCGTTAGCTCGCCAGCCGCGGCGTGCTCTCGCGCCAGCCCACGATCGCCCCAACCGCCCGCCGAACCGCGTCCTCGTCGATGGGTCGTTCGAGCACGCCAACCACCCCACTCGGGAGGCGTCGCCGCCCGGCGCCGGCAGCCTCGAGCGCCAGGACGGGCGCCAGCCGAGCCAGCGCCGCGATCGGCACGTCCCAGTCGACGGCGTAGTCGACGATCGCCGCGGCGTACGCGCCCGAGCGCAGCTCGGCCAGCCCCTCCGGCCCGGAGGCCGTCGTCCGCAGCTCGTGACCCTCGGCCGTCAGGACCTCGGCCAACAGCCCACTCACCGCGAAGGAACGAGTCAGGAGCAGCATCCGCATCTGGCGATCGTCTCCAAGTTGTGGTCACCGCCAACGCACGACGGTCAATGGTCTTTCTACCGAGGGCCTGCATCGCGACTGCACCGGCAATGCATCGCACGCGTCGCTTGCCGTACTATGTGGCCCCCAGTGGAACACCCGATCGGCACGCCCTGGCGGCTCGAGCTGCTCGGTCCACCCCGCTTGACCGGCCCCGACGGTCCCGTCGACGTGGCCGCGCCAAAGGCGAACCTATTGCTGTGGCTCGTCGCCGGCCAGTGGCCGGCGGCGGTCTCGCGCGGTTGGCTGACCAATGCCCTCTACCCCGACGTCCCCGAGCGCGAGGCGCGTCGGAACCTGACCAACCTGCTGAGCCGGCTTGGCCACTGGCTGCCGCCACGCCCGCTCCGCGCCGAGCTCGACCGACTTCGTTGGGACGAGGCTGCCGGCGTCGCGCTGGACCTCGCCGAGCTCACGACGCGCGCGGCCGCCGCGGACGCCGACTCGATGGAGGCCGCCGCGCGCCTCTGGCGCGGCCCGTTCCTGGAGGGCGTCTCGCCCGACGGGTCCGAGGAACTGGAGGACTGGCTCCGGATCGAGCGCCGCCGTTGGAGCGAGCGTTACGTCGAGCTGCTCGACCGACTCGTCGACGGGGAGCTGGCGGCCGGGCGAGCGCGCGAGGCCGAGGCGTGGGCGCGCCGCGCTCTGGTGGAGGAGCCGGCCGCCGAGCGGTTCCACCGCGTGCGGATCCTCGCGCGACGCGAGTCCGGCGACCGCGCCGGCGCCCTGGCGGCGTTCGACGAGTACGTCCGGGCGATGGCCGATCTCGGCCTCGCGCCCGACGCGCGGATGGCAGCGCTGCGCGACGAGATCGCACGTGGAAACGACGGACGCGCCGCCCAGCCCCGGACGCACGCCGGGAGCCCGGCTGAGCCGTGTGGGGCTGAGCCCCCTCGGGCGCATCCCGGCGCGGCGCCCGGCGAGCCGTGCCTGGTCGGTCGCGACGATCTGCTCGAGGCGGCCAGCGCGGCGCTGTGCGCAGCCGCGCGCGGTCGCGGCCCGCAGGTCGTCCTGCTGCGCGGCGACGCCGGCGTTGGGAAGAGCCGCGTCGCGAGCGCGCTCGTAGAGCGGCACGGTCCAGCGGCGCGCGATGGATACGCGTCTCGGCTCATCGGCCACTGCCACGAGGCGACGATCGACCTGCCGTTCGCGCCGCTCGTCGAGGCACTCGACACCGCGCTCCGCGCGGTCGAGGTGGACGACCTCGGCGTCGAGGACGTCTGGCTGGCCGAGCTCGGCCGGCTCCTCCCTCGGCTGCAAGCCCAAATGCCCGACCTGACGCCGCGCCCGGCGCCGGACGCGGACGTCCGGCGCCAGCGGCTCTTCCAGAGCGTGGCCCGCTTCCTGGGTGCGCTCCCCGGTCCGACGTTGCTCCTGATCGAGGACGTCCACTGGCTCGACGCCGCGTCGCGCTCGCTGCTCGCCATGCTGGCACACGACACGCCGACGCCGGGACTCACCATCCTGTTGACTTGCCGACGCCACGAAGCGCCGCCCGAGGTCAGCCGCCTTCTTGGCGAGCTCCACCGCCGGGGCCGGCTCGTCCGCTTCGACGTCGAGCCGCTTGCGCCGGAGGCGATGCAGACGCTCGTCGACCAGCTCGCGACGGACCCGACCCACGAGCTCGCCGATTGGGTCTACCTCCAGACCGGCGGCAACCCGCTCTACGCCATCCACCTCGTTCGTTCGCTGCCCGCGCGTGAGGCGACAACCGGCTCAGCGCCCAGCCCCAACGCGATCCCCGAGGCCATTGGCGACCTGGTCGGCGACGCGCTTGCCCGCCTGAACCCGCCGGCGCGCGACCTTGCGCTCGCGGTGGCGGTCTGCCCGTGGGGCGCACCGTTCGAGTTCGCCCGCGCGGTCGTCAGCGTCGACGAGGGGCCGGCGCTGGACGCCCTCGACGCACTCATCCGCGCGTCCGTCCTGTCCGAGGGCGCGGCAGGGGAGCTGGTCTTCACCCACGACCTTGTGCGCCGAGCCGTCGACGGCTCGATGACCGCCGCGCGCCGCCGCTCGCTCCACGCGCGGGCCTTCCGCCTGCTCGCCAAGACGGCGAGCGGGCGGCCTGCGGACTGGGCGCCGCGCCTCGCCTTCCACGCGATCCAGGGGCAGCTCTGGCAAGAGGCGCTCAATTGGAGCCAGATCGCGGCCGACGTCGCCGAAGGCATCGCCGCCAGCCGCGAGGCCGGCGAGCATCTGACGAACGCGCTCGCGGCGCTCCAGCAGCTCGCGCCGAGCGCCGACACACGCCGGCGGTCGATCGAGCTGCGGCTGAGGATGGTCGGCAACCTGGTGGCGCTGCCGATGCCGCGCACCGAGAGTGTGCTTGCCGAAGCCGAGCGGGACGCCGATACGGTCGAGGACGCCCAACTCCGCTTGCGCCTGGCGCTGGCGCGCGTGACCCGGCTCTCGGTGCGCGGCCGCGTGCGCGAGGGGCTGCCCGCGGCCGAAGCGCTGCTGGCGACCGCACGGGAGGCCGGCGATCCGCGCCTGCTGGCCCACGCACAGCGCGCACTCGGGCTCTTCCACTCGTATGAAGGCGACCTGCCGGGCGCGCTCGGCCTGCTCCACGAGGCGGTCGAGAACGGGCGTCGCGCCGGCGACCAGGAGGTGCAGCTCAGCGCCCTGGGGACGATCGCGGTGATGCACGGCACACGTGGCGAGTTCGCGACCGCCCAGGAGGTGCTCGATCGGCTGGCGTCGACAGCCGCGCCGTTTACCACCCCGCTGGCTACGTCCTACCTCCGGACGAACACCGCGCGCGTGCGCTTCTCGCAAGGGAGGTGGCACGAGGCGCTGCAGGCGGCCGAGGAGGCGATCCAGCTGGCGCGGGAAGCCGGCCACGAGCTCGCCGAGCTGATCGGGTCGTGGACGCTCGGTCCGGCGCTGCTCGGGGCCGGCGAGCCAGCGGCGGCCGTCGAAGCGCTCGGCACCACGATCGCGGCGCACGAGCGGGCTGACTCCCGCTGCTTGCTCGACCGACTCTACGCGCACCTGGCGATCGCCGAAGCGACGCTCGGGAACGCCGACGGGGCGCGGCTGGCGCTCGCCCGCGCCCTGACGATCGCGCGCGAGGAAGGGTGCCGCTACGGGATCGCGCTCGCCGCGCACGCGTCGGGGGTGCTCGCGGCGCTGGAACGCGATGCGCTCGGCGCGGCCGAGCACCTGCGCCGGGCGGTCGAGCGCTTCGCGGCGCTCGGCGCACGGCCGGACGTCGCGCGCTCCCTGGCGAGCCTCGCCAAGCTCACACCCGTTGCGGAGGAGGCGGAGTCGGCTGGCGCGCACGCGCTAGCGCTGGCCGCCGAGCTCGGCCTGCACGACTTTGCGCCGGCGCACGACGTTGCTCTGGCATCCTAGCCGCGCCGTGCCACTCCGAGCAGCGCACGCGCCGACGCCCCCTGGTGCCCTCCGTGCGCGGCCCGCCCCACACCAGAGCCGCCCGGAAGTCCGCGCTTCACTCGGCATGACAAGGGAGCACTGATGGGCGAAGCCGCCACCACGGTCATCGCCCCGCGGACGGTAAGCCGCGGCCGCACCACGCTCTGGGGCGCCTACCTCGCCGGCTCGCTGGGCGTCGGCGCGTTCAACGGCTTCAACAACTTCACCCTGTCGCTATGGCTCTCCGGCTTCACGACCTCCTACCTGCTCATCAACCTGCTCGCGAACACGCGCTCCTTCGAGGGCGCGGTAGTGGCACCGCTCGTGGGCGCGTGGTCCGACCGTACCTGGCTCGGCTGGCTCGGCAGACGACGACCGTTCATCCTCGTTGGGGGAACCGCCTGCGGGCTCCTGCTGGCGGCGACTCCCTACCTCGCGGGGTGGGCGGACCCTGGCTCGGTCGGACTCGTCCGCCTGCTCCCGACGATCGTCGCGATCTACCTGTTCACGCTCAGCTTCAACGTCATGGACGACCTGCACAAAGCACTGCTAGCCGACGTCACGGTCGGTCCGGCGCGGACGCGGCTCGCCAGCCTCCACGTGGTCGTCATGGCGCTCGGCCAGGTGTTGATCCTCGTGGTTGGGGCGATGTTCTGGCGGAGCACGGTGCCAGACTGGGCGTTCGCGCTGGCAGGGGGTATCGTGCTCGTCGGCGCCGTCGCGAACGTCCTGTGGGTTCAGGAGCCGCCCGCGCTCGGGCATTCCGCCGCCCGGGGACGGCCGACCTTGCGGTCGATGGTAGCGATCGAGCGTCGCGCGCTGCTCTTCTGCCTTGCGAACCTCTGCTACTGGACTGGCGCGAACGCGATCGTGCCGTTGCTCTCCCTGTTCGCGCGCGACCTGCTCGGCGCCAGCGTCGGCCAGGCGCAGCTCATGCCAGGGATGCTGCTGATCGCGTCGACCATCTGCGCGCTGCCATGCGCCTGGCTGGCCAACCGGTGGGGCAAACGGCGCGTCCTGGCGGCCGGCTACCTGATCGTCGTCGCGTCGGCCCTCGCGGCGATGGTGATCACGACGACCGGCGAAGGGATGGCCACGTTCGCGCTCGCCGGGATTGGCTCGGCCGCCGTCCTCGTGCTGCCGGTACCGATCGTGTCGGAGCTCGTGTCGCGCGATCGGGTCGGCGCCGCCGTCGGGGTGCTGGCGGGCGGTGGCTCGATCGCGGCACCGCTCGCGGCGCTGCTGGCTGGCGGCGTGGCCGACGCTTTCGGACTGCGGGCGGTCTTCGCCATCATGGTGGTTGCCGCGCTATCGGCGCTGGCGATCCTTCCTTTCACGCAGGCAGGGCGCAACGCGTAGCGATCGGTCGCCCCGAGAGCTCCCTCGCGTCGAGATCGAGCTAGACGGCATTTCCCACCTCGGCGGCGCGGTCGGCCGCGTCGACGAGCTCGTCCACTTCGTCTCGTACGCGCTCCCGGGCGAGCGCGTCGTCGCGCGCGTCGTCGACGCGCACGGCAATTTCGCGCGCGCGGAGACCGACCGGGTGCTGTGCGCCGCGCCCGAGCGGGTCGCCCCGCCGTGCCCCTACTTCGGCCGCTGCGGCGGCTGCGACTGGCAGCACGCGCGCTACGAGGCGCAGCTCCGCTTCAAAACGGAGACGGTCCGCGAGCAGCTCCGCCGGCTTGGCGGGTTCGCCGACGCTCCAGTCCGGCCGATGATCGGGGCCGCGAGCGTCTACGGCTACCGGAACCACGCGCGCTTCTCGGCCCGCCGCGACGGCACGCTGGGCTTCACCCGGCAGCAGTCCCACGCCGTGATGACGATCGAGCACTGCCACGTCGTGGTGCCGCCGATCTCGGCTATGCTCGCCGCCCTCCAGGGGCGCGGCCACAGAAGGCTGCACCAGGTCGCGCTTCGCCACTCGCTGCGAACCGGCCAGTCGCTCGTCGCGCCCCACATCCCCGACGCGCCGATCCCGACCGGCCAGCCGTACCTCGAGGACGAGGTGCTGGGCCGCCGTTTCAGGATCGCCGCGAACTCGTTCTTCCAGGTCAACACGCGGCCGGACGTGCGCCCGCTGCCCCAGGCGATCGCCGCGCCGTGGGTCGCCGAGCGCGAGGCGGCCTGGAGCCAGGCGGACCTGCTCGCCCTGCTGGCGATCGACCGCCTCCGGCCGGCACCGGGCGAGCTGCTGCTCGACGCCTACGCAGGGGTGGGCACGTTCGCGCTATTGGTGGCGGACCACGCTCCGGGCGCGCGCGTGCTCGGGATCGAAGAGGCAGCCAGCGCGGTGATGGACGCACGCCACAACGCCGCCGGAGCGCCGAACCTCGAGTTCGTCCAGGGGCGTGTGGAGGCGGTGCTGCCCGGCCTCGACGCCGTGCCGGACGGTGCGATCCTCGACCCGGCTCGGGCCGGCTGCGCGCGGCCGGTGCTCGACGCACTCGTGGCGCGCGCCGTGCGGCGCATCGTCTACGTTTCCTGCGAGCCGGCGACGCTCGCCCGCGACCTGCGCATCCTCGTCGACGGCGGCTACGCCTTGACCGAGGTCCAGCCGATCGACATGTTCCCACAGACGCGCCACGTCGAGGCAGTCGCGACGCTGGAGCGGCGCTGAGCCGCCGGCAGGGGTGCGGTGCGTTCTCCCCCCGAAGGCAACCCCCTCCTGGTCGGAACCTACGAACGCGCCTCACGCTGCAAGTCTCGGAGCGTCCGGCTGAGACAAGCCAGGCACAGCGTGCCGCGCGCCGAGCCACGCAGCGGCAGTTGGATGCAGAAGGCGACCCGGCCGCAGGCATCGCACTTGGCCTCGCGCCCTTGGGGCTTGGGCAAGTCCACAGATCTAACGGCCTCTTTACGGCGATGGGCGCATCATACGCCCCGCACCGACTCGACCGGGGGTTACGCGGTTGGCACGCGCACTGATCTGTTGGTTCCGCGGGCACCAGTGGCGGTACGACGGCCATATGTGGGCTAGCGGGATGGCCGGCCACGACTGCTACGTCTGCAAGACCTGCGGCCGTTACGCCGCCGAGCCGGTGCGGGGCCCAGCCGAGCCCCACGCCTCACCGGCTATCTGATCCGCCGCGCCCCGACGAACCGGGCGGCCCAATAGGGCTCCGCCAGGCTGGCGCGCCGCACGCCGGTCCGCTCGGTGCCGGCGTCCACGAACTCGCCGTTGCCGACGTACACGCCGACGTGGCTGATACCCGGCATGTAGGTGTTGGCGAAGAACACCAGGTCGCCGGGGGAGAGCTCGTCGGCCGGCACGGGGTCGCCGACGCCGTACTGGCCGGCCGCGTCGTGGCCGACGGCAAAGCCGAGCTGGCCCAGCACCCACTGCACGAGCCCGCTGCAGTCGAAGCCCGTGACGGGGCTGGCGCCGCCCGCCACGTACGGCGCGCCCACGTACTGCTGAACGATGCCGATGATGCGCTGGCCGGTGGTCGGGGTCGGCTGCGGCGTCGGTGTGGCGGTGGCTGTCGGCGGTGGGGAGGCGACGCTCGCGGCCGGTGGCGGCTCTCGGCGGCCACCGCGCTCGGACGGCGCGGGACGAAGGTGGCCGTAGCCGTCGTCGGCGAACCCGGCGGATACCACGGCCGAAGAGAGGGCGAGGGCACAGAGCGCCCCCGCGAGACGGTGGAAAGAAAACAGGACGGGACCTCCACATCGCGCGGCGCGCACCCCAGCCGGCACACGCCGCCTTAGTTGCGGCCCACACGCTCCCGACGAGCGCGGGCCCGGCCCGACCAGCTCCTTCGAGGCCCGGTACGGAGAGATTTGGGCGGAGCTGGCTAGGCGGCCTGCAGGTTAGCAAGCCACCTAGCGGGCGTCAACCCCGCCGAAAGTCCTAATTTGTGCAACCTGCCTAATAGTGCACGTACACCGGAGTTCCGAATGTCGCGAAGTCCCACAGGAACGCCGCGTCTTGCAAGCGCATCCCAACGCAGGCGTGGCTCGTCGGGTAGCTCCCGAACACGGAGGCTGGCTGCCAGTAGTTGGTGTGCAGCGCGATGCCGCCGTCGGCGAAGTACTGCGTGTAGAGGATGTCCTTCAGGTAGTAGCCCTCCGGCGAGCTGCGCGGGATGCCGATCGTCGCCGAGTCCATCGTCTCGTTGTACACACGGGAGAAGATCTGGAACGTCCCGGTCGGGGTGCTGAAACCGGGCTTGCCTGTCGTCGCCGGGATGCCACGCACCGGCGTGTCCCCGTCCATCGCCGTCACCCACTGGCGGCTGAGGTTCACGTCAACCCAGTGGATGCCAGGGGGCACGGTGTCCGGGCGGGTGACCTGCGGCAGCACGGGCTTGGGCGGGGGCGGCGGCGCCGGCCTCGGTGGCGGCGCGACCTCCGGCTGGAACGCCGTCTTGATCCTCGGGTCTTTGCCGGTCGGATCGAACAGGCCAGCGTCGCGCGCGATCTCGCCGACGAGCGCCACGGTCACGTCGCCCGCCGATGCCCACGGCACGTCCTGCTTCCAGAGCTGGAGCACGCCACGCTGCAGCCGAATCGCGTAGTGGCTGCCTTCGTCCTCGACCGCGGACGTCGGCAGCCCGTAGATCGCGATCGGGTCGGACGCGGCGAAGTACGCGTCGCGCAGCGCCGGCTGCGCGTCGAGCAGCGCCTCCCGCGCCGCCACGATGTCGTCCCAGCTCTTGCCCTTCTCGTCCGCGTTGGCGAGCTGCGGCGGCACGGAACGCACGCTCTTCAGCCACCCATCGCGACCGCGGTCGTGGAGCAGGTCGAGCACGTTGACGGCGACGACGCGCTTCTCGAGCGGCTCGTACTGAAGCACCGCCCGCTGGAAGACCTGCGTCGGCCGCCCGTTCCACACGAAACGCCGCGAGATCGGGAAGCCAAGCTGGCCTGCCCCGCCCATCCCCCTGAACGTGGTCCAGAAGCCAATGTCGTCGGCGTCCGAGATGTTGAAGCCCGTGCCCTCCTGCCCACTCGCCTCACCGAAGAAGTAGCCGCCGACGGTCTCGTACTCGGGCGGCGCGGCTTCGGCCGCCACCGGCATCACCCAGGACACGAGCAGGGCGACGACGAACAAGGCACGGAGAACCATGAACGTTTACGCTCCGGGCGCTTTTATGTTGCGGCGGGAGCATACAACGGGCCAGGTGCCGTGACAGTCAGAGCCTGAAGACCTGCACTAGCGAGCGCTCGGTCTCGCCTTCGATCTGGGCCGCCACCTCGACGTACCGCTCGAGTCCCGACCCGTGCAACTTTTCCTTCAGCAGCTCGTCGAGCTGGAAGATGCCCGCCGAGTTGCTCATCTGGACGTCGATGCGGATCGGCTTCGACTCGCCCTGCGAGATGACGACCTTGTCGATCGCGGCCGCCGACACCGAGTGGATGTTGACCTGGCCAGCCTCGAACGGGATCCGCGAGCGGCCCTTCGCCATGTCGAGCGCGTCGGCGACGCGCACGCAGCCGGCTTCGAGCGTCCGCGGACGACCGTCCGATCGGTGTGTGATGATCGCGTGCAGCGTCTCGGAGACGACGACCGTGAGGTACGGCTCCTCGTAGATACCGTGCAGCAGCTCGCGCAGCTTCGGTGCCGCGAGCATCAAGCTGAACCGTTCGTGGTCGTCGCGGTGGATCGACATCCCGATGTCGTGGAGCAGGGCGCCGAGCACGGCGATCATCTCGGCGTCGTGCCCGTCGAGCCCGTGGTCGGACACGGCGTTCGGCGTCAACCCGGAGGACACGAGCAGCCTCAAGAGCCGGAGCGCGATGTTCGCGACGATCTGGACGTGCACCGGCCCGTGGTCGCTCATGCCCATGCGGTCGACCGCGTTGACGTTGCAGCAGCGCCACAACGCGTGGAGCCCGCGGTCGGCGTTGACCGCGGCCACCAGCGTGGCGAGCTTGCGGTTGTGGCGAGTCGGGATGTTGACGCGTACCGGCCGCTCGAGCGGCGGCGTGATCGTTTCGGCGGCGACGTCGGCCGATAGGTCGGTCCCCTCGACCGTCGCCACGACCTCGTCGTCGGGGCTCGTTAGCCAAACTCCGGGGGAAGTGGAATGCGGATCGGCGGCCCGTCCGGCGGTGTGTAGACCAGCGCCAGCCCGCCGGCCGACTTCGGGATTTCGAACGTGAGGTTCCCTTCCGTGTTCTGCCCCGTACCGCCCGGCTGCGCGGCCGGACCAAGCTCGATCGCCGGCAGGCTCGCCTCGATCGCCTGCGAGATCGGGTACTGCTGGTTCTGGCGATCGACGAGCTTGAAGTAGGTCGGGTCGATCTTGACCGACGCCGAGCCGACGTTCTCCATCCGGACGTAGACCGCGAGCACCGCGCGGTCACCCTGGGTGGTCTTAGCCGCGCCGAGCGCGCGCACCTTCAAGTTGCCGCCGACTGCTTCGCGGTCGAGGCGCTGAGCGATGTTCCCCTCGGGGCCGACGCGCGGCGGCTGCGGCGGCACCGTGCCCTGCGGCGCCGGCTTGGTGGGGGCGGCCGGGGCCGCCGTCGGGCTGGCTGGGGCAGGCTTCGCGGGCTCGGGTTTGGTCGCCGCGGGCTTAGCCGCGGGTGCCTCCGTCGGCGTGGGCGCCTCGGGTCTTGGCTGCTCGGCGGGCCTGGGCGCCTCGGCGACTGCCACTGGCGGCGCGACACGCGCGCCGCGCTCGGCGGTGATCGCACCGGTCGCGCCGAAGACCGCCAGGCACGACACCGACAGCATGACCACGCCGAGCAGGACGAGGCAGCCGAAATAGCCCGTCCTACCCACCGTGGGCGAGCATAGCACGCGGCCTCGGCCGAACGCCGCCCGGCTCGGCGGCCCTTACACCCCCCTCGTCCTTTCTTACGGGGATCTCATGCAGCCCTCCCTAGAATCGCGCCACTGCCGATCCAGGAGATGACCGCGTGAGCCCACTCGAGACACTGGCGCCGCCGACCAGGCCCACCTCGATGCCAGGAACGGTCGACCGCGAGACGCTCGTCGCGATGCTCCGCGAGAAGGACCAGCTCCTCCAGGAGCTCGAAGCCGAGTGCCGCGGACTCGCCGAGCAGCTCATGGCGTTCCAGAACGAGATACTGAAGTGGGTCGAGCTGGATCGGTGACGGTCCGGCACCTGAAACCAGAAGACCTGCGCCGCCTCCACGAGGAGCTCACCTGGGCACGCAACGTGCACAGCAACGGCCGGGAAGCGGATCGTCTAATGGAGCGCTTGATCGAGACGGTCCAGCGGAACCGCGCCTAACTGACAACACCCGACCCCACGCCCGGTCGATGGACCAGCCACCATCGGCCGGGCGTCCCCTTGCCACCGATGAGCGCGATGAGAGCTTCCGAGGCGAGGGCCGAGGCACGGTGGGACAGCTCCGGTACGACCGTCCTGCCTTGAGCCGCCTCATCCTCGCCTCGGCTTCGCCCCGCCGCCGCGGCCTGCTCGCCCGCCTCGGCCTCGCCTACGACGTCCAGCCCGCCGACGTCGACGAGGCTCCGCTGCACGCCGAGCCTCCTCGCGCGCTCGCGCTGCGGCTGGCCCGCTCGAAGGCGGCCCGCGTCGCGGCACGGTCGCCCGACGCGATCGTCGTCGCGGCCGACACGGTCGTCGCTATGGGCCGAACGCTCTATGGCAAGCCGGACGACGCCGAGGACGCAGCCCGGATGCTCCGCGAGCTCGCCGGACGGCGCCACCGCGTGATCACGGCCGTGGCGGTCGCCCGTGGCGGCGACCTGCGCTCCGGATGCCTGACCACCACCGTGACGATGCGGCCGCTCGCCGAGGAGGAGATCGCCGCCTACGTCGCGTCTGGTGACCCGCTCGACAAAGCCGGCGCCTACGCCGTCCAGAACGAGCAATTCCGGCCGGTCGCGGCTCTCCGCGGCTGTCGCTGCAACGTGGTCGGCTTCCCAATCGGCCTGGGCGCGGCGCTGCTGCGCGAGGCTGGCGTCGAGGCGCCGGCCGGGCCGGCCGAGGCGTGCCCCTACCGCCGGTTCAGCCCGGCGCGCTGCTGCCCGCGGCCCGCCTGAGCAGCTCGACGACCTCTGCTTGCACGTCGTCGGGCATCGGCGTCGAACCGAGCTCGGCGCGCCCCGGGCCGTGGAAGTCCGAGCCGCCGGTACGGATCAAGCCATACTGCGCGGCGAGCCGCTCGAGGTAGGCGACAGCCGCGGCGTCGTAGCCCGCGTAGTACGTCTCGAGCCCGCCCAGGCCGGCCGCCACCAGCTCGGCGACCCGGCGCTCGACCTCGGCCGCGTCGAAGGTGCGGGCGGCGTCGGCCGCGCGCGAATCCTCGCCGGCGTCGAGGCCGTGGAGCGGATGCGCGAGGACGGGCACGCCGCCGGCTTCCAGGATGGTCCCCACCGCCTCGACCGGCGTGAACCGCTGCCGCTCGACGTAGCCGGGCCGGCCGGGCACCAACCACCGGATGAAGGCGTCGTCGATCGACTCGGCGTACCCCGCCTCGACGAGCGCACGCGCGACGTGCGGACGGCCGACCGCACCGTCGCCGGCGATCTCGAGGACGCGCTCGATCCGGATCGGCACGCCCGCCGCGTTCAAGCGCTCGACCATCCGGTGGCCGCGCCGCAGCCGCCCCTCGCGCAGCATTTCCAATTTCCCTTGGAGCACCGGCGATCGGGGATCGACGAAATAGCCCAGCACGTGGATCTCTCCACCCGGCACGTCGGTGCTCAGCTCGACGCCCGGGACGACGGTCACGGCCGCGTCGGCGGCGGCCAGCGCCGCGGCGAGCCCCTCGGTCGAGTCGTGGTCGGTGACGCCGAGCGCGGCGAGGCCGCGGCCGCGCGCAAGCGCGACGAGCTCGGCGGGCGACAGGACGCCGTCCGAGGCAGTCGTATGGGCGTGAAGGTCGACACGCGAACCCATCGGCGATGAGCCGTCGGCGGTCAACGCGCCGTCCACGTCCGCCGACTGCCGATCGTCGGTAGGTGACTGCTCACCGCGCGTAGTCCACCGCCCTCGTCTCCCGGATCAGCGTGACCTTGATCTGCCCGGGGTACTCGAGCGTCTCCTCGATGCGCTTGACGATGTCGCGCGCGAGGCGCACCGCCCCCAGGTCGTCGACCTTGTCGGGCTGGACGATGATGCGCACTTCGCGCCCGGCCTGGATCGCGAACGACTTCTCGACGCCCTCGAACGAATTCGCGACCGCTTCGAGCGCCTCGAGGCGCTTGATGTAGCTCTCGACCGACTCGCGGCGCGCGCCCGGCCGCGCGCTCGAGATGGCGTCGGCCGCCGAGATGATCACGGGGTAGACGTCGCGCACCTCTTCCTCGAAGTGGTGCGCGGCGACCGCGTGGATCACCTTGGGCGACATCTTCCCATGGCGCCTCAGGATGTCGGCGCCGATCAGCGCGTGCGGACCTTCGACCTCATGGTCGACGGCCTTGCCGATGTCGTGCAGGAACCCGGACGTCCGTGCGACCTGCACATCGGCGCCCATCTCGGCCGCGATCATCGCGGCCAGGTGCGCCACCTCGACCGAGTGGTTGAGGATGTTCTGCCCGTACGAGGTGCGGAACTTGAGCCGCCCCATCAGCTTGATGATCTCGGGGTGGAGGCCGGGCACGCCGGCCTTGAGCGCGGCCTGCTCGCCCTCCTCGCGCATCTCCTGCTCGACTTCCTGCCTCGCCTTCGCGACGACCTCTTCGATGCGCGCGGGGTGGATCCGGCCATCCGCGACCAGCTTAGTGAGCGCGACGCGCGCCACCTCGCGGCGCACAGGGTCGAACCCGGAGAGGGTAACCGCGTCGGGCGTGTCGTCGATGATCAGATCCACACCGGTCGCGGCCTCTAGCGCGCGGATGTTGCGCCCCTCGCGGCCGATGATCCGTCCCTTCATCTCGTCGCTGGGCAGATGGACGACCGAGAGCACGTGCTCGCCCACGACCTCGCCGGCCCAGCGCTGGATCGCGGAAACGATGATCTTCTGCGCGCGCTTCTCCGCCTCTTCCTTCGTCTCTTCCTCTATCTCGCGCACCCGCCGGTTGGCGTCCTGGCGGACCTCGTCTTCGATCTCCTGGAGGAGGACCGCCTTCGCTTCGGCCGCCGTCATGTTCGCGACGCGCTCGAGCTCCTGGCGCGCCTGCTGCTTGGCCTCGGTCAGCTCAGCCTTCACCCTGTCGAGCTCGGCCTCACGCTGGCCGAGGTTCTGCTCGCGCCGCTCTACCTGGTCGATGCGTCGGTCGAGCTGCTCTTCCTTCTGCTGCAGCCGCCGCTCCTGGCGCTCGATGTCGGAGCGGCGCTGGCGGACCTCTTGCTCGGCATCACCGCGGATCTTGAGCGCTTCGTCGCGCGCCTCTAGCAGCAGCTCGCGCTTGCGCGCTTCGGCCTCCTGCACGATGCGCTCCGCCTCGGCCGTCGTCGCGGCCTGCGCGGCGGAGTCGATCCGCACCTTGCCAGAAGCGAGCCGCTGGCCGACGACGAAGGCGCCCGCCGCCACGATGAGCCCCGCGATGACGATCACGAGGTCGACGGGGGACATCCGGACACCTCAACGTAGGAGGAGAGGGGTGGGCATACGGGCGGAGGCGCCGCCTGGAGCGGGCACCCCTGGCCGCCTACGACTTTTCGGAATTGGGTGAGAGCGTTTGTTACACGTTCTCGCGGGGTACTATACGCTCGTTAACGTGCTCGTGCCATAGGCGGTCGACCACCGGGATGACCGTTTCCCAGTCGAAACCGCGGCGCAATAGGAACTGGCTGAGCCGTTGGCGGAAGCCGGCCTCGTCCAGGCTCGACAGCTGGGCGGCGCGCTTTTCCGCGGCGCGGTAGGCGTCGTCGACCTCGTCCCTCGCCCCTGCCTCGAGCGCCTCGTCCACGACCTCGCGCGGGACGCCCTTCTGGAACAGTTCGGCGCGCAGCGCGCGCTGCCCGCGCGGCTTGTGGAGCTGGCGCTCGGTCAGCCAGTAGTCGGCGAACTCCCGGTCGTCGACGAGCTTTAGCTCCCTGAGACGCTCGACGACGCGGTCGATCCGGTCGGAGCCGTGGCCCTTCTCGGCCAGCCGGCGGCGGACCTCGCGCTCCGAGCGTTGGCGGTGCGACAGGAAGCGCAGGGCGGCGTCCAGACACTCCTGGTCGCGCTCCGCCTCGCCGAGCGTTCGTCCCTCCGGTGACGGAGGGTTACGATGGGGGCTCATCAGTGGGAGCCCGACACTCCGCATAGACCGACAGTGGTCCCTGTGCCTTCACCTGGCCCTCGCCCACAGAGGGAGGAAGCACCTCTACTCGCCCGCGGCGGCCACGGCCTCGGCGTCCACCTTGCCAGCCGAGGGCTTGGCGTTCGCGCGGATCTGCGCCTCGATCTCGTTCCGGACCTCGACGTTCTCGCGCAGGAACTCGCGCGCGTTCTCGCGGCCCTGCCCGAGCCGCATCTCGCCGTACGAGATGAAGGCGCCCGACTTGCGCAGGATGCCCATCTCGATGCCGACGTCGAGCAAGCCGCCTTCCTTCGAGATGCCCTCGTTGTAGAGGATATCGAACTCGGCTGTGCGGAACGGCGGCGCGACCTTGTTCTTGACGACCTTGACCTTCGACCGGATGCCGATCGCGTCCTGGCCCTGCTTGATCGTCTCGATCCGGCGGATATCCATGCGGACGGAGGCGTAGAACTTCAGCGCGCGGCCGCCCGGCGTCGTCTCCGGGTTGCCGAACATCACGCCGATCTTCTCGCGGAGCTGGTTCGTGAACACCACGCTCGTCTTCGAGCGGTTGATCGCGCCGGTCAGCTTGCGCAGCGCCTGGCTCAGCAGCCGCGCCTGGAGGCCAGGGTGGCTGTCACCCATCTCGCCCTCGATCTCGGCGCGCGGCACGAGCGCGGCGACCGAGTCGACGACGATCACGTCGATCGCGCCGGACCGGACCAGCGCCTCGGCGATCTCGAGCGCCTGTTCGCCGGTGTCCGGCTGGCTGATGTAGAGGTTCTCGATGTCGACGCCGCACTTGGCAGCGTACTCGGGGTCGAGCGCGTGCTCGGCGTCGATGAACGCGGCGATGCCGCCGGCGCGTTGAGCCTCGGCGATGATGTGCTGCACCAACGTCGTCTTACCGGCCGACTCCGGACCGTAGATCTCGACGATGCGCCCGCGCGGGATGCCGCCGACGCCGAGCGCCAGGTCGAGCGCGATCGAGCCGGTCGGGATGGTCTCGACGGCCATCTGCGCCCGCTCGCCGAGCCGCATGATCGAGCCCTTGCCGTACTGCTTGTCGATCTGGCCGAGCGCCATCTCGAGCGCGCGGAGCTTCTCGCTGTCGGGCACTACATCTCTCCTTCGTTCACTACAGCGTGCCGCGATTCTAGCACAGACGTTCTACTAGCGTAACGGAAAGACGCGCAAAGCCGTGCCGCCGAAGATCTCGTCCAGGCCTGCTTTCCCCTTCAGCCGGTCGCGGGCTCCGTTCAGCGCGTTGCGGTAGCCCTCGCGCCCAGACACGGGCGGGTAGTCGGAGCCCCACATCATCCGGCTGGGCCCGAACGCCTCGTACGCCTGCTCGAGCAGCGACGGGATCGGCTCGACGAACGGGAACGGCTCCTTGACCGGCATCGCCCGCTGGCTGAACTCGCCCAGGCCGTGGATCTTGATGTAGGTGTTGGGGTAGCGCGCCAGTCCGAAGACCTTCTGCCGCAGCTCCTCCTGGCCGGGGTCGGGCCGGTTGAGCCCGCCGAGATGCTCGATCACGATCGGCACGGTCGGCGCCGACTGGATCGCCCGCGCGAACTGATCCGAAGCGAACAACGCCGCGCTGCCGCCGCAGCTCACCGAGAGCCGCAGCCGCTCGGCCGCCTGGAACAGCGCCGCCGGGCTGTCCGGCCGCAGCCGCACGCCGCCCGCGCCGGCGTCCGCCTCCCGGGCGAGCTGGTCGGCCGCGTCCGGTCGGTCCTGGTCGACGATGACGACGGAGGTGAACTTGCCCGGGTAGCGCGCGACGCACTCGGCCTGGTAGCTGTTGTCGAACTGACCGTTCATCTGGATCAGCACGGCGTGGTCGACGCCGTTCCGCTCCATCTGGAACAGCAACAACTCGATCGGCTCGTACCAGGTGAGCGATGCGTGACAGTGGCTGTCGACGACCGGCATGGTGGGGCACTCCTCCTGGCGGTGGCTGCCCGCATCGTACTTCGTCCCCTCCACCTCCGCGCGAGGGAAACCCAGCATTCTCCTCCGCGCGGAGGAAGGGGCTCAGGGTGAGGGCTCCGCCCTCCGGCTGAGCATCTGCCACCGATCGCGCGTCATCAGCATGTCCACGTAGATGAGCCCGTCCGCGCCGCGGTGCTGCCCGATCCGCACGAACCCGACCTTTTCGTACGACCGCCGCGCGCGGTCGTTCCCCTCGGCGACGTCGAGGTACACCTTGCGCAGCCCGAGTCGGCGGAAGGCGTGGCCGACCAGCGTCCGCACCGCGTCGGTGCCGTAGCCACGGCCGACGTCGGCGGCGTTGACGATGATCCCGAGCGTCCCCTCGCCGAACCGGAAATCGAGGTTGCGCAGCCCGATCGTGCCGATCGCGCGGCCGTCGTCGGTCCAGATCGTGTAGCGCCGGCGCGTGCTGTTGCTGCGGCTCCGGTCGAACCAGGCGTCGCGCTCCCGCGGCGTCGAGAGCTCCAGGTTCGCCCACTGCAGCTCCGGCTCCACGAACCGCGGCCACTCGGCCATCAGATCCACGTCGGCGCGCGTCAGCTCGCGCAGCACGACTCTCTGGCCAATCGCCTCCTCGAGCTGCTCGTCCTGTAGCGCCATCACGCCGCTGCTCGGGGTCGCTCGAACAGCCCGCGCACGAACTCTTCGGCGTCGAACGCCGCGATGTCGTCGATCGTCTCGCCGGTCGCCACGAACCGGATCGGCAGCTTCAGCTCCTCCGAGATCGCGAACGCCATGCCGCCCTTCGACGTGCCGTCGAGCTTGGTCAGGATGATCCCGGTGACGCCCGCCGTCTTGAGGAACTCGCGCGCCTGGATGATCGCGTTCTGGCCGGTCGTCGCGTCGAGCACGAGCAGCACCTCGTGGGGCGCCTTCTCGTCCTGCCGCTCGAGCACGCGCCGTACCTTGCGCAGCTCCTCCATCAAGTTGAACTTGGTGTGGAGCCGTCCGGCGGTGTCGACGATCAAGACGTCGGCGCGCGTCGCTTTGGCGTGCTGCCAGGCGTCGAAGACGACCGCGGCGGGGTCGCCACCCGGAGCCTGCGCGATCACCGGCACGCCAGCGCGCTCGCCCCACAGCTGGAGCTGTTCGATCGCGGCGGCGCGGAACGTGTCGCCGGCCGCCAGAACCACACGCCGCCCGCTGTCCTTCAGGTACTTGGCAAGCTTGGCGATGCTCGTCGTCTTGCCCGCCCCGTTGACGCCGACGACCAGGATCACGGTCAGCAGGCCGGGCAGGAGCCGCATGCCGCCGTGCACGCGGCCGACGGAGTCGTGGCGGCGCAGCAGGCGGATCATCTCCTGTTGGAGCACCTCGCGCGCACGCTGCGGGTCGGCGATCCCCTCCGCCCGTACGCGGTCGCGCGTCGCGCCGACCAGCGCCTCGGTCGTCTCCAGGCCGACGTCGCCCGCCAGCAGCAGCTCTTCGAGCTCCTCCCAGAGCGCGTCGTCGATGGCCGTGCGGTCGAAGACCTCGCTGACGTTCGAGAAGACCGAGGCGCGCGTCTTGGCCAGGAGGTTGCGGAAACCGGAGAACATACGACTGGATATTACAATCGGCCCATCCCGCCCTAGCAGGGTCCGGTGTGTTCGCTCGTAGGGCGCAGGGCGGGCAGAAGATCAACGAAGGGGTCAGGAATGGCTGTCGCCGTCGACCACGAGAAGGCGATCAAAGAGCTCGATGCGCTCGTCGCGGAGACCTACCAGCTCTGGGACGAGGAGTGGGTCGGCTTCTCGTGGCGCAATTACACCTACGACCACGTCGCCCGCGTACGCGCGCTCGCCCGCACGATCGGCAGCCGCGAGGGCGCCGACGACCTGGTGATCCGCTACGGCGCGACGCTACACGACATCACGAAAAGCTTCGACGGCGAGATCCTCATGACGCCGGACGGCAAGCGGGTGACCGACGAGAACGGCCTCTGGCTGAACGAGTACCTCCCGCCGGCCCGGACGAACAAGCTCACCGAGCTGTACGACCGGCTGAACCTGCACCGCACGGTCCACTCCAAGTCCGGCGCCGCGGTCGCCAACGTCCTGCTCGAGGAGTACGGGCTCTCGCCCGCGTTCCGGCAGCACGTCGAAGAGGTGATCCACACCCATCTGATGCCGGGGCCGGCTAGCTCGGTCGAAGGCAAGTCGCTGTACGACGCCGATACGATCGACGCGAACATCGGCCTCCCGGCTTTCTACCGGAACATCCGCATCTCGACCCACCGGCAAGAGGACCAGTTCGCCGCCAGGGGCGAGGACTTCGAGGCCTGGCTCACTGCCAACCGCGACCAGCACCTGCGCAGCTACTTGCGCGAGCGGGTCCGTACCTGGAACGAGGGCAAACGGAACGACTTCATCCCGAAGCTAACGCTCGACTCGTCGAAGGAGATCGCGTCGGCGCGCGTCGACCGCGTCAACGCGCTGCTCGACCAGCTCGACCAGGAGCTAGAGGACCCCGAGGCGGCGCTGAAGGACGGCGCGCTCGCGGTCGTCTGGCGCTTCATCACTAACCGGCGCAAC